>NZ_JACCQC010000022.1:0-114071 GCF_015712225.1 Burkholderia sp. 9775_39 | reverse complement strand
CCCGCGCACTGCCCCGCCCCTTCCTGCCTGACAACGCCGCCAGCGCATGCCGGTCGGCCTCCAGCTGGATCCGCATGTGCTGGAGAAACACGCGCGCGTTCTCCGACATCGGTGTACCCGGACGAAACACCAGCACGCCGGTAAACGCGACATCGACGTCGAACGGCCGGACCACGAGCCCGCGCTGTGCGAAGTCGAGCGCCACCAACGGATGCGCGAAACCGACGCCCACGCCGGCCAGCGCGAGTTCGCACACGGTATGCGAATAAGGCGTTTCGACCAGCGGCTTCAGCACGACGCCGAGCCCGCGCAACTGCGTTTCGAGCCGCAACCGCGTGCTGTCCTCCGGGTTCAGCGCGATGAACGGCGCCTGCGACAGATCGTCGGCCTTGATCACGCTTTTCGCCGCCAGCGGGTGCGCGGCATTCATCACCGCGACACCGGGCATGCTGACGAACGACGAGTGCTCGAGCCCGGCCATCGACATCTCGTCGGACATCAGCCCGAAATCGACCTGCCCGGCCGACACCTTCTCGTGAACCTCGCGGGAGCTCATCACCTGCAGCGAAATCTGCACGTCGCGCGCCGCCGCGTCGAACGACGCGATCACGCGCGGCAGGAAGCCGGTGCCGAGCGCGGGCAGCGACGCGATCGCGAGGCGCCCCAACCCATACGAACGCAGGCTGCGGATCCGGTGTTCGATCACCTCGAAGCCGAGAAAGTACCGGTCGACGTCGCGCATCAGCGCGACGGCCTCCTGCGTCGGCACGAGCCGGCTGCGCACGCGCTCGAACAGGCGGAACCCGGCCATGCCCTCGAGCCGCCGGATCGACTGGCTCACCGCCGGCTGCGAAATCTCCAGCACGCCGGCCGCCTTGCTGGTACTGCCGGCGTTCATCACCGCCCGGAACACCTCGATATCGCGCACGCTCACCTATAACTCCGGCTTATCAACCTAATTATTTCCGATGTTGCTGCAAACCGGCGCGAAAGTAAAACTGCTCGTCATCCCGTTTCCAGCCATGGAGTCCCGACCCGCATCATGACGACCACCCCGCCGCTCCCTCCGCAACCGTTCCGCAGCCTGTCGCCGGCGGTCATGCGTGCCTCGACCGTCGTATTCGACTCGCTCGACGATTTCGCCCGCCGCAAGGAACGCCAGCCCGACGGCTACAGCTACGGCATCACCGGCACGCCGACCGCGCGCGAACTGGAGCGCCGCATCGCCGTGCTCGAAGGCGGCGCGCACTGCGTGCTGGCGCCGTCCGGGCAGGCCGCGCTGATGACGTCCGTGATGGGCTTCGTGCGCGGCGGCGATCACCTGCTCGTGTCGGCCGCGTGCTACGGCGCGCTGAAGACCTTCGCGCAGAAATGGCTCGCGCTGTTCGACGTGGACGTCGAGCTGTACGAACCGGCGATCGGCGCCGACATCGAGCGGTACGTGAAACCGAATACGCGGATGATCTGCATGGAATCGCCGGGCACGGTGACGATGGAAATGCCGGACGTGCCGGCGATCGTCGACGTCGCGCGCCGCCATCGCATCATGACGATGATGGACAACACGTGGGCCAGCCCGCTCGCGTTTCGACCGCTCGAACATGGCGTGGACCTGAGCGTCGAAGCGGCCACGAAGCTGTTCGGCGGTCACTCCGATCTGCTGCTCGGCGCGATCAGCATGAACGACTTCGGCTACTACGAGACGCTGCGCGAGACGCAGAGCATCCTCGGCCAGCAGGCGAGCCCCGACGACTGTTTCCTCGTGTTGCGCGGCCTCGACACCCTGAAGGTGCGCTTCGATGCGCAAAGCGCGGCGGCGCTGCGCGTCGCGCAGGCGCTCGAATCGCATCCGGCGGTTCGCCAGGTGCTGTTTCCCGCACTGCCGTCCGACGCGGGGCACGCGATCTGGAAGCGCGATTTCTCCGGCAACGGCTGCCTGTTTTCGCTGATACTCGAACCCGCGCCGGAAGCCGCGTTCACCGCGTTCTTCGATGCGCTGCGCCACTTCGCGATCGGCGCGAGCTGGGGCGGCGTCCACAGCCTCGCCGCGTACTACCCGGCGCCGCTGCAGGCGCAGCGCCGGTTCCCGCTGACCGACCAGCCGATCGTGCGCCTGTCGATCGGACTCGAAGCCCCCGAGCTGCTGATCGACGATCTATACACGGGGCTCGCCGCGTTCACCGACGTCAGAAACCACGCAGCGTAACGCGGCGCTCGTACACACCCGCCGTGCGGAACAAGCCACCACTCAAGGAGACACCATGAACCCTCAGACCACCCGCGTTCTGGCCAGAGGCCTGGCCACGCTCGGCATCGCGGGCGCGCTCGCGTTGTCGAGCCTCGATGCCGGCGCGGCCGACCTGCTCGCTGCCGCGCGCGGCAGCGGCACGCTGCGCGTCGCGAACACGCAGAGCAGCCCGCCGTGGAGCCTGCTGGACGAGCGCAACCAGCCGGCCGGCTACGACGTCGAAGTCGCGCGCGAAGTCGGCAAGCGCATCGGCGTGAAGCAGGTCGTGTTCGTCGCGGACGCGTACAAGAACTTCGTCGAAGGGCTCAAGGCCGGCAAATACGATCTGGTGATGAACGACCTGACGCCGACGGCCGAGCGCAGCAAGCAGGTCGATTTCGCGAAACCGTACGGCGTCGAGGATTTCCGGATCTTCGTGCGCACCGACAACACCCACATTCACGGGCAGGCCGACCTGAAAGGCAAGCGCGTCGGCGTGACCACGGGCTCGTCGAACGAAACCTGGGCACGCGCGCACCTGAAGGACGCCGACATTCGCGCGTACGACAACGGCGGCCTCGTGTTCAACGATCTCGGCAGCGGCCGCCTCGATGCGGTCATCATTTCCCACTTCGGCGGGATGAAATACGCGAACGTGAATCACCTGCCGGTCAAGGAAGTCGGCGAGCCGCTGATCTATCAGCTGTCCGCGCCGGCGCTCGCGAAGGGACAACCGGCGCTGCTCGCCGCCGTCGACAAGGCGATCGACGACATGGCCGCCGACGGCACGCTCGAACGGCTCGCGAAGCGCTGGGTCGGTCCGACCTACGACATGGTCGGCAACATCGCGCGGGCGAAAGCGCAGAAGGAGTGACGCATGTTCGATCTCTTCGTGCGGTCGCTGCCGCTGCTCGAAAGCGCGGTGACGATGACCGTGTTCCTCGGCCTCGCGTCGTTCGCGCTCGGCTCGGCGCTGGGGCTCGCCGTCGCGCTCGCGCGGGTGTCGTCGATCCGCTTCCTGCGCGGCATCGCGTTCGCGTACGTGTCGATCTTTCGCGGCACGCCGCTGCTGGTGCAGATCCTGCTGATCTACTTCGGGCTGCCGCGCTACGGCATCACGCTCGACCCGGTACCGGCCGCGCTGCTCGCGCTCACGCTGTTCTCCGCGGCGTACCTGAGCGAGAACTTCCGCTCCGGGATCAACGCGGTCGATCGCGGCCAGTGGGAAGCCGCGCATTCGCTCGGCATGAACTACTGGAAGATGATGTGGCGCGTGATCCTGCCGCAGGGGCTGCGCATCGCGATCCCGCCCGTCGGCAGCCGGATGATCGCGCTGATCAAGGATACGTCGCTGGCGTCCACGATCACCGTCGTCGAACTCACCCGCGTGGCCGACCAGGTCGGCGCGTCGACCTTCCGCTACATGGAGATGTTCCTGATGGTCGGCCTGATCTACTGGGTCATCAACCAGATCCTGACGATCGTCCAGACGATCTTCGAAGGCCGCGTGTCGCGGCGCTTTCAATGACTACACCTATGCATACCATCGTCGTTCAGGGGCTGGCCAAGTCCTTCGGGGAAAACGTCGTGCTGCGGCGCGTCGACTTCCGTGTCGCACGCGGCGAAGTGGTCGTGCTGATGGGGCCGTCCGGCTCCGGCAAGACCACGTTGTTGCGCTCGCTGAATTTTCTGGAACTGCCCGATGCGGGCAAGGTATCGGTGTGCGGCATCGAAATCGAACGTGCGGGCGGCACCGCGCTGTCGCGCGACGAGCAGAAACGCATCAAGGCCATCCGCCAGCGTACGGCGATGGTGTTCCAGTCGTTCAACCTGTTTCCGCACCGCACCGCGCTGGAAAACGTCATCGAGGGGCTCGTGAGCGTCAAGGGCGTGCGCAAAAGCGAAGCCCTCGAGCGCGGGCTGCACCTGCTCGACCGCGTGGGCCTCGCGCACAAGGCCGGCGAATACCCGGCGCGACTGTCCGGCGGCCAGAAGCAGCGCGTCGCCATCGCCCGCGGCCTCGCGATGGACCCGGAAGTCATCCTGTTCGACGAGCCGACTTCCGCGCTCGATCCGGCATTGCGAGAAGACGTGCTCGCGGTCATGCGGGAACTCGCGGGCAACGGAATGACGATGCTCGTCGTCACGCACGAAGTGCGCTTCGCGCAGGACGTCGCCGATCGCGTGGTGTTCATGGAGAACGGCGTGGTGGTGCAGGACACGACGCCCGATGCGTTCTTTACCGCGAGCACGCACCCGCGCGTGCGGCAGTTTCTCAATCTCATCGAGACTTGATGCGCGCGTGACCCGACGTGCCGCCGGGCGCCGGCAGGCTCGAACCCGGGCAGGCGATGGCCAGCTGCCATGCCGGCCCGCGGCGCTTCTCCGTGCGACCCGGCCGTCCGCGGCAGGCCAAACCCGCCGGTCAAGCCGGCGCCTCAGCGCACGGCCGGGCCCACCGAGAAACAAATTCCCTCATTTCGCAAACAGAGAAAACGTTATTCCACATCGAGCTGAATCGCCAGCCAACTTTGGATCCTTTTTCCCTTCTGTCCCCCGTATCATTTCCGTCACTACGCAATCAGCAAGAGACGGACATGAGCGAACCCACCCCGCTGCACTACCTCGACTACGCAGCCACCACCCCGGCCGATCCCCGCGTGATCGAAGCGATGACGGCCTGCCTCGGCTTCGACGGCATCTTCGGCAACCCCGCTTCCAGTTCGCACGCCGCCGGCCGGCTCGCGAAAGACAAGGTCGAGCACGCCCGCGCGCAGGTCGCCGCCCTGATCGGCGCGGATGCCGACGAAATCGTCTGGACGTCCGGCGCCACCGAATCGAACAACCTCGCGCTGAAGGGCTATGCGGAAAACGCGACCGGCAAGCGCCACCTGATCACGAGCCGCCTCGAGCACAAGGCCATTCTCGACACGATGGCGAACCTGTCGAAGCACGGCACGCAGGTCACCTTCCTGACGCCCGACGCACACGGCGAAATCACCGCCGACGCGGTCGCGGCCGCGATCGGCCCCGACACGGGCCTCGTGTCGCTGATGCTCGTGAACAACGAGATCGGCACGCTGACCGACATCGGCGCGATCGCCGGCATCGTGCACGCCGCCGGCGCGCTGCTCCACGTCGACGCCGCGCAAGCGCTCGGCAAGACGCCGATCGACGTGCGCGCGCTCGGCATCGACATGATGTCGATGTCCGCCCACAAGGTGTACGGCCCGAAAGGCATCGGCGCCCTGTTCGTCCGCCGCGAGATCGCCAGCCGGATCGCACCGCAGATTCACGGCGGCGGCCACGAGCGCGGGTTGCGTTCGGGCACGCTCGCGACGCATCAGATCGTCGGCATGGGCGTCGCGTGCGCACTCGCCGCGGAAAAACTCGACGGCGAGACCGCGCGAATCGCGGCGCTCGGCGCACGGCTGACCGACGCGCTGTTCGCGCTCGGCGACGTCACGCAGAACGCGGCCGCCGCCCGCCGCATCCCGCACACGCTGAGCCTGACGGTGCATGCGCCGGGCTTCTTCCCGTTCATGCTCGGCGATGCGCTCGCCGTGTCGTCGACCTCCGCGTGCAATTCGACCAGCGGCGCGCCGTCCCACGTGCTGACCGCGATCGGCCTCGATGCGGAAACGGCCGGTCGCACCGTGCGCATCAGTTTCGGGCGGTTCACGACGGAGCAGGACGTCGACTTCGCGATCGGCTGTTTCGCGCGGGCGATCGAGCAATGTCGCGCGGCCGCGGCGACCGGCTTCACCGCGTCGCGGCAGATCACGCCGGCCGACCTGAAGGCGATCCGCAATGCCGGCTTCCGTGCGGTGATCTGCAACCGGCCGGATGGCGAAGGCGACGACCAGCCGGCGTTCGAGGAAATCGCCGCGGCCGCGCGCGAACTCGGGATGGACGCGCGCTACCTACCGGTCGAACGCGATCGCATCGGCGACGCGGAAGTCGACGCGTTCGGCGCACTGGTCGACACGCTGCCCAAGCCGGTGCTCGCGTATTGCCGCAGCGGGAGCCGCTCCGGCATGCTGTGGAACCGGCTGTCTGCACGACGGACGGCCTGAGCGTCCCCGACATCACGCTGCGCGGCAAATGGATGTACCCAACGGCAGCGGTGACGCTGATGACCGGGCGCGGTCGCGGCGGGTCGCTCGACCTCGGGCATTTCAACGTGAGGGGCTTCGCGCTCGACGACGCGAACGGCGCGTTCGCCATGCGGCAGAACACGGCGGGCCGTTCAGGATGACGGTGATCGCGCGTTGGCGTTCGCGCACGCGGCACGCGAGCCGCCATCACGCCGCGTCGGGGCTGGCGCCGGGTAGCGGTACGTCGAGGCACGGCAGCTTCATGTCGATCTCCTGGCGAACGTCGCGGCGGCCGGCGAAATCCGTCACAATGGCCGCCATGTTCATCCGCTGGACGCCGAATGCCCCGCCCGTCACATGCCCGCGCGCGGCAGCGCGCCGACGCTGACGCACCTTCCGCCCACGGCCCGTGCCACTGGCGGCGCGCCGGCCGCGCCGCCGCGCTGCTGCTGGCCGCGAGCGTCGCTGCATGCGACGCGACGCCGGTGCCGGACCGGCTCTCCGACCTCGACGCAACCTATGCGATGCAGGAGCGGTTCGGCCTCGGCGACGTCATGGTGTTTCTCGGGTCCTGCATCGGTGCCAAGAACCCGACGTACCCCGGACAGGCTGCCTGCACCATGGCCATCCGCTCGAACGGCCACGGATCGGAAACGCAGGCCGATTTCCACTGGAACGGCGAGAAATGGGTGGCCGAGCCCACCGCGTCGCAGGATCTCCTGCCCTATCCCGATCCGCGGCTCGCGGAATGGGTGAAGTAAGCGCGGCGGGCGCTACTCCGGATACTCCAGTTGCAACGCGACCCACCCGGATGTGGCGTCGCCGTAGCGCGCCGCGATATCCGCGAGCACACCGGCAAGCGTCGATTCGCCCCGCCAGCCGGCCGACGTCGTCACGCGCGCGTGCCGGCCATGGGCCGGCTGCGCCAGCAACCGCAGCCCGTACCTCGACTCGACCACGCCCGCATCGGCCGTCGCGACGACGTCACTGCGCCAGGTCCGTGCCCACGCGTCGGCGCTCAACGCGACCGGCAGCTCGTCAAACCCGCTTTCGACCGGAAGATCGAACGTCTCGTGCCGCCAGAACGCAACGCGGTTCATCAATGCGATCGCCACCGCGCGCGTGGTCACCCCGAAGCGGCTGCCGTCGTGCGCATCGCTCCATGCCTGCACGCCGAGGCCGCGCGCCGTGTCGCGCGCGGCGGTCGGCCCGGCCAGCGCGCTCAACAATGCCAGCGAAGCGGGAATCGATGCGGACACGCCGGTCGTCGTCATCACGTTGCCGTCCATCACGTAGCGACGATCGTCGACCCATTTCGTCTCGGTGAAGCGGCGACGCAGGCGCTCGCGCGAATACCAGTGCGACGTCGCGGTGCGATGCCGCAGCAGGCCGGTGTTCGCGAGCACCTCGGCGCCATCGCAGATCGCCACCATCGTCGCGCCGGCAGCGGCCTGCTTGCGTAGCCAGGCCAGCACGGCCGGCCGGTCCGCGCGATGCATCGCGGGAACGATCACGACATCCGCCCCCGCGGGCACCGTCGCGTCGAACCGGTCGAACGTGGTATCGGCGAGCACGCGCAGAGCGGGCATCAGTTCGACCGCGCCTTCGTCGGCCGACACGGCGACGACATCGACCGCACCGGAGCGCTTCAGAATCGCGTACGGCACGATGAAATCGGTCGTCTCCGTTCCGGCGTTGTCCGCGACGATCGCAACGAGCGGCCGCGGGCGGCCCGCCTTCGGCATGCCGATCGTCAGCGTCCGGGCCGCCGCCGGCGGGTCCTCCGCCATCGCCCGCGTCGGCCACCCCCATGCCCACGCACCCAGCAGCCCGCATACGAGCAGCACCGCGCCGCCTGTCTTCCGTTCCCGCATCGCCCACCCGTGTCGATCGATTGCATGTCCGGAAAATTACAAGGATCATGCTCGCGGTCACAAGGACAACTCCACCGCACTTTCCGCCATGCCTCAGTCAACCCGTTCGGCACGCGACGTCGTGGTCGTCGGCTTCGCAGGTGTCCAGTCGCTCGACATCACGGGGCCGATGGAAGTGTTCGCGGTCGCGAACCGTCATCTTCCGGCTCACGCCGTTCCGTACCGGCTCACGCTCGCGTCGCAACACGGGGACGATATCGTCACGCACGCGGGCCTGCGGCTCGCCGGCGCGGCCGCCCTCGCGGCACTGCCGGAACGAATCGACACGATCATCGTCGCGGGCGGCGATGAAGCGGCGCTGCGGCACGCCGCGTCGGAAGCCGGCGTGCTGCCGTGGCTCCGCACCCGGATCGCGAGCACGCGGCGCATCGCGAGCATCTGCACCGGCGCGTTCGTGCTCGCCGCCGGTGGCTGGCTGGACGGCAAGCGCGCAACCACGCACTGGAACCAGTGCTCGGCGCTACAGGCGCTCTGTCCCGACGCGCGGATCGAGCCGGACGCGATCTACGTGAGCGATCCGCCGTTCCATACGTCGGCCGGCGTGACGGCCGGTATCGATCTGTGCCTGGCGCTCGTCGAGGCGGACTGCGGTGCGCCGACCGCGCTCGCGATCGCACGCGAACTCGTGCTGTTCATGCATCGTCCCGGCGGACAGGCGCAGTTCAGCGTCGGGCTCGACATCCAGGCCGGGGCGACGCCGCGCATGCGGTCGCTGCTCGCCGACATCGCCGACGATCCGGCCGCCGACCTCGGCGTCGCCGCGCTGGCCGCCCGCATGCACATGAGCGAACGGACGTTCGCGCGCCATTTCGTCAAGGAGACCGGACTATCGCCCGCGCAGTACGTGCTGGCAGCGCGCGTCGAGCGCGCGAAGGCGCTGCTGGAGCGGGCCGACTGGCCGCTCGAACGGATCGCGGAACGCTCGGGATTCGGCAGCGTGGACGCGCTGCAGCGTGCGTTCTCGAAACGCGTCGGCATCTCGCCGCGCGACTATCGCGCGCGCTTCGGACCGCGACGCGAGAAGTCGCGCACGGGATAGGACGTCCCCGACTCCTCGGGCATGCGGGATGAAAACATGCAACGGAAGCCGGGCGACCCCGCCCCCGCGCAGCCGAATAGGCGGCGGCCGGTGCGATCGCCATCGCGCCGGCCGCCGCCCTGCCCGACTACGTCACTCGTCCTGCTGTTCCTGCTGCGCCTGCACCTGCCGCTGCCGGATGAACTGCCGTACATCGCTCATCGTCACGCGGCCGGTGTGCTTCGCGTCGATCTCGTCGAAGTGCTTCGACACGAAGCCGAGCCCGCTGCTCTGCGCCTGCGCCTTCGTCACGGCCGCGCCGTTGCTCAGCACGGTATTGGCGCCGAGCCGCGCATCGACGCGCTGCTGCGCCTGCTGCTGCAACGCCGCGCCGGTCGACGGCAACACCGGCGCCGCGCGCGTGGCCGGAAAGAACGGACCGTCGACACCGCGCCCGCCGTGCGGCAGCTTCACCGGCGCCACCGCCTGCGGCGGCAACGCGTAGGCACTGCTCATCGCGGCACCGAGCACGATCAACGGAGACATACGCCGCATCAATTGGATTAGGGACATGATCGCTCGCATTCAATGGATGAAGAGTGGGTTCCTTCGACAAGGACGCCGTCGCTCAAGGGGCCGCCGCCAGCGTCGTCGCGGCCGTCGCGCCCGGGACGCTGCCGGTCGGAACGCTCGGCGGGTTTTCATCCGGCCACGGCGGCGGCAGCGTGTGCAGCGTCAGCGCCGTCGGAATCCGCGCGCCCTTGTAGAACGTCTGCAGGTCCCGCTTCATCAGCGGACGGGCGACGTCGTCCAGGTAAGTCATGTGGCCGCCCTGGAAGAAGTTCACCTGCAGTTTCGGATTCAGGCCCTTCACCGTCTGCAGCCGCGCGAGTTGCTTCTCGGTGTTGAAGAACGGCGTCGCGAGATCGTGGTAGCCGTTCTCCGCGAGCACGCGAAGCTTCGGGTTGAGCTGCAGCGCGCCGAGCAGATCGGGGATCGTGTCCGGCATCGGCTGGCCGTCGTGCGAGAAGTCCCAGACGCCGATGATGTTGTCGTTCAGCGGCAGGTACGTCGCGTTCGGGGCCGTATAGCCGAGGTAGTCCGGCATCTGCGTCGCGAGCGCGTTCGTGAACGGCTGCGAGATCAGGATGTCGGACGGATCGCCGTCGGTCTGCAGCCGCGGGTCCGAGTTCGGCAACGACACGCGCCCGTCGTAGCGGCCGATCGTCGTGCCGGGCAGCAGGCTCGTGCCGAACGGATTCGCGTTGAAGTAGCCGCGCAGCGCCTGCTGCGTGAGGCTCGACGGGATCGACCACAGCCTGAGCGTCGCATCGCTCGGGAACACCGGCGTGCCGAGCGCATCCGGAATGCCGAGCTGGCTCAACACCCACGATTGCGAGTACTTCTGCAGCTGGCTGTAGATCAGCGTCGTGAACAGTTCCGTCTGGAATGCGTACAGATCCTGGTTCACCGGCGCCGGCGACACCTGGTTGAAGTACGCGGCGACCGCCGCGTAGCCGGGCAGGTAGCCGGCCACCGTATCGGTATCGAGCAGCAGCCCTTCGGTCGACTGCGTGATCGCCACCGCTTCCACCGCATCCGCGAAGTAGTTCAGGATCGACGACTGCAACACGATGCCCGTCAGGTGCACGCCGGCCGATTCGAGTGCGAGCGCCAGCATGTCGGTCCGCGGCGTGCCGTACGATTCGCCGTACAGGTAGATCGGCGACGTGCCGCGACTGTTGACGTTCAGGTAGCGCTGGATGAAGTCGCGCATGATGTTCACGTCCACGTCGGAGCCCCAGTACTTCTGGTTGGTGTTCGGCAACACGGCTTCCGACAGCCCGGTGCCGGGCGGGTCGATGAACACGAGGTCGGTGGTGTCGATCAGGCTCTCCGCATTGTCGACGAGCGGGTAGTTCGGCCAGTTGTTGCCGAACAGCGGATCGGGCGTGGCCACGCGGGTCGGCGCGAACGAGCCGAGCCGCAGCCAGATCGACGACGAGCCGGGCCCGCCGTTGTAGACGAACGTGACCGGGCGCGGCTTGCCGTTCGTGCTGGGCGCGGTGTACGCGACATACGACATCGACGCTTCCGCATTGCCGTTCGCGTCCTGCGCGGTCAGGTGGCCGGTGGTCGTCGTGTAGTCGATCGTCTTGCCGCCGCCGGTCCACTGGTAATGCATGACGGCCGCCTTCTCGGACACCTGCGACGGCGCGAGGCCGTCGGTCGCGTTCATCGAGTACGCGACCGGGTCGACGTACGGCTGGTTGGCCGCCGGCGCCTGGGTGCCGGCCGCCTGCGCGCTCGCCTGCTGGCTCGCGGTGGCCTGCGCGAGACTCGACGCGCCGACCGACGACGAATCGTCGCCGCCGCACGCCGCGAGCGCCAGCGTCATGGCCGACAATGCACCGAGCCCGGCCAGCCGGCCGCGACGAACACGGCGGCTGCCGGTACTGCTCCTGTCTGGTTTCATCTCTTTCCTTTGGCTTCGGATACCGCGTCACAAAGGCCGCCAACGCCTGCGACACGCGCAGGCCGTCCCGCCACTCGCGTTGCACGGTCGGCAGTCGGCGGTTGGGGATTGGACTTCTCAGAGACTGAACTTGATACAGACACAGCAAACTGCTGGCGAGAATGGTGCTCGGACGCGCCCCCTGCAGTTTGGCCAACTTTTATATGACTAAATTTACGACACCACAAAAATAGGCGGTGCTGCGCCGCGTTGTCAAAGATCATTCGGATATTAAAAATCCCGCAATGATGCAAAGGGCGGACAGTGTCTGGAATCTGAAAGAAAGCGGGATTATTCTGGCAGCGTGTGCTTCATCGGTAATGCCGCACCGAATATTTTGCTTTTCCGGCATAACGCGGAAGCCTATCCCGTCTTGGACAAGCGCATTCAAAGCCTTCAAATCGACAGGATTATTCTTTCATTTTTATTATCGCCGATCGATTAATGCAATGCCGCGGCGTGCGCGCGTCATTCGATGATTCGATTCGCTTCAATCACGCTTCAATCGCAGCATCGCCGTGCGCTGCGTCATCCATAAAATACCGATTCGATTAATTCTTCACGGCATTATTTACCCGGCATTCAAACGGTGTTCCCGGACAAGCGACGACGTACGGTATTGCCTGCCGCACGTCGCCCGTCGTCAAGACTCGAACCGCGATTACTTCCCGCCGCCCGGCAGCGCGATATCGATCAGCACCGGATCGTGATCCGACGAACGATATGCATCGGCCGCGTAGAACGTCTTCTGCTGCTCCGCCGACTTGTACGCGAGCGTGTACTGCAGCGCGAGCGGCTCGTCCGCGTTGATGTGCCATTCGTGCACGGCCTTCACGTGCGATGCGAGCGGCAGCGTCGCCAGCGCGTGGTCGAGATAGCCGGCTTCGCCGTTGTACACGTAGCTGTACGCATTCGCGCCGATCCAGCGCGCGACGAGGTTGCGGTAGCCGCGCGATTCGAGCGCGCGGATCGGGTCTTCGTACGTGTAGCTGTTGAAATCGCCGATCAGCAGCACGCCCTGGCTCTTGACGCCCGTCGGGTTGCCGGCCAGCCAGTCGGCCACCTTCGCCGCCGCGCGCGTGCGCGTCGGGTTCCAGCAGCCCTGGCCATCGCCCTGGTCGAGATCGTCGTTCGCCGCATCCGGGCAGTTCTTCGACTTCAGGTGATTCACGGCCACCGTCAGCGCCTGCTTGTTGCCGTTGATCAGCCGGAACGACTGCGCGAGCGGCTGACGGTTCTTGTCGTCGATCGCGAGCGTCGCCGCGCGGCCGACCGGTTCGACCTTGCGGCTGTCGTAGATCAGCGCGACCGCGATCGCGTCGCCGCCCAGCCGTGACGTGCCGGGATCGACCACGCGCCAGTGGTTGCCGAGCTTCGCCGCGAGCTGGCGCACCGCGCTCAGTTCGCCGTAGCCGTTGTTCTGGATTTCCATCAGGCCGATCACGTCGGCGTCGATCGCCTTCAGCGCGCTGACGATCTTCGCTTCCTGACGCTGGAATTCCTGGAAGGTCTTCGCGCCGCGGTTGTTCGGATCGTCGAAGCCGCCGCCGAGACCGTTGCCGTTGAAATAGTTCAGCACGTTGAACGACGCGACGCGCAGGTTCGATTTCGGATCGCGCGCCGGTGCTTGGGTGCGCGGGTTCGAACGCGCGTCGAACGCCGGCGCGGCCGCGCCGGGCAGCGGCTGCACGCGCCAGGCGCCGTAACGCACTTCGAGCACGCCTTCGACGTCGCGCACCGTGTAGCCCGCGCGCAGCGTGTTCGCGGCCGACAGGCCCGGCGCCGGATACGGCACGGTTGCCGGGTTCTGCTTGTTCGAGCCGTCGTCGAGGATCAGGCGGTTGCGCGCGTTCGCGTCGATCTGCGTCTGCGCCTGCGCGGGCGGCACGACGCTCGTCGGCGTCCGCAAGCGGCCGTTGCTGAGCATCACGCTGCCGTAGCGGCCGAGTTCGTAGTTGTCGGTGACGGTCAGCGTCTGCGGCAGGCGCACGAGCATCCCTTCGTATGCGGCGAACGCGCTCGGGCTGTCGACCGGCAGCGTGAGCGTCGCGGGCGTGACCGTCTGGCCGTTCGCGCACACCGCGATCGCGCCCGACAGCGTGAGCTGCGTCTGCCCGTATTTCTCCTCGACCTTGCCCGTCACGTGCACGAGATCGCCGGCCTTCGCGCGCGCTTTCGGCGCATAGACGAACAGCCCTTCGGACACGCCCGGCTGGTTGCGGCGCTGCGCGTCGGCCTGCTGGACGAAGAAGCCGCCGAAGCCGTCCGTGCCGCCGAAATCGGCGGTGACGACCGCTTCGATCGATGCGTTCTGACCGGCGAGCGGCGACGGCGCGCCTGCCCCCTGGATATCGGCGATCGGCGTCGTGCTGCCGCCGCAATTCGGGCTGACGGGTGCGGCGGTGGCGGCGCACACCGGCGC
Organism: Burkholderia sp. 9775_39; assembly: GCF_015712225.1. Classification (NCBI taxonomy): domain Bacteria; kingdom Pseudomonadati; phylum Pseudomonadota; class Betaproteobacteria; order Burkholderiales; family Burkholderiaceae; genus Burkholderia; species Burkholderia sp. 9775_39. Next base: position 99,858 of record NZ_JACCQC010000022.1, on the reverse strand, counting down.
GGCGAGCGTCGGGAGCAGCAATAGCGGGGCAAACAGGCGGATTGTCGAGCGCATGGCGGGAATCCCGGTTGTGAGGGTGGCGAAAGCTTAGCGGCGCTCGGTGACAGTTTTTGGTAATCGCGAGACAGGCCGATGTAATGGTCGTCATCACGCCGCGATCGCCCTGTGTCCTCCGGTCAAGCCCCGACCATGCACCCCATCTTCCGGCGCCGAAGCCCCGCCGCTAGATCGTCCCCGGCAACGCGCTCGACACGAGCACGGCCGCCGCCATCAGTACGCCGCCGAGCACGACCGCCTCGACTCGCAGCACGGTGCAGAACCGCTTCAACGCGTGTGCCGGCATCGCGGCGGCCGGGTCCTTCAACGCGCGCAGCAGCGTCGGCATCCCGAAGAAGCGGTTGTGTGCGCCGAGCATCGCGGCAAGCAGCACGAGCGCGAGCTTCAGCAGCAGGATCTGCCCGTACGTCGACGCGAGCAGGTTGGCCGGCGTCTCGACGCCGCGCCAGCCGTTGTACGCGCCGGTCGCGAACAGCACGATCAACGCGCAGGTCGACGCATCGGACAGCGACTGCACGAACGCCGCGCCCGTCATGCGTTCGCTCGCCGGCATGCGGGCGAGCCGCGGCATCACGCCGAACGTCGTCACGAGCACGAGTCCGATCCACACGCTGATCGCCAGCAGATGCAGCCAGTCGATCCACACCGGCACGCTGAACAGCCCGGCGTCGACCGGATGGCCGCCATTGCTGCGCGCCAGCGCGACACCGGCAAGCGCGGCCGCCATCGCGAACGGAAACCGCGTGTCGTTCGCACGTCCGGCGAACGACAGCAGCACGACGACGAGCATGAACGCCGTGCCGGCCAGCCACGCATGACCGAAGCCGGTGCCCGCGAGCATCGAACATACCGCCGGGCCCGCGTCGAGCAGCGACACTTCGCTCATCAGCGCGCAGTGCGCCCAGAACGCGGTGACGCTCGCGAGCAGCGATACGACGGACGCGATGCGCAGCGTCGCGACGAGCCGCCGTCCGACACCGTGCTGCCATGCGGACGCGCCGCGCGCGAGCCAGCGGCGCCCCAGCAGCGCACCGACGACGACCGCGAACCCGGCGTTCTGGATCGTCACCGCACCAAGCCGCAGCAGGCCGACGACGCCGTCGTTCATCCCTTCACCCGGAACGTATAAGTGCCCTTCGTGCGATGCGCATCGGCCGTCATCGCCGCCCATTGCACGGTGTACGCGCCCGCCGCGAGCGTCGGGATCGCGACGGTCATCACGCGCGGGTTCGACGCGTCGACCTTCGCCTTGTCCTGCGTGATGGCGTTGCCGCTCGCATCCGACACCTTCACCGTGCTGAACGCCGGTTCGAGAGCTTCGTTGAACGTGAGCCGCACCATGTCGGGCGCCGCGTCGATCGTGCTGCCGGCCGCCGGGACCGCGCTTTCCAGCTTGCCGTGCGCCGACGCCGCGACCGGTGCAATCGCGAAGAGCGCGGCAGCGGCGGTGAAGCCGGCCAGCCGCTTGCGTGTGGAAATCGTCATGTTCGCGCTCCGCGTCACGGCTTCTTCAGTTCGACGACGGTCAGCGTGCCGTCCACGTCCTCGGCGACGAAGTCGATCGTATCGCCCGCCTTCACCTGCGACAGCATCGCCAGGTCCTTCACCTTGAATACCATCGTCATCGCGTCCATCCCGAGGTTCTCCAGCGGGCCGTGCTTGATCGTCAGCTTGCCGGCCGCCGTGTCGACCTTGCGGATCTCGCCGTGCGACATGCTCGACGCCGCGGCGCCCTGCTTCGCATCCGCGCTCATGTCCATGCCGGCCGTGCCGCCGGTCATGTCGCCGGCCGCGTGCGACGCGGCCGACAACGCCAGCGCCCACCCCGTCGCCATCAAAACCAGTCCCTTCTTCATCGTGTCGACTCCCGTGTCAGTGAATGGAAACCGGCGGCCGCCTCGGTGCGGCCGCCGCATGCTGCTTCAGCTATCCGGCAATTCGCCGGTGTATTCGTATGCGACGGTGCCCTTCGGATGCCGGAACCAGCCCGGATCGCGATAGTCGTTGCGCCCGAGCCCCTGCCGCACCTTGAGCACCGTGAACATGCCGCCCATCTCCAGCGGCCCGAACGGGCCCGTGCCGGTCATCATCGGCAGCGTGTTGTCGGGCAGCGGCATCTCCATGCCGCCCATCGCGCCGCCCGTGCTACCCATCGCCATGTAGTCGGGCACGAGCTTGCCGATCCGCTTCGCGAGATCCTTCTGCGGCACGCCGATCAGGTTCGGCACCTGGTGGCCCATCGCATTCATCGTGTGATGCGACTTGTGGCAATGAAACGCCCAGTCGCCCGGGCGATCGGCGGTGAACTCGATCGCGCGCATCTGGCCCACCGCGACATCGGCCGTCACTTCCGGCCAGCGCGCGACCGGCGGAATCCAGCCGCCGTCGGTGCCCGCGACCTCGAAGCTGTAGCCGTGCAGATGGATCGGGTGATTCGTCATCGTCAGGTTGCCGAAACGAATCCGCACGCGGTCGCCGGCGCGCACCGGCAGCGGATCGATGCCCGGGAACACGCGCGAGTTGAAGGTCCACATGTTGAAGTCGGTCATCTCGTTCACGCGCGGCGTGTAGCTGCCCGGATCGATGTCGTACGCGGCGAGCAGGAACACGAAATCGCGATCGACCGGCATCGTGCCGCGATCCTTCGGATGCACGATGAACATGCCCATCATCCCCATCGCCATCTGCACCATCTCGTCGGCGTGCGGGTGATACATGAACGTGCCGTGCGCTTCGAGCTGGAACTCGTAGACGAAGGTCTTGCCGGGCGGGATATGCGGCTGCGTGAGGCCGCCGACGCCGTCCATCCCGTTCGGCAGCCGCAGCCCGTGCCAGTGGATCGTCGTGTGCTCGGGCAGCCGGTTGGTCACGAAGATGCGGACCTTGTCGCCTTCGACGGCCTCGATCGTCGGGCCGGGCGACTGGCCGTTGTAACCCCACAGGTTCGCGTTCATGCCGGGCGCCATCTCGCGCACGACGGGCTCGGCCGTCAGGTGGAATTCCTTCCAGCCGTTCTTCATCCGCCACGGCAGCGACCAGCCGTTCAGCGTCGCGACGGGCGTGTACGGGCGGCCGTTGGGCGGCACGAGCGGCGGCTGCGTGCCGGTTTTCGCCATCGTCGGCGCGTCGGGCAGCGACGCGGCGCCGGCCCGGCTGACCATCGCCGCGCCAAGCAGCGCGGCGCCCGAGCCGCTGAGAAATTGTCGACGGGACACCATGTCAATGACCTTCCGGATGCGGTTGCGTGGCGGGCGCCGATGGCGCCGCGGGGGTGGAAGCCGGCTGCGGCGCAGCGTCGGCGTCGAATGTGGATGCGGGTGCCGATTCGGCGTCATGCGGTGCGCGCGGCGCGGCGCCCGACGACGGCAACCGGCCGCCGACGGCCATCTGCAGATCGGTTTCGGCGAGCCAGTAGTCCTTCAGCGCGTCGATGTAGCCGTTGACCGCGCCGACCTGTTCGCGCGCATCGGTCAGCAGCTCGAACACGCTCGCGAGCATCCCGTTGTAGCGCAGCAGCAGTTCGTCGGAAATCGTCTTGCGCAGCGGCACGACTTCGTCGCGATAGTGCGTCGCGACGTCGTAGCTCGTCACGTACGCCGCGTACGATTCGCGTACTTCGGAGCGGGCATCGATGGCCGTTTTCGCGAGCAGGTTCGCCGATTGCATGTAGACGGCCTCGGCGCGCGCGACCTTCGCGCCGCCCCAGTCGAACAGCGGAATCTCGACGCTGATCTCGTAGCCGTGCTCGTGGCCCTTGCCGGTCTCGTAGTCGTTCACGTAACCGAGCTCGACCGCGTTGACGAAACGCGTGGCCTTGCTCAGGCCGAGCGACGACGCGACGCCCTGCGTCCGCAGCTTCGCCGCCTGGATGTCGAGGCGGTTGCGCATCGCGAAGCGTTCGAGATCGGGCAGATCCGGGCGCGCCTTCGGCAAATCCGGCAGGCGTTCGGGTAGCGCGTATCGCGTGCGTTCGCCCCACAGCCCCATCGCACGCGTGAGCTTCTCGCGTGCGGCGACGGCCTGCTGGCGCGCCTTCGCGTGCTGCGCGACCGCGTCGGCATGAAACGCCTGTTCGCGCGCGTAGTCGAGCCGGCTGAAGTTGCCGGCCTGCCGCATGCGCAGCGCCAGTTCGGCGGCCGCGCTCGCGGCGTCGCGCACCTGCTGCGCATAGTTCGCGGCCTGCTCGGCGGCGACCGCTTCCACATAGGCCCGGCGCGCATCGGCCGCGACCTTCAGCATCGCATCGGCCGTTTCCAGCCTGGTCTGCTCGAAACGGCGGCGCTCGATCTTCGTCGCAAGCGGCATCGTCAGCAGCGCGAACACGTTCGCCGAGAACGTGCGGCCGAGCGTCAGCTCGCCGTCGCCGGCACGCGTGCGGCTGAATGCGAAGCGCGGGTTCGGCAGCCGGCCGGCCTGCACGAGGTCGGCCTCCGACAGCCCGAGTTCCGCGTACGACGCCTGCAGCCCGCGGTTGTTCAGCAGCGCGACCTGCACCGCGTCGTCCATCGACAGCGGCTTGCCGAGCAGTTCCTTCGTCCGCCGGTCGACGGCTTCGCGGTCGGCGTCGGTCCTGACCACCACCGCGTCCTTGCCGATGCGCGCCGATGCGGCGGACGACACGGCGTCGAACCCGCCGTCCTTCGAAAACGTCGTGCAGCCCGCGAGGAACGCCAGCGCGAGCACGGCCGCGCCGATCCTCGGCGATATCGCGAACGTCGTCATCGCGCGGCCCCTCCGTGCATCGAATGGGCCGCGCCGTTGCCGGCCGCGCCGCCGGTCGTACGCCCTTTCGCGGGCCGCGCCGTCACGTCCCGGTTCAGTTGCTTCCAGCCCGGACCTGCATCGTCCCGATACGGCCGGTAGCCGTCGAACGCGGACGTCACGGTGACGTCCGGCACCGACGCGGCGGCGTCCGCCGGATCGGGCAACGGGGTTTGCGCGGGCGCGAGCGACGGCACGAGGGCCGCCGCGCCCATTAGCGCCGCAATGATCAATCGCATGAACATGTCTCGTCGTAAGTCGTCCGGCGCGCCTGAGGCGGCCGCCGGAGTAGAGGGCGGATCGCGGCCGGTCGGCCACGGGCAGGGACTAGGCGGGCATCCGGCGCGGCGGCCGGTCGATGCCGCCGGTCAGGAACGACACGTCCGCAGCCGAAGGCGGCGGCGCGACGATCGTGACGCCGCCGCTCGCCGCGGCCGGCACCGCAGGCGCCCCCGACATGCCCGTGCCGAAGCAGCAGGACACGCACGCGACACACGACGACGCATGCCGCGCGTGGCCGCCGTGATCGGCATGACCATCCTGCGCGGCCGGCATCGCGTGCGACGCCTTCTCCTCATGCGGCGCGGCGACGCTCGCGCACTGCATCGAAACAGCCGCGAACGACTGGATCGGCAGGCTCAGCGCGAGCAACACGACGACGAGGAATGTGCGCCAGTACGACATGGATGCGAAATCGGGCAGACAGCGATCGTTCGGGCCATCGCGGCGCCGCGACGGCGCGCTCCGGGGACAAGACGGTCGCAGCTTATCGCCGCCGCGGTGACGACGGCATGGCCGGAACATGACCGGCTTTTCATGACAATTCCGTCATCCGCCGGTCATCCTGCGCGCACGCGCGACACCGTACGCTCCGGCGTTACACTGACCGGCTGGAATCACGGACAGCCTGCCTCACCATGCGGATACTGATAGTCGAAGACGAACCCAAGATGGCGTCCTACCTGCGGAAGGGCCTGACGGAGGCGAGCTACACGGTCGACGTCGCGGAAAACGGCAAGGACGGGCTGTTCCTCGCATTGCACGAGGATTTCGACCTGGTCGTGCTCGACGTGATGCTGCCGGAGCTCGACGGCTTCGAGGTGCTCAGGCGGCTGCGTGCGCAGAAGCAGACGCCCGTGCTGCTGCTCACGGCCCGCGACGCGATCGAGGACAAGGTCGCCGGGCTCGAACTCGGCGCCGACGATTACCTGCTCAAGCCGTTCGCGTATGCCGAATTCCTCGCCCGTATCCGCTCGCTGCTGCGGCGCGCGCCGCGCAACGTGCGCGACATCCTGCACGTCGCCGATCTGGAAATCGACCTGCTCAAGCGCCGCGTGCGGCGCGCCGACGCCCGCATCGACCTGACCGCACAGGAATTCGCGCTGCTGCAGCTGCTCGCGGAACGCGAAGGCGAGGTGCTGACGCGCACCTTCATCACGTCGCAGATCTGGGACATGAATTTCGACAGCGACACGAACGTCGTCGATGCGGCGATCAAGCGCCTGCGCGCGAAGATCGACAACGCTTACGAGAAGAAGCTGATCCACACGATCCGCGGCATGGGTTACGTGCTCGAGGATCGTTCGTGACCGCGCGCCCCGCGTCGTATTCGCTGCTGCGGCGCCTGACGCTCGCGTTCGCCGCCGTCGCGGCGCTCGTGTTCGCGCTGACCGGCGCGTATCTCTATCGTTCGCTGTCCGCCGAACTGACGCGGCGCGACGACATCGAGATCTCCGCCAAGCTCAACCAGTTCCTGCAACTGGCACGCGCCAGCGGCTCGACGGCCGCGCTGCGCGCCGACCCGGCCGTGTTCCATGACGTGCTGCTGTCGCATCCGGGCGTCTATCTCGGCATCTACGATGCGCGACACGAGCCGCTCGTCGAGCATTCCGACGAAGCCGGCAACACGCTCGCATCGGTGATCTCGGCGCCGCATCCGGCTGGCAGCGCCGATGGGCCGTTCACGTGCGCGCCGCCCGGCATCGGCACGTCGCGCTGCGTGTACGCGCGCGAAACGCTGCCGTCCGGCGAAGCGATCGAGGTCGCGCTCGCGCGCACCGCGGCCGATCGGCAGTCGCTGCTCGAAAGCTATCGCGTCGACATCTGGCTCGCGGCGGCCGTCGGCGCGCTGCTGGTCGGCGCGCTCGGCTACGCGGTCGCGTCGCGCGGCCTGCGCCCGGTCGAAAGCCTCGGCCGGCAAACGTCGCGCATCGAGGCGCACAACCTGAACGCACGCCTCGACGCGCGCGGCGGCCCGGTCGAATTGCGCGAGTTCGCCACGTCGGTGAACCGGATGCTCGACCGCCTCGAACGCGCGTTCGTGCGGCTGTCGCAGTTCTCGTCCGATCTCGCGCACGACATGCGCACGCCGCTCGCGAACGTGATCAGCTCGTCGCAGATCACGCTGTCGCGCGCCCGCACCGTCGACGAATACGAAGCGCTGATCGAATCGAACATCGAGGAATGCGAACGGCTGCAGCGGATGATCGAGAACATGCTGTTTCTCGCGCGCACCGACAATGCGCGGCAGCACCTGAAGACCGCCGAACTGGACGCGGGCAGCGAACTGCGCCGCCTCGCGTCGTATTTCCAGGCGTTGGCCGACGAGGCCGGCGTGCGCATCGACGTGCATGGCGAAGCGCCGGTCGTCGCGGACGCGACGCTGTTCCGGCGTGCGGTCAGCAACCTCGCGTCGAATGCGCTCGAACACGCGGACGCCGCGTCGACGATCGAGCTGGCCGTGTCCGTACAACGCGGCTACGCGGTCGTCGAAGTCACGAACCGCGGCGCCGCGATTCCGCCCGAACAGGTCGAGCGGATCTTCGAGCGCTTCTACCGGATCGATTCGTCGCGGCACGGCGCGGCGCGCAACGCGGGGCTCGGGCTCGCGATCGTGAAGTCGATCATGGAGCTGCATCGCGGCAAGGTGGAGGTCGCGAGCCGCGACGGGCGCACGACGTTCGCGCTTTATTTTCCGCGCGGCGCCGATCGTTAGCGCGTGCGCCGCCGCGTCGTGCGGCTAGCGATCCTGCACCGTGCCGAACGACGTGCGAACGCACACGAGCAGCGCGATGGTCGCCGCGCTGAACACCGCCCCCGCGTAGAACGTGGCAGCAGCACCGGCCCGGTCCCACAGGAAGCCCGCGACGACGCTCGATACGAGCGTCACGATGCCGCTGACCAGGTTGAACACGCCGAACGCCGTCCCTCTCAATTCGGCCGGCGCGGCATGCGCGACCATCGTCGCGAGCAGCCCTTGCGTCATGCCCATATGGAGCCCCCACAGCGCGACGCCGACGAGCACGGCCGGCCAGTGCGCGCCGTGCGCCAACACGATATCGGCGGCGATCAGCATGACGAGCCCGACCACCATCAGTGTCGTGTGGCTCGTCGTATCGGCGAGCTTGCCGAACGGGTAAGCGGACAACGCGTACACGACGTTCATCGCGACCATCACGAGCGGCACGAGCGCGACGGGCACGCCGCTGCCCATCGCGCGCAGCACCAGGAACGCCTCGCTGAAACGCGCGAGCGCGAACACGCCGCCGACGGCCACGACCCACCAGTAGCGGGCGCCGAGTTGCGCGACGACCTCGCGGCGGATCGGATTGACGCGCGGCTCGCCCGGCGCACGCGCCGGTTCGTCGATGCCGAACGCGAGCAGCGCCACGGCGAGCACGCCCGGGATCACGGCCAGCCAGAACGCGAGGCGGAAATCGTCGCGCCACCCCAGCATGATGACGACGGCCAGCAGCGGCCCGAGGAACGCGCCGACCGTATCGAGCGACTGGCGCAACCCGTACGCGGCGCCGCGCAGGTGAACGGGCGTGACGTCGGCGACGAGCGCATCGCGCGGCGCGCCGCGAATCCCCTTGCCGACGCGGTCGACGATGCGTGCGGTCACCACGACGCCGATCGTCGGCGCGATCGCGAACAGCGGCTTGCTGAGCGCGCCGAGCGCGTAGCCGGTCACCGCGAGCCATTTGCGATTGCGCAGATAGTCGCTCAGCGTGCCGGAGAACACCTTGACGACCGGCGACGTCGCCTCGGCGATCCCCTCGATCAGGCCGATCGTCGTCGCGCTCGCGCCGAGCCCCGCCATCAGGAACATCGGCAACAGGCTGTGGATGATTTCGGACGACACGTCCATCAGCAGGCTGACACAGCCGAGCACCCACACGCTGCGTGGGATCTGCCGAAGAATGCCGGTCGATGAGTCGGTCTGCATGGGTCGCTCCGGTTCAGGGATCCAGATGTCGAATGCCTGTGATGCTACTGCAGTCCCTTGACACGACCGCACGCCGTGCGTGCGCGCTCGCTATTCCGCCGTATCGCGCCGAAGTTTCGCCTGCCGGCGCGTGCGGTCGTTGAGGATCTGGTGCCGGCGATGGTCGGTCAGCTTCTTCCAGTCGCGCGCCTCGTCGCGGGTGCGCAGGCAGCCGACGCAAAAGCCCGTGCGGCCGTCGAACGCGCACAGCTCGATACACGGCGATTTCACGGCCACGATCAGGCCGCCTTCGCGGGCGTCAGCACTTCGACGGTCACGTGCGACACGCCGTCGAAGCCCGCGACCAGCGCATGGTAGAAACGTGCATCGCGCGCGGTGTCGGCCGATTCGACCGACACGATCGCGCTCATGTGCCCGGGGCCCACGCGCCACACATGGAGATCGTTGACCGTGTCGCCGAGCGCCTCGATCGCGCGGCGGACGTTGTCCGTCAGCTTGCGATCGACGTTGACGTCGAGCAGGATCCTGCCCGTATCGCGCATCAGCCCGTACGCCCAGTTGGCGATCACCAGCGCACCGACGATGCCCGCGAGCGGGTCCATCCAGACCCATCCGAACGCGCGCGCGAGCAGCAGGCCGACGATCGCCAGCACCGATACGGCCGCGTCGGCGATCACGTGAACGTAGGCCGACCGGATGTTGTGGTCGTGATGCGCGGCCGAGTGCGAACCGTGAGCATGATGCGCGTGGTGCGCGTCGTCGTGGTCATGATCATGGTCATCGTGGCGGTCGTGCCCGTGCGCATGGTGATGGTCGTGACCATGCCCGTGATGGTGGTCGCCGCTGAGCAGCCACACGCTCGCGAGGTTCACGGCAAGCCCCAGCACCGCAATCGGAATCGCTTCGCCGAAGTGAATCGGCACCGGCGCCAGCAGGCGCGCGATCGCCTCATAGCCGATCAGCACCGCGATCATCGCCAGCACGATCGCGCTCGTGAAACCGGCGAGGTCGCCGAGCTTGCCGGTGCCGAACACGAAACGCGGATCGTCGGCATGCCGGCGCGCATAGGTATAGGCCAGCGCGGCGATCAGCATCGCGCCCGCATGCGTCGACATGTGCAGCCCGTCGGCGACCAGCGCGAGCGAGCCGAACAGCGTGCCGCCGACGATCTCGGCGATCATCATCGCCGTACACAAGCCGATGACCATCCACGTCTTCCGCTCGTTGCGCGCGTGTGCGGCGCCCAGAAATGCGTGGCTGTGCGCGCCGCCCGCCGCCGCGCCGTCGAATTCGTTCATGTTTGCATCCGGTTACTTGAAATAGCTGTGCACGACCTCGATCAGCTGCTCGGTCGCGCTGCCCTCGTGCGCATCGGGCGTGTCCGCATCGACGAGATGCGACCGGATGTGGTCTTCCAGCACGACGGCCAGCAGGCCGTTCATCGCGCCACGGCAGCTCGTGATCAGTTGCAGCACGTCGTTGCAGCCGCGCTCTTCTTCCAGCGCCCGCTCGATCGCTTCCACCTGTCCCTTGATACGGCGCACGCGGTTCAGCAGCTTCTGTTTCTCGCGGACGGTATGACTCATCGATGGCTCCTGTATAGGGTAGGGGAGTATATATCCGGAAGGCTGCCCCTATAGGATGGAGGGGTATATTTTTTTCGAGACGAAGGCTTGTCGAAAGAAAACCGCTCGGCTAGACTGCTCTCCGTCTTTGGGGAGTAGCCTGCTTTCCGCCCCCGGAAAGCGAACGCGTCAACACACTCGGCCTGCGGCCGTGGCGCGTTCAGCCTGATCGGCTTGGCGAGACCATCGGCACATCGCGTCGTTCCTGGTCGGACGTCGGCGGATGTGTCATGGTTCGTCAGCGTCCGACCACGGAGTCCCCATGTTCCTCCCTGCTCGCCTTGCCCACGCCACCGCTGCCTGCGGAGGTGCCGCATGACCTTCATGTTTGTCGAACTGGCGTTCATGCTGGTCGTGATCCTCGTCGCGGCCGAAGTCTTCACCAATACGCTCGAACATCTCGGCGAACGCCTGAAGATTTCCGAAGGCGTGACGGGCTCGCTGTTCGCGGCCGTCGGCACCGCGCTGCCCGAAACGATGGTGCCGCTGCTCGCGCTGGCCGGCGGCACGTCGAACCAGGCCGTGAACGAGGAGATCGGCGTCGGCGCGATTCTCGGCGCGCCGCTGATGCTCGCGACGCTCACCACGTTCCTGATGACGCTCGCCGTGATCCGCACGCGCGGGCTGCGCGGCACGATCACGCCGGAACGCACCGGCTTCGTGCGCGACATGAACACGTTCCTCGCCGCGTTCTCGCTGGCGACCGTCGCGATGTTCGTTCCGCATCACAACTGGGCCGTGCGCGCGCTGCTCGCCGCGATGCTGGTCGGGCTCTACGTGATGTACGTCGTGATGACGTTCCGTGCATCGACCGGGCTCGTCGACGCCGGGCACGGCACCGAGGCGCCGCACGCGATGTTCCTGTCGCGCATCGGCCTGCCGACCAACCTGGCGACGATCGTGCTGCAACTGCTGATCGGCGTCGCGCTGCTGGTGGGCGGGGCGAAGGGCTTCATTCACGGCGTGGAAGGCGTGTCGCACGTGCTCGGCGTGTCGGCGCTGCTGCTGTCGCTGATCATCGTGCCGATCGCGACGGAACTGCCGGAGAAGGTCAACAGCGTGCTGTGGATCCGCCGCCGGAAGGACACGCTCGCGTTCGGCAACATCACCGGCGCGATGGTGTTCCAGGGCACGCTGCTGCCGGCGATCGGCATCATGCTGACGCCGTGGGAGCCGCGCCCCGAAGTGCTGACCGGCGTGATCATCACGCTCGCGGCGGCGGCCTGGCTGCGCATCAATGCGCGCACGCGCGGGCTCGCGATCTGGGCGTTGCTCGCGAACGGCGCGGGTTATGCGGGGTATCTGGCGGTGACGCTGGCGCGTTGAACGCTGGTCGGGCGCGCCGGCCGACCAATACGTCGGCGCGGCGCGCTTCACGGCGCCGGATGCGGGCGGCGGCTGCGACGCCCGCATCCCGCCGATCAGGAACCCTTGACGAGTTTGACGATCGTCAACGTGCCGTCGACCTTCTCGATCCGCACCTTGACCTTGTCGCCTGCATGCGCTTGCGCGAGCATCGCCGCATCCTTCGCCTTGAACGCCATCGTCATCGGCGGCATCCCGACGTTCTGCAGCGCGCCGTGCTTCAACGTGATCTTGCCGCTCGCGGCATCGACCTTCTTCACTTCGGCGTCGGTCAGCGCGGCGTTCGATTCCGCCGCGCCGTCCGACGACATCTTCATGCCGGACATGTCCATGTTCGACATCTCGCCGGCGGCAAACGCCGGTACCGCGAAAGCACTCAGCGCGACGACAGCGGTTGCAGCAGCGATCAATTGATTCATCTTCATCGTGATTCTCCGGTGGGAAGGGATGGCACGTTCGTGCCGGAAGGAACTGCATCGGAATGCCGCGTGCGGCCCGCGCTTCGCGCACGACGGCGCTGCAGCAGAAGCCACGCGGCGGGAATGACGAACATCGACAGCAGCGGCGCCGTGACCATGCCGCCGACCATCGGCGCGGCGATGCGCTGCATGACTTCGGAACCGGCGCCGTGGCCGATCATGATCGGCACGAGGCCGGCGAGCACGACGGCGACCGTCATCGCCTTCGGCCGCACGCGCAGCACCGCGCCTTCGCGAATCGCGTCGAGCAGCAACGCATCGGTCAGCAGCTCGCCGGCATCGAGCCGGCGCTGCAGCGCGCCCTTCAGGTACAGCAGCATCACCACGCCGAATTCGGCCGCCACGCCCGCCAGCGCGATGAACCCGACCGACGTCGCGACGGACACCGCATGGCCGAGCGCCCATACGAGCCAGAATCCGCCGACCAGCGCAAACGGCACCGTCGACATCAGCAGCAACGCGTCGGCCGCCGAATCGAACGTGACGAACAGCAGCACGAAGATCACGACGAGCGTGACGGGCACGACGGTGCGCAGCGTCGCCGCCGCGCGTTCGAGATACTCGAACTGTCCCGACCACGCGATCGAATAGCCGGGCGGCAACGCGACCTGCCGCGCGACGGCCTGCTGCATCGCACGAACCGCCGTGCTCAGGTCGACACCGCGGAGATCGACGTACACGTAGCCGGACAGCCGTGCGTTCTCGCTGCGGATCATCGGCGGGCCGTCGGCGATCGCGACACGCGCGACGTCGCCGAGGCGAATCTGCGCGCCGCGCGCGGTGACGACCGGCAGTTGCCGCAAGTTCTCGAGCGAATCGCGGATCTCGCGTGGATAGCGGATGTTGATCGGGAAACGCTCGCGCCCCGCGATCACTTCGCCGACGTCCTCGCCGCCGATCGCCGACGACACGACCGACTGGATATCCGCCACCGACAGCCCGTAACGCGCGGCGGCGAGCCGATCGATGTCGACGTCGACGTAGCGGCCGCCGTTCAGCCGCTCCGCGAGCGCGGACGTCACGCCCGGCACGCGCTTCACGGCGGCCTCGACCTGCGTCGCGATCGCGTCGATTCCCGTCAGGTCCGGCCCGGAAATCTTCACGCCGACCGGCGTCTTGATCCCGGTGGACAGCATGTCGAGCCGGTTGCGGATCGGCGGCACCCATACGTTCGACAGGCCCGGCACCCTCACCGTCCGGTCGAGTTCGTCGACGAGCTTCTCCGGCGTCATGCCCGGCCGCCATCTGCTGCGCGGCTTGAAGCGGATCGTCGTCTCGAACATCTCGAGCGGCGCGGGGTCGGTCGCCGTATCGGCGCGACCCGACTTGCCGAACACCGTGTCGACCTCGGGCACGGTCTTGATCAGCCGGTCGGTCTGCTGCAGCAGCTCGCTCGCCTTGTCCGCCGAGATGCCCGGCAGCGCGGTCGGCATGTACAGCAAATCGCCTTCGTCGAGCGGCGGCATGAATTCGCCGCCGAGCCGCGACAACGGCACGGCCGTCAGCACGAGCGCGACGACTGCCACGCCGATCGCGGCCCACGGGCGCCGCAGCGTCGCTTCGAGCAACGGCCGGTACAGGCGGATCAGCACGCGATTGATCGGGTTCGCGTGCTCGTGCGGAATGCGGCCGCGCACCAGATAGCCCATCAGCACCGGCACCAGCGTCACCGACAACCCGGCGGCGGCCGCGATCGTATAGGTCTTCGTGAACGCCAGCGGCGCGAACAGCTTGCCCTCCTGCCCTTCCAGCGAAAACACCGGAACGAACGACAGCGTGATGATCAGCAGCGAGAAGAACAGCGCGGGGCCGACCTCCGCCGCCGATGCCGCGACCAGCTCCCAGCGACGCGCGGCGGTGATCGGCTCGCCCGGATGCGCGCGGTCGTACGCTTCCAGATGCTTGTGCGCGTTCTCGATCATCACGATCGCCGCGTCGATCATCGCGCCGATCGCGATCGCGATCCCCCCGAGCGACATCAGGTTGGCATTCACGCCCTGGTAGCGCATCACGATGAACGCGGCCAATACGCCGAGCGGCAGCGACAGGATCGCGACCAGCGCGCTGCGCAGATGGAACAGGAACACCGCGCAGACGACACCGACGATGACGAATTCCTCGATCAGCTTGTCCGTCAGGTTGTCGACCGCGCGCGCGATCAGTTGCGATCGGTCGTAGGTCGTGACGATCTCGACGCCGGCAGGCAGCGAACGCTTGAGGTCGGCGAGCTTCGCCTTCACCGCGTCGATCGTCGTCAACGCGTTCTTGCCCGAGCGCATCACGACGACACCGCCCGTCACTTCGCCCTGCCCGTTCAGTTCCGCGATACCGCGCCGCATCGCCGGGCCGACCTGGATGCGTGCGACGTCGCCGAGCAAGACCGGCGTGCCGGTGTCGTCGGTGCGCAGCACGACGTGACGGAAATCGTCGAGCGTGCGCAGGTAGCCGGACGACCGCACCATGTACTCCGACTCGGCCAGCTCGACGACCGAGCCGCCGGAGGCCTGGTTGGCCTTGCCGAGCGCCTCCGCGACCGCCGCCTGCGTGATGCCGTATGCACGCAGCTTGTCCGGGTCCAGCACGACCTGGTACTGGCGCACCATGCCGCCGATACTCGCGACTTCGGAGACGTCCGGCACGGCCTTCAGTTCGAACTTCAGGAACCAGTCGTTGAGCGCGCGCAACTGGCCGAGATCGTGACGGCCGGTGCGATCGACGAGCGCGTACTCGTATACCCAGCCGACACCCGTCGCATCGGGCCCAAGCGACACGGTCGCGCCCGCCGGCAGGCGGCTCTGCACCTGGCTCAGGTATTCGAGCACGCGCGAGCGCGCCCAGTACGGATCGGTGCGGTCGTCGAACAGCACGTAGACGAACGCGTCGCCGAACGACGAGTACGCACGCACGGTTTTCGCGCCGGGCACGCCGAGCAGCGTCGTCGTCAGCGGATAGGTCACCTGATCCTCGACGACCTGCGGCGCCTTGCCCGGATACGACGCCTTCACGATCACCTGCGTGTCCGACAGGTCGGGCAATGCGTCGAGCGGTGTCTGCCGCAGCGAATGCACGCCCCATGCCGCGAGCAGCACGGTGGCCAGCAGCACCAGAAACCGATGATGGACAGACCAGTGAATGAGGCGCGCGATCATCGCTCACCTCCCTGCGGCTCGACCTTCGTCAGCCGGTAGCCGTCGTCGGTCTGCGTGAACGCGAAACGCACGATCTGCCCCGGCTTCACGTCCGGAAACGCGTGCGCCGACGGCTTGCCGAACGCCATCGTCATCGCGCCCCAGCCGAGCGCCGGCACCGGCTGATGCGAGAACGTGATGTCGTCGGCCGTGACCTTCTCCACCTTGCCGGTGGTTTCGTAGACCGGCGCGCTTGCCGTCGCGGACGATGCGGCCGAGCTTGCGCCTGCCGCCCGCTCCAGCCGCGGCAGCACGCTTTTCAGGCTGGCTTCCGAATCGATCAGGAACTGCCCCGATGCGACGACCGTATCGCCTTCGTTCAACCCGCCGAGCACTTCCGTATCGCCGCCGACGTCGTTGCCGACCGTCACCGACACCGGCTGGAGCCGGCCGTCGCCAAGCTTCACGATGACGAGCGTGCGCTGGCCGGTCGCGATCACGGCCTCGGACGGCACGAGCAGGCGCGACACCGTCTCCTTCGCGGCGACCCGCACGCGCATCAGCATGCCGGGCGTGAGCTTCAGCGATGCGTTGTCGATCTCCACGCGCGCCTGCAGCGTGCGGCTGCCCGTGCTGATGCCGGGCAGCACTTCGCGGATGCGTCCGCTGAAATGCCGGGCCGGATCGCCCGCGAACGTCGCGTCGACCGACATTCCCGGCTGCACGTTCAAAGCGAGCGCTTCCGGCACCTCGACGATCAGCCACAGCGTCGCCAGCCCGGCGATCTTCGCGAGCGTCTGGCCGGGCGCGACCATCGCGCCGTCGCGCACGTTCAGCTCACTGACGACGCCCGTCTCCGGCGCGCTCAGCACGACGTGCGTCTGGGCGCGGCCGGTGCGATCGAGAGTCGCGATCATCCCGTCCGGAATCGACAGCGCGCGCATTCGTGCGCGCGCCGCATCGAGCAGGTTGCCGTCCATGCCGCCGCGCTTCAGCGCGAGATATTCCTCCTGCGGCGCGAGCCAGTCGGGTACGAACAGCGATGCGACCGGCGCACCCTTCGCGATGCGCTGCATCGGCGCGCGTGCATACAGATGGTCGATGTAGCCCGTGACGCGCGACTGCACGACCTCCGCGCGCGCTTCGTCGAACTGCGTGGTGCCCACCGCGTCGAAGCCGGCCGCCGTCTGCTGCCGACGCACGGTCGCATAGCGGATGCCGAGGTTCTGCTGCAGACCCGGATCGATCCGGATGCCTGTCGCGGCACCGCCTTCGTCCGCATAGACCGGCTGCAACTGCATGTCCATGAACGGCGATTTGCCCGGTTTGTCGAAGTGCTGGTTCGGCACCATCGGGTCGTGCCAGTACAGCACCTTGCGTGCGGCCTGCTGAGCCGGCACACCCGACGGTACGCCCGACGGCGCAGCGGCGGGCATGGCGGCCGTCGCCGCGCCGTTCGTCGCATGGCGGACGCCCGCGAAATAGCCGGCGCCGACGAGCACCGCGCCGGTGGATGCGATCAACGCCGCACGCATCAGTGATTGCCTTGTCATGAGCATCTCCTTCACTGCGCGGCGGCCATCGCCGACGGCACGACCTGATATTCGAGCTGTGCCCAGGTCTGCGACACGTCGCGCCTGAGATCGAGCACCTGTAATTGCGCTTCGAGTTGCGCACGTCGCGCGGCGAACGTGTCGGCGAGCGACCCCGTGCCGGCCCGGTACGCCGCCGTCGCGAGCTGCACGCGCTGGTCGGCGGCCGGCAATAGCGCGGCGCTGAGGTTCGCGATGCGTTCGCGGCCGCTCGCCAGCGTGTCCGATTGCGTACGGATGTCGGCCTGCACCTGGCGCAGCGTGTCCTCGTACATCAGGCGCGCCTTCGTCGCGAGCGCCGCCTTTTCGGCGACGTCGCGGTTCTGGCGATTCTTGCGATTGAGCGGCAGCGGGATCGAGACGCCGACCGACACCATGTTCGAATACGCGCCGCCGCGCTGCTGGTACGCGATTTCCCACGTCCAGTTGGGGCTGCGCTCGCTGTTCGCGACCGCGGCGTCGGCTTCGGCCACCGCGATATCGTCCGCGGCGGCGACGAGCGCCGGCTGCGACAGGCGCAGTTCGTCCGGCGGCAACGACGATACGAAGGATTCGGGCGCGGGCGGCGTACCGGCCACATCCGTCACGGGCACCGCCGTCCAGCGGGCCAGCGCGATGAGCGCGGTGCGATACGCCTGCTGTGCCTTGAGCACCTGGTCCTGCGTCTGCGCGAGCATCGCGCGGGCCTGCACGACGTCGCCCGCGCTCGCCTTCGCGCCGCGATACGACGCCTGCGTCGCGTCGAGTTCATGGTTCATGTGACCGAGCAGCGCCTGCCGAAGCGCGAGCGCCTGCTTCGCATAGACGGCATCGAGCCACGCCGTCGCGGTCTGCCGGCGCACGGCCGCGAGCTGCATCAGATAGCCGGCACGCTCGCGGCCGACCTGTTCGTCGGCCAGCGCGGTACGCAGCCGCCGCTTGTCGCCGGACACCCATTCCTGCTCGATGCCGATGCGGCGCATCGTCATGAAGTCCTGGCCGACGGTGAAGCGCTGCCCACCGTTGATTGGCAGGTTGTCGATGCCGGCCTTGAGCATCGGGTCCGGCAACTGGCCGGCCTTGACGGCCGCTTCGGAACGCGCGAGCACGGAAGCCTGTGCGGCCTGCATCGACGCGGAACGATCGGTGGCGGACTGCAGCGCGGCGTCGAGTGTCAGCGGCGACTGCTGCGCGTGAACGGCGCCCGCCACCAGCAGCGCGGCCCACGGTACGGGCGCGCGCCGACCTGCACGCGGCATGCGCAGCGTGCGGAAAACGAATGACATGGTGTAACCCCAAATCGGAATCCAAAGGGATTCCACGTCCTGCGCGCAGGACGAACCTCACCGCGTGCGCGGCGAACCGGTCAAATCGGGATCAGCTGATGCGTGGCGGGCGCCACAACCCGTTCGGGTCGCGAGCTGGGACGGACTGCGTGTAGTGGAAGACGATCGTGCTGGCGAATGCAGCGGGACGGTTGACGTCGGCGCGGGCGGCCGGGTGGTAGAGACTGCCGAACTGGCATTGGGCCGTCACCTTGCAGGCCATGCCCTTGGCTTTGGCCTTCGCGTGATCGGCGGATGGCGGCTGCATCGAATCGCAATCGCTCATCTCGGCGGACATGGCCATGTTCATGCCCGTGTCCGCGTCCATCGACATCGTGTGCTGCATCGGACATTCACCGGTCAGGCCGCTGGCTGCCAGCCCCGTGATGGGCAGCACCGCGCACAGCAGCAGCAGGATGAAGGTCCGAAGCAGTTTCATGGCGGCGATTATAGCGCGCACTGTTGCGGCATGGCGCGGCGTCGCTACGGCGAAACGACGCGCCCTCCCCGCTGCGGCGGCCGCGCGTCATCGCAACAGCTTGTCCGCCGCCAGCACCGCCTGCACGGCCGGCCGCTCCCGCACCCGCTCGTACCACGCACGCAGATGCGCATGCCGGCTCAGGTCGATATCCGCGTTGTATACCGAGCGCATCCAGTCGGCCTTGCCCCAGCCGGTCAGCGCGAACAGGTACGCATCGGCGACGGTGAACGTATCGCCGGTCAGGAACGTCCTGCCGTCGAGCTGGCGGTCGATCCATGCGAAGCGGCTGTCGAGCTTCTGCCGCACGGGTTCGACGTACTTCCCCGCCTGCACCGCATACAGCAGCGGGATGAAGCCCTTGTGGATCTCGGTGCCGAGAAAGTTCAGCCATTCCATCAGCCGGTAGCGCGCGAGCGTGCCATAAGCGGGCGCAAGCGCGGCTTCCGGGCGCTGGTCCGCGAGATACTGCGCGATCACCGGCCCTTCGCGCAGTATCGTGCCGTCGTCGAGTTCGAGCAGCGGCACGTAGCCAAGTTCGGTCACGTCGTAGTAATCGCGGCCGCCGTCGACGACATGCTTGCGCGCGTCGACCTTGACGATCTCGGCGTCGATATCGCCTTCGCGCAGCACGATGCAGATCGCCTGCGAACAGCTGCCGGGAGCGTGATAGAGCTTCATATGTTTCCTTCGTGGGTTGTCCATGTATCGATTCGCCGCGACGCGGGCGCTAATATCTCGCATCGGCACACGGCTGAGAAGACGGCAGTCGTTTGTGCCGTAGTCACAAAAAATTTACCGACCAGGATTCAGCGCGATGAAAACGAGTGCGACAGGATGTTCCGTTGAAGAAGCGATGCGCCTGCTCGGCGGCCGCTGGCGGCTGCTGCTGGTGTCGTATCTGCTCGACGGGCCGCGCCGCTTCAGCGACCTGCGGCGCGACATGCCGGGCATCTCGCAGCGCATGCTGACGCTCGACCTGCGCGCGCTGGAAGACGCGGGGCTCGTGCGGCGCACCGTCTATCCGGAAGTGCCGGTGCGCGTCGAGTACGATCTCACCGCGGACGGCGAGCGGCTGCGGCCGGTGGTCGACGTGATGCGCGAATTCGGGCTGTGGCTGAAGGCACGCGACGCGCACGCCGACGCAATGCCCGACGCCGCGGCTGCGATCGAAACGACGATGCACGCTCACAAATAACCGTTCAGCAGGAATCGATGCTCATGGAACTGCACGCTACCGTCGGCGCGGCCACGTCCGACCTCGACGACGACGAAAGCTTCGCCAATATCTACTGTCACGATGCCGAGCAGGACTATTGCTTCGCGCTGTCGCGCTTTCCGGACGATGCGCTAATCGAAGTGATGGTGCGCGACCAGCTCAACGTGCGCGTCAAGGATCTGTCGGTGCGGCTGACCGACGATACGATCGACGTCGAGATCGAGCCCGGCGTCGCCGCGCGGCTCGACGGCCAGACGCGTTACGTGATCCATCTCGCGCCCGGCCAGTACGATCCGGTCACGCTGCGCGCCGCGCTGAAGGAGATCTTCGTCGGCAAGAGCGGCTATCGCGACGACAGCACGCCGCGCTGACCGGTCGCCCACCCGTTTTCCTTCGCCACGACGCCCGCTCATGACGCGCTCCCCGCGATTCCGCCCGCTTCCCCGTGTCGCCGCGCTGCTGTTCGCCACGTGTGCGTCGATCGCACCCGCCGCGCACGCGGCCAAGCCGCTGCTCGAGTTCAAGGTCGACGACACCGTCACGGCCCGCGTCGAGCGCGCGGACGGCGCGCACGTCACGGTCCGTTTCCTGCCGAGCGGAAAAACGCAGACGCTCGACGTCACGGCCGCCGACGAGGAAGGCCGCTATCACCTCGCGACCGACGACTACAACTTCGACGGTCGTCGCGATCTCACGATGCGCGCGATGCTCGGCATGGTCAACGAGCAATACGGCATCTACCTGTACGACGCCGCGCGCCAGCGGTTCGAGCCGCTGAAGATGCCGGCGGGCGACGGGCCCCACGGCAATTGCGACGCGCTGATCAACGTCGAAGCGAAGCCGAAAGCGCGCACGCTGTACAGCTCGTGTCGCGGTGGCCCGATCTGGTACACCGATGCGTACCGTTTCGACGGCACCGGCAGGATGTATCTGTATCAAACCAGCGAAGCGGTCCCCGACGACCTGCGCGATCTGCTCGACGGCGAATCGGGCCCGTCGTCGATGCTGCTCACCTATGACGAGCACGGCAAGCGCGTGTCGCGCCGCCCGCAGGGTCATGACGGCGGCACGGTCGCGTTCAAGGTACGCCCGGCGCGCCTGCCGCTGCACGATGCGATGCGTGCTGCGCCCACGCGCCGCTACGTCGTCGCGGGCGACAAGGTGGAGCTGATCGATGCGAGCGACGATTTTCAGTGGCTGAAGGTGCGATATCGCAACCCGCGCGCTGGCGCCGTGCAGGGCTGGGTCAGCACGAAGGAGGCGATGGCCGACTGATGCAGGATGCGCTGCCTTCGTCGCCCTGTCCCACATACTGAACGCAAGACGTCCCATTAATAGGGATGCCTGCCCAAATGTTGACGCACGCCGCGCCACGGCTCTAACGTTCGCCCCAATGCCATTCGATTCGGCCACCTCGTTCGCGAGCGCCGGCCGGAACATAGAACACAGGAGACGACCGTGGCCCAATCCGCGTCACGCACCCATGCCAACCCGCCGGAGCGGGCATCCGCGCGCACCGGCGCCGCATCCGAATCCGCCGCCCGCGCGACCGCGGCGGCGACCGCCACCACGCCGCCGAGCCGCAAGCGGCTGCTGATTCTCGCGCTGCTGTTCGTCACCGTCGTGATCAACTATCTCGACCGCAGCAACCTGTCGATCGCGGCGCCCGAGCTGTTCAAGGAACTGAACATCGATCCGGTTCGCGCGGGCCTCGTGTTCTCCGCGTTCGGCTGGACCTATGCGCTGATGCAGATTCCGGGCGGCTGGCTCGTCGACAAGGTCTCGCCGCGCGTGCTGTATGCGGGCGCGCTCGCACTGTGGTCGGCCGCGACGCTGCTGCTCGGCTTCGCCGGTTCGTTCGTCGCGCTGATCGTGCTGCGCCTCGCGGTGGGCGCGCTCGAAGCGCCGGCCTACCCGATCAACAACCGCGTGGTGACGACGTGGTTCCCGACCCGCGAACGCGCAAGCGCGATCGGCGGCTACACGTCGGGCCAGTTCGTCGGCCTCGCGTTCCTCACGCCGGTGCTCGCGTGGCTGCAGGTGCATCTCGGCTGGCACATGGTGTTCGTCGCGACCGGCCTCGCCGGCATCGCGTGGGCCGCGATCTGGTACGCGGTATATCGCGAGCCGCGCGCGTTGCGCGGCGTCAACGCGGCCGAAATCGCGCTGATCCGCGACGGCGGCGGCCTCGTCGATCTCGAGGACCGCGTCGCGGCGCGCAGCGAACGCGCGCCGTCGACGTGGCGCGACCTCGGCGTCGTGCTCGGCCGGCGCAAGCTGTGGGGCATCTACCTCGGCCAGTTCGCGCTGAACTCGACGCTGTGGTTCTTCCTCACGTGGTTCCCGACCTACCTCGTCAAGTATCGCGGGATGGACTTCATCAAGTCGGGCTTCCTCGCGTCGTTGCCGTTCCTCGCCGCGTTCGTCGGCGTGCTGTGCTCGGGCGTGCTGTCGGACTGGCTGACGCGGCGCGGCGCATCGCAGGGCTTCGCGCGCAAGCTGCCGATCATCTCGGGGCTGCTGATCTCGACCTGCATCATCGGCGCGAACTACGTGAGCTCGACCGGCTGGGTAATCGCGTTCATGACGATCGCATTCTTCGGCAACGGCTTCGCGTCGATCACGTGGTCGCTCGTGTCGGGGCTCGCGCCTGCACGGCTGCTCGGCCTCACGGGCGGCGTGTTCAACCTGGTCGGCAACCTGTCCGCGATCGCGACGCCGATCGTGATCGGGCTGCTGGTCGACGGTGCGGACTTCTCGCACGCGATCACCTACATCGCCGCGATGGCGCTCGCGGGCAGCCTGTCGTACGGGCTGCTCGTCGGCAAGGTCGAGCGCATCGACGCCTGAGCGCCACAACGGCGGCCCACGCGTGCCGCCGTGCCGCCCTGCCGACCGTCGCCGCGCGCGCCGCGTCAGAACCGCATGAACCCGTCGCGCGCAAGGTCGTGCGGATTGCCGGCCGCGTAGTCGAGCGCGCACGCGTCGGTATCGATGCCGACGGTCAGCAGCGTTTCCCAGCGCTCGGTGTCGGGCATCGACCGATCCGGGTGGAAACACACCACGGCCGCGTCGCCGGCCGCGCCGCACATCGCCGCCGCGCGTTCGCGCACATCGGCGCCCGTCATCCCCGCCACGACCGCGTTCAGGTGCGCGAAGCGCTCGCGCGTGGTCGAGCTGTCGGGCATGCATTCGCCGCCGCTCAACGCGTGATCGAGGAAGTGGTTCGTATGCAGCAGCCAGCCATCCGGGCGCGGCACGACCACGCCGACGCCGGACGGGCTCAGCTCGATGCTCGCCGCGCGCGGGTTCGCATCGTGTCGCGTGAACGCGGTCAGCACCGTCGAGGCGCTGACGCGCGCGGTGCGCGCCAGCTCGACCGCCTCCTGCACCGTCGTCGCATCCTCGAGCAGCCGTCGCGCGATCGCGTGCACCGGCACGCCGCCACCATCGTCGTCGCTCGCGTGATGCAGGATGTTGAAGTGCAGCCCGAGCCCCGCGTCGTTCACGCCGAGCTTCGCGAGCATCCCGAATTCGGTGAACAGCTTGACGGTGCGGCCCTGCGGCGTCGCGAACCGCATCAGCAGCCCCTGCGGCGCGAGACTGTCGTGCCAGTCCCACGTCTGTAGCGTGCGCGGCGCATGCGGGCCGGCCGGCGCGTACACGGTCGTCGAGCACTCGCCTTCGGCCGACGCGGGCGCGGTCGCGAGAATCTCGGTGCGCGCGTTCAGGCACGCGAGCTGCCAGCGCGGCAGCTCGGCGCCGTCGGCGGTCGCCTCCACCTCGGCGGCGAGGCGCGGACACCATGCGTCGAGCGCCGCGAGGCTCGCCTCGCCGATCGCCCGCGCCCGCTGCGGATCGATGCCGAGCTTCGGGAAGAACGCGAGATACAGCGCGACCGTCTCGCGGATCGCCGGCGCGAAGCGCGCGCCGATCAGGCGGCCCCGCTCGCGCGGATCGGTGACGTCGGTCGCGAAAGTGTGCAGCTTCAAGATCAAACCTCCTGTGTCGAATGAGCGCCGGGCCCGCGCGGCCCGGCATGGGATGCGTTCCACGAACGAACCGGCGCGCGCCGGCCGTCGGAACGGTCAGAACGAATAGATGAACTGCATGCCGGCCAGGTCGTTGCTGCGCGCATAGGTGCCGTTGCTCTTCAGGAACACCGGATGATTCGCCGCGTCGTGGCGGTATTCGACCTTCACGGTGATCTGTTGCGTCGGATAGAACAACAGGTCGGCCGTGATCGCATAGCGTTGCGCGCCCTTGCACTCGGTGCCGTTCGTCGCCGAGCCCTGGAAGCACGACGGATCGACGCCGAAGCCGCTCGACCCGTTCACCGACGGGTTGCCGCCCGCGAGCCCGTACTGGATGTTCGTGCCACCGCCGCCGTTCGACGCGTTGTTCAGGTAGTCGAAGCGCAGCGTCGCGCCCATGCGGCCGAGCCACGACGTCGTCCACTTCGTATGGCCGAGCAGCGACATCCCGTACCAGCGCGTCGTGCCGCCGTTCCATGCGCCCTTCTGCAGCTCGCCGTAGTCGACCTGTGCGTTGATCTGCGTCTTGTCGTGCGTATAGGTCATGTCGGCTTCCACGTACTTGTAGAGGCCGGTCGGCGACGAGCCGTTGCACTGGTAGCCGTAGCCGCCCGCCGCGCACGGCGAGAACAGCGACTGCCGGCCGAGCATCCCGGAGAGGCCGAAGTCGAACGCCGTCGACGTCGCGTTGTCGAAGCGCGCGGTGATCGTCGGCGTCCAGTTCGGCTTCGTCGTGTTGTTCGCCGCATTCGCGATCGCGCCGGCCGTGCGCAGCACCTCGTTGCCGATCACGACCTGCCAGAAGCGCGTCATCGCCGCGTTGGAGCCCTTCAGCCCGATACCGACCAGGTTGCCCGGCTCGCTGAAGTCGTACAGCAATCCGTGCGTGAGCGTGAGCATCTGGTTCGACGGCTGCACCTCGTAGCCGGCGAGGCTCGGCATCATCCCGATCTCGAACGTGCGCGTCGTGCCGAGCGGCACGTTGACCTGCGCCTGCGTGACGATGTTGTTGCCGATGCCGCCGTGCGCATTGCTGAACACGTTGCCGAAGCCGCGGTTCGGCTGGATCACGATCTCCGCCGACGGCGCCATCGGGCCGACGCCGAAGGTCTTCCTGATGTCGAGGTAGACGTCGCCGATCGTGCTGTTGAAGTAGTCGTACGCGCCCGGATCGTGGTTCAGGAACTGGAAGCCGGACGTGCGCTGCGCGCGGTTGAACAGGTACACGGGATCGACGTAGCCGGTGATGCTCAGGCCCGCGAGCGGGCCGGTCGTCGCCGCCTCCTGCAACGCATCGACCTTCAGCGACGCATTCGCGATCTGCTCGCGCATCTGCTGCAGGTCGTCGTTCGTGAACGCGGGCGCCGACTCGGCAGCCTGCGCGGCGGCCGCGGCCGTGTTGATCGTGCCGATCTTCGCGCCGGCCGATGCGGCGGTCGTCGCGGTCGTCGCCGTCGTCGCCGTCGTCGCGGTCGTCGCGGTCGCCGCGGTCGTGGCAGTCGTGGCGGTCGTTGCCGCGCCGGCCGGCTTCGCCGCCAGCATGCTCGCGCGCAGCGCGTTCATCTGCCGCTGCAGCGCGGTAACCTGCGCCTGCAACGCCTTCATCCGGCTCGCGTCGGTCGCGTGCGGTGTGTGGGCGAATGCCGCGGTCGCGTCGAACGCGAGCGCGCACAGCGCCGTCATGTGTTTGATGTTCATGGTGTCGGTGGTCGTCGGGACGCACGCGCCCCCGCCCGCCGCGATCGACGGCGGGGCGCGCGAAAGAGGTGCGGGTGTGCGGGGCGGCTTACTCGGTCTTCAGCTTCGTCCACAGACGGTTCTGCAGCCGCATCAGCTCGGGCGGAACCGGCTTGCTGAGGCTCAGCCGGCGGATCACGTCGGCGGGCGGGAACACGGCCGGATCGCTCGTCACCTCGGCGCGCACGAGGTGCCGCGACGACGGCACGGCCGACGGATACGACGTGTCGTTGGTCAGGTTGGCGCTCTCCTGCTCCGACAGCACGAAGTTGACGAACTTCAGCGCGGCGTCCGGATGCGGCGCATCCTTCGGAATCGCCATCATGTCGAACCACATCGCGCTGCCTTCGGTCGGGATCACGTACTTGATTCGATACGGTTTCTTCGCGGCGGCGGCCGCGATCCGCGCGGAATTCACGTCACCCGACCAGCCGAGCGCGAGGCAGATGTCGCCGCCCGCGAGATCGTTGATGTAGCTGCTCGAATTGAACTGCGTGATGTACGGCCGTACCGTCTTCAGCAACTCGTACGCGGCCTGGTAGTCGGCCGGGTTCGTCGTGTTCGGATCCTTCTTCAGGTACACGAACGCCATCCCGAACGCATCGACCGGCGAATCGAGCACCGACACGCCGCAGCGCTTCAGCTTCTTCGCGTACTTCGGATCGAACAGCAGCGACCAGCTGTCGAGCGGCGCGTCGGCGCCGAGCGCGGCCTTCACCTTCTCGACGTTCATTCCCAGCCCGTCGGTGCCCCACGTCCACGGAATGCCGAACTGGTTGCCCGGATCATCTCTCGACAGCACCTTCATGATGTCCGGATCGAGCAGCCCGTAGTTCGGCACCTGGCTTCGGTCGATCTTGCGGTAGATGCCGGCCTGCAACTGCCGCGCCCAGAAGATGTCGGACGGCACGACGACGTCGTAGCCCGACGTACCCGACAGCAGCTTCGCCTGCAGCGTCTCGTTCGAATCGAACTCCTGGTAGACGACCTTGATGCCGGTCGCCTTCTCGAAGTTCGCGATCGTCGCCTTGCCGATCGAATTGCCCCAGTTGTACACGTTGACGACGTCCGCCGCCTGCGCGACGGGCACGCCCGCCCCGGCGAAACCACCCAGCGCGAGCGCCGCGCATGCGTTCTTCACCCGATGTTTCCAGTCCCCTGCCATGTTTTCCTCCGTCGATGTCATGATCCGCCCGCGATGAGCGGCGCGTGCTTCGGTCCGGAAAAATGTAGCCAGAGGAAATTGGCCGGTCTGCCCTGCCAACAGGGGGACACGCCGCACAATCGGCGGCAACGGAAGCGACTTGAAAGCTTCCGTCGCCGCATCGCCGGTCCGCCGCCGTTCACGACGCCTGCAGGCCCGTCCGCGCGCCGAAATCGTCGCCCACGTGCGTGATGCGGCCGCCCATCATCGTCAGCCCGACGTCGATGCGCCCGATGTCGTATTGCCCGACCTCGAACAGGTCGCGCTCCAGCACGACGAGATCCGCGCGCTTGCCGGGCGTCAGCGAGCCGACCTCGTGCTCCATGCCGAGC
Organism: Burkholderia sp. 9775_39; assembly: GCF_015712225.1. Taxonomy (NCBI): domain Bacteria; kingdom Pseudomonadati; phylum Pseudomonadota; class Betaproteobacteria; order Burkholderiales; family Burkholderiaceae; genus Burkholderia; species Burkholderia sp. 9775_39. The sequence continues at coordinate 72,315 of NZ_JACCQC010000022.1, read as the reverse complement.
TGGTACGCACCGTGGATCGTGTACGCGGCGATCAGCTGCGGAATGCTCAGGCGTTCGGCGATGTCCGGGAACACCGGCGCATCGGGCTCGCCCGCGAGCTGCCGCGTATGGCCCGACTCGATGTGTTCGAGTGGCTTGTGCTGACAGCGGCACTGGCACGCGAGGCCATCCATGCCGATCGACACCGTCACGCCTGCGTCGACGAACGTGCGGAACGTGTACATGTTGCTCCAGCGTTCGTGGCCGTAGTGGTCGCGCAACTGCTCGGTGTACGCGTCGACCACGCCCCATTGCAACTGCGTGTTCGCCATCACGCCCGCGCGACGAAAGCGTGGAATGTCGTCCGGATGCGTGAGGAACGCGTGCGTGATCACATGACGGCGATCGCGCGGCGGGTTCGTGCGGTTGACGGCGTCGAAGCCGTCGAGCGCCATCCGCACGGCCGCGTCGCCGACGCAGTGCACCATCACGTTCGCGTTCGCGCGATCCGCGTCGACCAGATAGCGATTGAACGTGTCGGCCGGCATCGTCGGCGCGCCGCAGGTATCGGGACGGTCCGCATACGGTTCCAGCAGGTACGCGGTGTGGTTCGCCTCGGTGCCGTCGAGAAACAGCTTCAGCGCGCGCGCCTTCACGAGCGGCGAATCGTACCGCTCGCGATACCGGACCAGCGTGCCGACCGGATCGTCGATCTCGCCGATCACCGCGACGCTGCCGACCACGCGCAGCTTCAGGTCGCCCGCGCGCTCCATCGTCTGCAGCGTCTCGTACAGCAGCGACTGGTCGCCGCTCGCATCGAAGAAGCCCGCGTCGAACACGGTCGTCACGCCGGCCGCGCACAGCTTCTCCTGCCACGGCGGAATCGATTTCAGATACAGGTCGATGCCGGTCGGCAGCAGGCCGGCCGCGCTGATCCGCTGCAGCAGCAGCGAGTACGCGGCGCCGTCGACGATCAGCCCGGTCGGCTCGCCCGTCGCCGCGTCCTTCTCGAACCAGCTCGCGCCTTCCTGCACGGGTGGCGTCGACGCGTCGATGCCGGCGATTTCCAGCGCCTTCGAGTTCACCCACATCGAATGGAAATCGGTCGACAGCAGGCACACGGGGCGATCCGCGCACACCGCGTCGAGGGTCTCCTTGCGCAGCATCGCCGGCGGGATCGTCGCCTGCACCCAGCCCATCCCGGTGATCGCCGGCTCATCGGGATGCGATTCGACGTAGGTGCGTAACGCGGCGAGCACCTGGTGCGGATCCTCGTAGTTGACGAACGCCTGGAACGCGAACGCGGTCGTCTCGAAGTGCCAGTGCGATTCGACGAAGCCCGGCAGCACGAGCCGGCCGGCCGCATCGACGACTTTCGTGTTCGCGCCGACGTACGCGTGCACGGACGCGGTATCGCCGACATGCACGATCCGGCCGTCGCGCACGGCAACGGCCTGCGCCCACGGCCGGTGCGGATCGACGGTGTAAACCCTCGCGTGGGTCAAAACGAAATCCGCCGGCGTCGCGGCGGCCGGCGTCGGTTGAATCTGCATGGCCTGTCCTTTCTGGTCGTCAGGTTTTCGAAGCGCTTTCACTATAGGCAGACGATTCGCGCCGGTATGCCCCCCCGGCGCGGGGGCTTTTGCGATTTCCGGCCAGCCGGCCGCGTGGTCCTGTCGTCGTTTTGGGGACAACGCACGAAATTCGTGCGGTTGATCCGGTGAATTCCCGGCTGACGCGTGCGCGGCGTTCGCGTAACGTCGCGCTGTCCCCTCCGACCGCCTCGCCCGACCATGCGACTTCTCCAGCCCGACCCGGCCGCCCGCGGCCACTACCTGATCGGCGTGCGTCCCGACACGCTCGGCGCGACGCTACGCGCGGTCGGCACGCCGGATTTCGTCGATGCGGTCACGGAATTCGTCAACGACAGCATCGACGCCGACGCCGTGCATCTCGAACGCTGGCGCGCGGACCCGGCCAGTACGTCGGGCTTCGTCGTCGAATGGCTGGGCAGCGGCAGCCTGCGCTTCGCGGCCGATACGCTGCGCGTGATGGACGTCTATTACCAGGACTACTGCCAGACCGACCCGCTGGTCGCGCCGCTGCGCGGCAAGGCGGGGACGCTGCTCGTGCAGCGCCATGTCGCCGGCATCGCGCAAGGCGAATTCCGCCGGCGCATCTTCGACGAACCGGGCATCGCTCAGGAATGCCTGCTCGTGCACGGCAATGCGCATCAGCAATACGCGCTCGGCCTCGCGCGCACGGTCGAGCGGGCCGCGTTCACGACGGACGAGCTGTTCCACTTCCGGCAGATGGTCGATCTGCTGTTTCCGATGTTCGAGCTGCACGCGCGCACCTGTGCGGCACGGCGTGTGGCGGCGGTGTCGGTGAATGCCGCGTCGCAGGCGGGCTTCGATGCGCGGCTCGAACGGCAGCACGTGCAGTTGTCGCGCCGCGAGCATGAGATTTGCCGGCTGATGCTGTGCGGGCGCTCGGTGCCCGAGGCCGCGCAGCAGCTCGACGTGAAGCTGTCGACGGCCGAGTCGTACGTGAAGCGCGCGTTCGCGAAGCTCGGCGTGCGCACGCGCCGCGAGCTGTTCGACTGGGTGCTGGTCGACTGCTGAGCGCGGGGCGCGAACCTACGCGGCGAGCGCGGCCGCCTTGATGTTGAACGCGCGCAGCAGGTCCTCGCAGAACGCGTCGACGATCGGCTTGTCGCTCGTGCTGCGCTTCATCGCGAGATGCAGCGGCACGTCGAAGCTGAACGTCGCGCGGCCGACCGCCTTCACGAGCCCGCGCTGCTCGAACGGCTCCGCGTAATGCGCGGGCAGGTAGCCGAGATGGCCGCCCGACAGGATCAGGATCGTCGCGGCCTCGATGCTGTCCGCGCTCGCGGTCACGCGCCGCTCGGGCAGCGGATACTGCTCCTCCGGCACCGGATAGGTGCGCCATACCCAGTCGTGCAGTTGCAGATCGTCGGCCGTCACGGGCCGCGACGCATGGAACAGCGGATGCCCGCGCCCGCAGTAGATCACCTGCTGCTCGGTGAACAGCGGCGTGTAGAGCAGGCCCGGCACGCGATGCCAGAAATAGCCGATCGCGAGATCGAGCTGGTTGTTGACGAGGCTTTCCTCGAGCTCCTGCGGCGACGCGACCTTCATCGCGAACGTGACGGCCTGGTCGCGCTGGCGGAACGCGCCGATCGCGTCGGCCACGCGCGCGTTCTCGACGAGCGGCGCCTGGCCGATCAAGCCGATCGACAGCGTGCCGACCAGCTTGCGGTCGATGTCGCGCACGCGCGCGACGAATTCGGACGTCGCCGCGACGAGCGTGCGCGCGGTGGCCGCGAAACGTTCGCCCTTCGACGTCAGGCGAAAGCCGCCGCGCCCGCGATCGCACAGCTTGAAGCCGACGCGCGCTTCGAGCGCCGACAGCTGCGTGCTGATGGTCGACTGCCGCACGCCGAGCGACGCCTCGGCGGCGGTGATGCCGCGTGCGTCGACGACGGCCAGAAAGACCCGGATGAGCCGGAGATCGAGATCGGTGGTATTCGAAAACATGCTGGAAGCCGCTGCCCGTGTACGCATGGCCGGCACGGCGCGAATCGTGCGCTGCCTGACCGCCTTCGCCGATGAACCGAACCTGACCCGCGCCGCCATCGGCAGCGGCGCGCGTCGCAACCGTCACTCGGGCGCCACCGCGAGCGGGCGCGCCATGCCGAACACGGCCGGCCGCAGCCGCCCGTAACAGAGGAACGCGACCGCGCACAGCACGATCGCCGCGAACAGCGCCGACTGCGTGCCCGCACGTTCGATCAGCGAGCCGCCCGCGACCGAGCCGACGCCATAGCCCAATGCGACGCAGCCCGGCGACAGCGCGGCCGACTTGCCGATCAGGTCGTACTGCGGAATCGTCGCGTAGATCAGCAGCGCGCCGCCGGTCCAGCAGCCGATGAACACGATCGCGCCGAGCGTGAACGTCGCGACCGACGCCGGCATCGCGAGCAGCACCGCCGCGACCGCGCAGCCGCCGAGATTCATCAGCGTCCAGCGGCGCAGGCCCGCGCCGGCGCCGAGCTTCGGCATCGCCGCGCAGATCACGAGGCTCGCGACGTTCGCGACGCCGAGCACGAGCGAGACCGACCGGCCGCTCAGGCCCGCATCGGTACCGATCTTCTCGAGGAAGGTCCACACGACGCCGACGCCGCCGTACAGCGCGAGCTGCGCGCACAGCACGAGCATCGCGCCCTTGCGGTCGATGCCGCCGACGGCGCCGGCCGGCGTCGGCGCGGCCATCGTTTCGCCGCGGCGAAACAGCGGCGTCGCGAGCACGAACATGCCGAGCACGCAGGCCACGAAGCCGAACACCCCATACGCGCCCCACGTGCCGCTCAGCAGCGGGAAGATATAAGCGAGCAGCACCATGCTCCACATCACCTGCCCCATCAGCATGATCCCGAGATTGCGCTCCGGCGCGCGCGAATACGACAGGTAGCGCAGCGCGATGCCGTTCAGCCCGCCCGACCCGACGCCCGCGACGAACTGCAACGTCGAATACGCGACGAGCCCGTGCGTCGCGAGCGTGCCGAGATTCGCGCCGGCCGCGAGCGTCACCGCGCCCGCGAGCACGAGCCGCACCGGCTGGCGGCCGAGCACGAATGCGACGAGCAGCGTGCCCGTCGATTCGCCGAGCACCTCGATGAAGCTCGACAGCCCGAGCGCCGCTTCGCCGAAGCCCCAATGGCGCTCGACCTGCCCGACGATCGCGGGCAGACCGAGAAAGACCGTCGGCCCGAGCATGCCGAGCAGCAGCATCACGACGACGAACAGCGCGCTTTCCTGCCGCGCTTCATCCTGCAGGTTCACAACGTTCATGGGGTGTCTCTCTCCGTGTCCGCCGTGCGGACCGTCTCCTCGGGGGAGCGTGTCATGGCGGCGGCCCGCGCGGGGCCGCCGTGTCGCTTACATCGGGAAGCCCATCGCCTTGAGGCCGCTGATCCACGCACGCTTCCAGCCGCCTTCGGCATCCGCGCCGTCGAACGCATGGAACGTGATCTTCGCGGCGACCCAGCGCATCGGCTCCGGCGGGATGTAGCTCGGGCTCTGGTTCGCGATGTCGAGCTTGCGCTCCGGGCTGTCGCGGTCGAACAGGATGTTCAGCCCCATGAACGCGCCGAACCGGCTCGCCGCGACGCCGAAGCCCGTATAGCCGGCGACGAACACGGCCTTGTCGCCGAGATAGCGCTTCGCGAACACCGAGCCGCGCGAGCAGTAGTCGATCGGGCCGCCCCACGCGTGCGAGAAGCGCACGTCGCTCAGTTGCGGGAACGTGCGGTAGAACGCTTCCGCGAGCCGGTAGTAGGTTTCGCGCCGGCCGTCCTGATGCGGCTCCGGGTCACCGTCGAAGTGATAGCTGACCAGGCCGCCGAAGATGATGTTGTTGTTCTTCGTCAGCCGGAAGTAGTTGAGCTGCGTGCGCGTGTCGTACACGCCCTGGCGGTTCTTCCAGCCGATCCGCGCGAGTTGCGCGTCCGTCAGCGGCTCGGTCGCGAGCACGTGGTCGCGCACCTGCATCACGCGCCGGTTGATGTCGGGAATCCCGACCTTCGCGGTGCCGCTGCCGAACACGACGCGCGGCGCGCGCACGCTGCCCTTCGGCGTCTTCACGAACACCGTGCTGCCTTCGTCGGTCACGCTCGTGAGCGGCGTGTGCTCGTACAGCGTCACGCCGAGCTGCAGCGCCGCGCGCTTCAGCCCCCATGCGAGCTTCGCCGGATGCACGATGCCGCTGCGGTTGCGCGACCACAGCGCGCCCGCGAACAGCGGCGAATTCAGTTGCGCGAGTGTTTCGTCGCGGTTCAGCAGCACGACGTCGTGGCCGTATTCGCGATGCAGGTCGTAGTCGCCCTTCAAGTGCACGAGGTGCCCGGGATCGACCGCGACCGTCATCTCGCCGTTCCACTCGATGTCGGCATCGATGTCGTAACGCTTCAGCGTTTCCTCGAAACCGTCGAGGTTGCGGTGTCCGAACGCTTCGAGCTGCGCGATATCGTTCGGGAACACGCGCACCGCGTTCGGCAGCCCGTGCATCACCGACGTCGAGATGATCCCGCCCGCGCGGCCCGATGCGCCGTGCGCGACCTTGCCGGCCTCGATCAGCACCACGTTCAGGTGCGGCATCTGTTCTTTCGCCTGCACGGCCGACCACAGCCCCGTGAAGCCGCCGCCGACGATCAGCAGGTCGGCCGTCACGTCGCCGACGAGGGCCGGCTCGGCGGCCGGCGCGGCCGGGTTGTCGAGCCAGTACGGGAACAGTTTCGTATTCGCGAGCGCCGCTTCGACGCCCAGCGCGACCGGCGCGCCGCGCAGCGCGTGCGCGTCGACCGGCGCGGTCCGTTTTGCTTCGTTGACTTCCATTTCCATGATCCCAGCCATCACACGCGAAAAACGAAACCGCCGCCGGGTTCGCGTCACACGGACGACGACGCCGCGGCGGCGGTTTCCGACATCACGACTGCTCGAGCAGCACGTAGAACTTCTTCGCGTCCTCGATCGTCTCCCATCGGCCCGCGAAACCGGCCGGCAGCAGATAGCCCTGGCCCGGCGTGAATTCCTTGCGATTGCCCTCGACGTCGGTCAGCGCGATCCGGCCCTCGACGAGCCACACCGCTTCGTCGGCTGCCGTTTCCGGAAACTCCACCGAGCCGGCCTTGCCCTCCCACCAGCCGACGATGTAGTTGCCGCTCCTGCCTTCGGCCGCGCGCCAGTCGCTTTCGTCCATCCCGAAGTCGAGCTTCGTGAATTCGCCCACGCCTGCGCCCAGCGGCAGGATGTCCTTGATCAGTTTGGTCATCTGAATCTTTCGTCTCTCGATTGAAAAAAGCAGAGACAAAGTTACTCATTTACACTGCCCCGGTATGCCCCCCTTCGGGGGGGACAAGCCGCGTTTTCGGGGGTACGCGAGGCAGCAGGACTCCGTACGGTAATTCCCCTAATGACCTTTTCGGGCGCGGATCGCTACAATCGCGCCGCTTCAAGGGCCGGTTCCTGGGACCCGCATGCTGCTCAACGTGAACCCCTTCCACCGCGACGACGACCATTTCAACGTGTCGTTCAAGGCGCTGGGCGAGCTGATCGAGACGGTCGGCACGCCGCATTTCGTGCCGCGCCTCACGCAACTGCTGAACGACGTCGTGCCGCTCGACGTCGCGCACGTCGAACGCTCGCGCGTCGACGGCACGATGCCCACCGGCTACCGCTGCGAATGGATCGGCAGCAGCGGCATCGGGACCGAAGCCACCGAAATCTCCGACGTGATGACGCTCTACTACGAGCGCTTTCTCGACAGCGACCCGCTGTTCGCGGGGCTGCGCGGCAAGACCGGCACGATGCTGGTCGTGCGCGACATCGCGGCGATCCCGCCCGGCGAATTCCGCCAGCGGATCTACGACGACGTGCATATCGGTCACGAATGCGTGCTCGCACGCGGCACGCGCTATTCGCAGCATTCGATCGCGCTGGAGCGCGGCCGCGACCGTCCGCCGTTCACGCTCGCCGAGATGAACCGCTTCCGCAGCATCAGCGACGTGCTGTTCCCGCTGCTCGAACTGCATGCGTCGACCACCGCCGCGCGGCGCATCGCGCACCCCACGCCCGACGTCCATCCGCTCGCGCAATTCGACGCGCGGCTCGCGGCCGGCGACGTGAAGCTGTCGAAACGCGAATACGAGACCTGCAAGCACCTGCTGTCCGGCAAGACCGTGCCCGAAGCCGCCGCGATTCTCGGCGTGCGCGTCGCGTCGGCCGAGTCGTACGTGAAGCGTGCCTTCGCGAAGCTCGGCGTGCGCACCAAGCGCGAACTCGCCGCATGGGGGTCGGCGGCAGCCGCGCTTCCCGCCGCCGGAGCGCACGACGACGACGCACCGCCGGCCATCCCGCGCTGACCCGCGCCGCCGCGTTCGGTCGCGCCGCGTCGATGCGGCGGCGCCACTTGCATCGAGCCCGGTCGATGTAAACGTTGCGACTTCAGGATCTTCGCGCGTGCGTTCTCCTCTACCATCGGCCGATCGCTTGACACCAAAAAGAGGAGACGGCCCCATGCCCCGCGAACTGAACCAACCGATGGGCGGCAACGAGATGCCGCGCTTTGGCGGCATCGCCACGATGATGCGGCTGCCGCAGGCCACGACGACCGACGGGCTCGACGCGTGCTTCGTCGGCGTGCCGCTCGATCTCGGCACGTCGAACCGCTCGGGCGCGCGCTTCGGCCCGCGCCAGATCCGCACCGAATCCGTGCTGCTGCGCCCGTACAACATGGCCACGCGCGCCGCGCCGTTCGATTCGCTGCAGGTGGCCGACATCGGCGACGTCGCGACCAACCCGTACGACCTGAAGGACTCGGTGCGCCGCATCGAGGAGGCATACGACGCGATCGTCGCGAACGGCTGCCGGCCGATCACGCTCGGCGGCGATCACACGATCGCGTGGCCGATCCTGCGCGCATTGCACCGGAAGTACGGCAAGGTCGCGGTCGTGCACGTCGATGCGCACGCGGACGTGAACGACACGATGTTCGGCGAGAAGATCGCGCACGGCACGCCGTTCCGCCGCGCGGTGGAAGACGGCCTGCTGCAATGCGACAAGGTCACGCAGATCGGCCTGCGCGGCACCGGCTACCACGCGGACGATTTCGACTGGTGCCGGCAGCAGGGTTTCACCGTCGTGCAGGCGGAAGACTGCTGGAACAAGTCGCTCGCGCCGCTGATGGCGCAGGTGCGCGAACGCGTCGGCGACACGCCGGTGTACCTGAGCTTCGACATCGACGGCCTCGACCCGTCGTTCGCGCCGGGCACCGGCACGCCGGAAATCGGCGGCCTGACCGTGCAACAGGGCCTGGAGATCGTGCGCGGCATGAAGGGCCTGAACATCGTCGGCGCGGACCTCGTCGAAGTATCGCCGCCGTACGATCCGGCCGGCACCACCGCGCTCACCGGCGCGAACCTCGCGTTCGAAATGCTCTGCGTGATGCCGGGCGTCGCCTACCGCTAACCCGATCGACAGGATGACCGTCATGTCCACCGCCGAACTTTCCCGTTCCACGCACCCGTTCGTGCTGCCCGCCGCGCGCATCGCCAGCCAGCCGGTGCGCACGCATTCCGACACGATCGGCGCGCCGGTCTTCAACGCATCGACCGGCAATACGATCGGCTGGCAGGAATTCGCGACGCCCGCGCACGTCGACGCCGCGGTGCGCGCCGCGCGCGACGCGTTCGCCGGCTGGCGCTATACGCCGCCCGCCGAGCGCGGCCGCGTGCTCGCGGCGATCGCCGGGCGGGTCGACGCCGCGCGCGAGCGTCTCGCCGCGTTGCAGATGCAGGTGAGCGGCAAGCCGCCGTTCGAGGCCGACGCGGACGTCGGCGATGTCGTCGCGACCTTCGCGTACTACGCGAAGCTGTGCGAAGACCCGGCGCTGTTCGCGGCCGAACCGGTTGCGTTGCCGAGCGACGCCGTCACGGCCGAACGCTTCCACGATCCGGTCGGCGTCGCCGCGCTGGTGATGCCGTGGAATTTCCCGATGGTCACGACCGCATGGAAGCTCGCGCCCGCGCTCGCGGCCGGCTGCGCGGTCGTGCTGAAGCCGTCCGAGCTCACGTCGCCGACCGAGCATGCGCTGCTCGACATCGTCATCGAAGCGGGTGTGCCGGCCGGCGTCGTCAACGTCGTGAACGGCGACGCCGAGATCGGCGCGGCGCTGACCGCGCATCCGCTGATCGACAAGATTTCGTTTACGGGCAGCACGGCGGCCGGCCGCAAGGTGATGCAGGCCGCGGCCATCGACATGAAGCGCGTGACGCTCGAACTCGGCGGCAAGTCGTCGCTGATCGTGCGCGACGATGCCGATCTCGATGTCGCGGTGTCGCTCGCCGTGGCGGGCGCGTTCACCAACGCCGGCCAGATGTGCTCGGCCACCGCGCGCATCCTCGTGCACGACAGCCTCTATCGCAGCTTCATGGCCGCGTTCGAGACGGCCGTGCGCGCGCTCGTCGTCGCGCCGCCGGGCACCGACCAGGTCGCGATGGGGCCGCTGATCTCGGCCGCGCACCGCGCGCGAGTCGAGGCGATGCTCGAACACGGCGTCGATGCGGGCGCACGCATCGCGTTCAGCGGCCGCGTCGCGGACGCCGGCGGCGCCGGCTTCTTCATGGCGCCCGTCGTGATCGCCGAACCGGCCGCGGACAACCCGCTATGGACCGACGAAGTGTTCGGCCCCGTCGCGTGCGTGAAATCGTTCCGCACCGATGACGAAGCGATCGCGCTCGCGAACGACACGCGCTACGGGCTCGTCGCGACCGTCGTCACGCGCGATGCGGCCGTCGCACGGCGGTTCCAGCGGCGCGTGCGCGCGGGGCTCGTGTGGATCAACGCGCCGCAGCTGATCTACCCGCACGTGTGCTGGGGCGGCTTCGGGCTCAGCGGGATCGGGCGCGAACTCGGCGTCGCGGGGCTGCGCAGCTATCAGGAACTGCGCCACGCGATGCGCGCGATCGACTGACCGGTGCGGCCGTTCGAGTCGTGGGCGATACCGTGTCGCGCGGCGACGGTATCGCCTTTTTTTGCGAATTCGATATATTCCGTAGAATATATCGAGACCTGCATACCCGGAGCACCATCATGACCCGCACGGCGACGGATCGCACCCCGCTGCACGGCGCCCGGGAACAGCCGTTCGCGCGCAAGATCAGCGCGCTCAAGCCGCTGTCGAGCGACGCGCGGGCGCAGCAGGTCACCGATGTCGTCGATGCGTTCCGTCGCCTGCGCGGCAGCGTCGCACGTTTCATCCGGATGTTCTCGGCCGCGCACGCCGAAGCCATGCCGGACGACGCACTGTCGGCCATGGGCCTTCGAGAATTGCTGTCGATGCTCGAACACGAAGCGCGTACCGCCCGCTTCACGCGGCTCTCCGAACTCGAACGCGCGATCGGCCACGCGCGCCGCCTCGAACGCACGCGCGACGACGTGTTTTCCGATGCGTTCAGCAACGACCCGGCCGCGATGCGCCGCGCGGTCATCGCGCTGGAGCGCGTCGACGTGCTGTTCGTCGGGTTGTGCGTCGAATCCGTGATCGCGCGCCATGCGCCGGCCTCGGCATCGCCCCCGGTTCCGCCCGCTGCGCCTGCCGTCGTGCCGCAGCCGATCGACCGTTCAACGGCGCTCTGCTGACCGCGCGATCCCCGTTGCCCGGTATTTCCCCGGCATCGGCCTCGTTATATTCCGTGGTATATTTCGAGCCATCTTTCGCGTATCCGTCTCCGGCCCGATCGTGCCGGATCGAGGTCAACATGCACGCTCCGCCCTTTCGCCTGGCCCGCACGGCGGACCTCTCGTCGCCCGGCGGCCATTCGCCCGCGGCAGCCGGCACGCGGATCGACGCCTGCTGCGCGCCGTCCCGCGCGCAACAGGTCGAACTGACGCGCCGCGCGCGCCTGTCCGAACTCGACGCGAACCTGTACTGCTCGATCATCGGCACGTGCCTGACCACGCACGAACTGCGCAAGCTGGTGCCGAAATTCGCCGATGTCGACCGTCAGCGCGCGACCGATCTGGAGATCCATCACGCGGCCGTCGAACTCGCGATCGGCGGCACGGCCGGCGCCAAGGCGTTGCACAAGGCGCTCGACGAGCGTTATGCCGGAGCGATCCGCGCATTCGACGGCGCGAAGGACGCGGACGCACTCGTCGCGCGCTGGAAGGACGCGCTCGCGAGCGGCGACATTCCCCCGGCGTACTGGGCGCTGATGACGCATCCGCGCGCGACGATGGCCGTGCGCCAGGTCGCGTTCGGCGACGTGCACATGCTGTCGCATCTGGTCGGCGCGGCCAATCGCGCCGATATCCGGCGGCTGGTCGCGCTCGAACGGGAGAACGCGGAACTGCACGCGAAGCTCGAACGACAGCAGGCACGCCTGCACGAAATGAGCACGCAGCGCGACGTGGCGCTGCAGGAGCGGGATGCGCTCCACGCGCACCGGCACGCGCCACCGCTTGCGGCCGAACGCGTGCTGCGCGACGAAGTACACGCGTTGCACGAAGCGCTGGCGGCGCGCGACGAGCGGCTCGCGCTGCACACGAGCCGCCGCGAGGCGGCCGAGCAGCGGATCGCCGCGGAACAGGCAAGCGCCCGTGCGATGCGCGCGCGGCTCGACGACCTGATGGCGATGGTCAAGACGCTGCGCGCCGAAGCAAGCGCGCTCGAACAGGCGGTGCAGGCGTCGACGGACGACCCGGCCGAACACGCGGCGCATTCGCTGTCGATACTGCGGGGCACGCGCGTCGTCTATGTCGGCGGACGGCCCGGCTCGAACCGCGCGATCCGGCGGATCGTCGAAACCGCGGGCGGCGAAGTAACGCTGCACGACGGCGGCATCGAGGATCGCAAGGGCTTGCTGGCCGCGGCGCTGCCAGGCGCGCGGATGGTCGTGTTTCCGGTCGACTGCATCGACCACGATTCGATGAACCTGCTCAAGCGCACCTGCGAGCGGCATCACATCGCGTACTACCCGCTGCGGACCGCCAGCGTGGCGAGCTTCGTCGAATTGATCGGGCGGCTCGATGCGCAGGCGCGCGACGTCATCATGCCGAATGCCGCCGCGAGCGATACGTCGTCACGCTTCTGCCTGCGGCACGGGTAGGCCGGCGCGCACGTCAGCGCGACGCACCCTTCAGCGCCGCACCATTTTCGTGAGCGCGGCGATCTCGTCCGCGCAAGCCGCGTACGCGCGCGCCTCGATCCCGCGATAAAGACGGATGATTTCCTCGCCGACCGGCGTCAGCACGCTGCCGCCGCCGCTCTGGCCGCCATGCTCGGACACCGTCGCCGGCGATTTCAGCGAACGGTTCAGCTCGTCCATCAGCAGCCACGCACGCCGGTACGACATGTTCAGGCTGCGCGCCGCCGCCGAAATCGAGCCGTGCTCGCGCACCGCTTCGAGCAGCGCGACCTTGCCCGGGCCGAGCGCGATCGTGTCGGCCTGCTGGATACGCATCCTGAACCGCACCTCAGGCTTGGGGTGTGCCGAAGTCTTCATGTTGTCCGCCGTTAGATCGATGCGGGCAAGCATACACGATGGCCGGCACGGCGAATGCCGGCCGCCCACCTGCCTGGTTCAGCCCTCGGGCACGCGCGCGACGATGCCCGCCAGCCGCCTAGGACAGCACGATGTTCTTGATGACCTTCCGGATGTTCTTGTAGCTGTCGACCGACTCCGCTTTCTGGTCGGTGACCAGCGTGCCGATCCGCGCCGGTTCGCAGAAGCCGATCCGGCTGTTCGTGCCGAGCTTGCTGAAATCGGCGAGGATCGCGACTTCCGCCGCGTTGCTGACCATCGCGCGCGCCACTTCGGTTTCCATCCGGTCGTAGTTCGTCGCGCCGCGCACGTGGTCGACGCCGACCGGCGACAGCAACGCGAGATCGGCGCGATAGCGGAAGATTTCGGCGACCGTGCCGTCGCCGACCGTCGCCGCCGCGCGGCTGCCGATCATCCCGCCGAGCAGGATCGTTTCGTTCTTCGCCTGCGCCGGGTCGCCCGAGCGCATCTTCAGCGCGACGTCGATCGAATTCGTGACGATCGTGAGGCCCGACAGCTTCGCCAGTTCCTCGGCCAGCAGCGTCGTGGTCGTGCCCGCGTCGATGAACAGCGTCTGCGAGCCCGACACCAGCCGGGCGGCCGCGCGGGCGATCGCCAGCTTCGCCTTCACGTGCGTCTGCGCACGCTCGGCGATCGGCGCTTCGTCGCCGACCTGCACCGCGCCGCCGTGCACGCGCTTCAGTTCACCGAGCGCCTCGAGATCGACCAGATCGCGGCGCACGGTTTCGCGCGACACGTTCAGCTCGGCCATGATCCGGTCGGTGGAAACGCGCTGCATCTTCGATAACAGAAGCCGAATCCTCTGGTATCGCTCTTCTTGCCACATGAAATGTCCTCGGAAATGTTCGTCAATATTATTCGAATGACCGTCTACCCAGCGCTTTCCTCCAATTTTTTGATGCCGGCGAGGGTCTGCAGGGATTGACGCGCCACCTGGAACTCGCCGCTCGTCATCTTCGAAAACACCACATGGATGCGATCGTCGTCGGGCGTCGCGTCGTCCTGCTCGATGATGAACCGGACGATCCGTGCCTGGTCGATGCCGGGCATCGCCTGCAGCGACGTGAGCTTCACCGCGCCGCGGCTCGCGAGAATGCGCACGCCCCAGCGCTGCCGCGTCGCGAAGAAGCGCTTCTCGATCGGCTTCAGCCCGGCCAGGATCGCCAGCACGATCGCGGTCGCGGCGATCGCGGCCACGTACATCCCGCCGCCCACGGCGAGCCCGACCGCCGCGACGACCCACAGGCTCGCGGCGGTCGTCAGCCCGCGGATGATCTCGCCGCGCAGCATGATCGACCCCGCGCCCAGAAAGCCGATGCCCGACACGACCTGCGCGGCGACGCGCGACGGGTCCAGCGACACGTTCTTCGCGTCCTGGATGTCGGCGAAGCCGAACGCCGACACGACCATCACGAGCGCGGCCCCCACAGCCACCAGCATGTGCGTGCGCAACCCGGCCGCCCACGACAGCCGTTCGCGCTCGATGCCGACGAGGCTGCCGAGCAAGGCCGCCAGCAACAGGCGGGCAATGATTTCCAGCTGACTGATCATGCGAAGTCTCCTTGTCCTGCGGTTCCACTCGATGACGCGCAGCCCGTACGGGCCGCCCCGACTTTCCCTGCCCTCGTCCCGCCCACGTCGCACGGGCCACCCGACGATTTGTATTTTTGTGCGATCTTGCGATTTTGTGCGTTCTAATATACGGTACGCAAAACGACAAAGCCAGACCCAAGTTTGTTTGTTTCATCCGATCCACACGATCAATCGTCAGACCAATCAGGTAACACGATCCGGAACACTGCTTAGGAGACCGACATGATGAAGAAGGCATGGATGCTGGCTGCAACGTTGCTGACGGCGCTGGCAACGGCCCCCGCTCACGCGTCGGAAGGCGACGTGTGCAGGAAGGTGACGCTCGGCGACGTCGGCTGGAGCGACATCGCGGCCACCACCGGCGTCGCGATGATGCTGCTGGACGGGCTCGGCTACGAGGCCACCAAGACGATCGCGTCGCCGCCGATCGTGCTGGCCGGCGTGAAGAAGGCGCAGATCGATGCCTTCCTCGGCTACTGGGATCCGAGCATGACGCCGACGGTGAAACCGTTCGTCGACGCCGGCGCCGTTCACCTGCTGCCGCAGCCGAACCTGGTCGGCGCGCGCTACACGCTGGCCGTGCCGCAATACGCGTCGGACAAGGGCCTCAAGCGCTTTGCCGACATCGCCCGGTTTCGCGACCAGCTCGACGGCAAGATCTACGGGATCGGCGCGGGCAACAACGGCAACGCGCTGATCCAGCGAATGATCGACAAGAACGAGTTCGGGCTGGGCGGCTTCAAGCTGGTCGAATCGAGCGAAGCCGGGATGCTCGTGCAGGTGACGCGCGCGGTGCAGGAGCACCGGATGATCGTGTTCCTCGCGTGGGAGCCGCATCCGATGAACCTCCAATACAAGATCGCGTATCTCGACGGCGGCGACACCGTGTTCGGCCCGAACTACGGCTCCGCGAAGGTCTATACGCTGGTCTCGCCCGGCTATCTCGAACGCTGCCCGAACGTCGGCCGGCTGCTGACCAACCTGACATTCACGACCGACGAGGAGAACCAGCTGATGGCGCCGATCATGAATCACGCCGACCCGATCGCGGTCGCGAAGGAATGGGCGAAGAAGAACCCCGGCGTGCTGTCGAAGTGGCTCGACGGCGTCACGACCATCGACGGGAAGAACGCGAAGGACGCGATCGACAAACTCATCGGCGCGTGACGACGCGATACAAGGAACCACTCATGCACAAGAATCTCGCGCTGTTCGACCTCGATCACACGCTGCTGCCGCTCGACAGCGACCAGGCCTGGAGCCGCTTCATCACGCGGGTCGGGGAGGAGGACGACGCGCACACGGCGCTGATCGACGAGCACTACGGCCACTATGCGGCCGGCACGCTCGACATGGACGCGTATCTCGCCGTGACGCTCGCGCCGCTCACGCGCTACCCGCGCGAGCAGCTCGAACGCTGGCATGCGCAGTTCATGGACGAAGTGATCCGGCCGGCCATCACGCCGCAGGCGCGCGCGCTGGTCGACCGGCATCGCGAGAACGGCGACCTCTGCTGTATCGTGACGGCCACCAACGTCTTCGTCACGCGACCGATCGCGGCCGAGTTCGGGATCGAGCATCTGCTCGGCATCGAGCTCGACACCGACGACGGCACGCCGGCCGGGCGGTTCACCGGGCGCAGCATCGGCGTGCCGAGTTTCCGCGAAGGCAAGATCGTGCGCACGGCCGCGTGGCTGGCCTCGCTCGGCTACGCGGCTTCCGATTTCGAACGGACCTACTTCTACAGCGATTCGATCAACGACGTGCCGCTGCTCGACTACGTCACGCATCCGGTCGCGACCAATCCCGACGCGAAGCTTTCCGGGGTGGCCGGCACGCGCGGCTGGCCTGTCATGAAGTTGTTCTGATTCGGGCGATATGCTCTGCTGTCCATTTTCATGTCTGGAGGGGAAATGAAATACGGAATACGCAGCATTCATTCCAATCATTCAGGAATCCGACTCGATCAGGGTCATCCACGAACCGTCCCGCCTCGCCCTGCGGCAAGCCGTATTCCGCACTGGCGCGGCGTTTTCATGATCGCGCTCCTGTGCACGCTGGCCGGTTGCGGCGACGGCGATTCGAGCCCGGCCGGCAACATCGCCGCCGCGCGGGCATCGGCGCCGGCCTCGACGTCCGCGCCGGTCGTGCATTGCGCGACCGCGTGCCACTGACCGACGCACGCCCCATCCGTCACCCACGACAGAGAGCGATCATGCAAAACACACCCACGACACGACGTCGGTTCCTTGCCGACGCGCTGAAACTCGCCGGCGCCACCGCGGTGACCGGCATGCTGCCCGAAAGCATCCTGCGCGCGCAGTCGATTCCGGCGGCGAGCGTCACCGGCACCCTGCAGGACGTCAAGCACGTCGTCATCCTGATGCAGGAAAACCGGTCGTTCGACCACTATCTCGGCACGCTGCGCGGCGCACGCGGCTTCGGCGATCCGCGGCCGGTCGTGATTTCCAGCGGCTACCCGGTGTGGCGCCAGCCGGCGCCGTTGTCCTACGTGTTTCCGTTCAACCCGTCGCCGCCCGTTTCCGGCGTCGCGAACGGCGACACGTACTACGGCGATCTCGATCACAGCTGGAATGGCACGCACAGCGCATGGAACAACGGCCGCTACGACAACTGGGTCGGCGCCAAAACCAGCGGCACGATGTACTACTTCACGCAGAACGACATCCCGTTCTACCACGCGCTGGCGAGCGCCTTCACCGTGTGCGACGCGTACCACTGCTCGATGCTCGGCCCGACGGACCCGAACCGCCTGTATCTGTGGACCGGCTGCTGCGGCAACGTCGCCGGCTATTCGCCCTACACGAACAACACGATGACCGGCACCGGCTGGACCACGATGCCGGAACGCCTGAACACGGCCGGCGTCACGTGGAAGTTCTACCAGGACAAGGGCAACGGGCTCGACGCCAGTCACGGCTACGGCGAATACAACGGCTCGAAGCGCGATCTCTGGTGGAACGGCAACTACGGCGACAACGTCATCCTGAACTTCCGGCAGTACCAGAACCTCGGCGCCAACGATCCGCTCGCGCCGGCGCTCAACGGCACGCAGATCGATCCGACCGGCGGCGGCAAGGAATACGACACGAATCTCTTCAGCCAGCTGCGGGCCGACGTCGCGAACGGCACGCTGCCGCAGGTGTCGTGGATCGCCGCGCCTTACGCCTATTGCGAGCATCCGTCGTGGGCCGCGAGCGGCGGCGAATGGTACGTGAGCAACGTGCTCGATGCGCTGACGTCGAATCCGGCCGTGTGGGCCAGCACCGTGCTGCTCGTGATGTACGACGAGAACGACGGCCTGTTCGATCACGTGCCGCCGGCCGTTCCGGCGAGCGCCGCCGCCGGCACCGGCCGCTCGACGGTCTCGACCGCCGCTGAATTCGTCGCGGGCGGCGGCGCCGCATCGGACGGCTCGGCGAGCGGCGACACGCCGATCGGGCTCGGCCCGCGCGTGCCGATGTTCGTGATCTCGCCGTGGTCGAAAGGCGGCAAGGTCAACTCTCAGGTGTTCGACCATACGTCGGTGATCCGCTTCCTCGAAGCACGCTTCGGGCTGCAGGAAACCAACATCACACCGTGGCGGCGTGCCGTGTGCGGCGATCTCACTTCGGCATTCGATTTCGCGAATCCGGACCAGACGATTCCCGCGATCCCGGCCGCGACCAGCAACATGGACCCGAACGGCTCGACGGTCCTGATTCCCCCTGCCACCACCACCGCGGTGCCGGCACAAACGGCCGGCCGCACTCCCGCGTGCCGGCTGCCGTACGAGTTCTTCGTCCAGGGCAAGGTCAACCGCTCGGGCAAGACGCTCGGGTTGACGATGACGAATACCGGCGCGGCCGCCGTGCATCTGCAGGCGTGGGTCGACGGCACGAGCACGATACCGCGGCACTACACGATCGGCGCCGGCACGGGCACGTGCGTCACGGATGCGCTCGCGCTGAATTCGGGTGGCGGCTACGACTACTCGATCTACGGCCCGAACGGTTTCCTGCAGACGTTGCGCGGCAACATCGGCGCAGCGGGGAGCGCGGGTTCGACGGCCGAAGTCAGCCTCTGCTACGACGTGCAGAACGGCAACGTGCTGATCACGCTGGACAATGCCGCCGGCGCCAGCGCGACGACGTTCCAGCTCGTCGACAACGCGTACGGAATGAACAGCGCGCAGTCGGTCAGCGTGCCGGCCGGCGCGACGCGGACCGTCACGTGGTACGGCGACGCCGGCTGGTACGACGCGAGCATCCGCGATGCGAACGACCCTGGCTTCCTGCGCCGCATCGCCGGCTGCGTCCAGGCGCAATCGGGCACGTTGCTGACGGATTCGGCGATCGGCAATACGAACGGCAAGTTCGTCGCGGCACTGTCGTCGCAGGGTGCGTCGTACGGCACGCTGCGATTCGACTACGTCGTGCCGCCGTGGCGCCACAGCCCGAAGAACTGGGTCGGCATCTATCCGCGCGGCGCGCAGCCGACCAAGGGCGGCTACAAGTCGTGGGCGTACCTGCCCAAGAGCACCGGCTCGCTGCTGTTCTCGTCGACTGCGAACAACGCGCTCGCATCGGGCCAATACGATACGTGGTTCCTGTTCGACGACGGCTACACGCCGCTCGCCGGCCCCGTCGCGATCAGTATCTGACGTCGCCCGTCCCGGCGGCGCGCAAACACGATGCGCGCCGCCGGGCGGGTCGCCCGGGCTACGCGATCAGAACTTGTGACGCAGGCCGATCCGCGTGACGAACTGCGTGTTCGCGCCCGCGCTGCCGACGAACGACGGCGACGAGCCGATTTCAGCCTGTACCGGCACGACCCGGCCGTTGATCGTGTTGCTGCCCGACGCCTTCTGGTACGCCGCGCTCACGTACACGTCGGTACGCTTCGACAGCGCGTAGTCGACCGCGGCGTTGACCTGGTGCCACTTGCCGTCGTAGCGGCCATCGAGCTTCGAGAACGTATAGCCGAGACCGCCGCTCAACGCCGGCGAGAACGCATAGCGGCCGCCGATTTCGTAGTTGTTCAGCTTCGACGATTCGCCCGACAGCGGCGTGAACTTTGTATGCGTCCAGTTCGCCCACACGAGGCCCGCCGCGATCGCATAACGCGCGCCGACGCCGACCGTCTCGAGGTCGCGCAACCCGAACGTGTTGATGTTCGCGATGCTCACGCCGAACGCCGGCGTCGCGCCGTTCGGGAAGCGGATGTTCGTGTACGCGGCGCCGATGCCGAACGGCCCTTGCGCGTAGTTCGCACCGAAGCTGTACGCGCTCGACGCACCCTGCGCGCCGTTCGTGCCGGTCGTGGTGGGCGTGCCCGCGAACTGCGTCGAGTTCGAGAACCCGTACATCGCGCCGAACGTGAGGCCCGCGAAGTTCGCGCTCTGGAACTTCACCGCGTTGTTGATGCGGCTCGACGTCAGCTGGTCGAGATCGTTGATGTGATACGCGTAGTTGCCGGCCGGCGTCTGGCTGCCCATCGTGTAGTTCGCGCCGATATAGTCGGTCGAGAACGAGTATTGACGGCCGAACGTCAGCGAACCGATGCCGTTCTTCGACAGCCCGACGAACGCCTGCCGGCCGAACAGCGCCCCGCCCTGGCCGATCGAGCCGTCGCCGCTGCTGAAGCCGTTTTCCAGCACGAACAGCGCCTTCAGCCCGCCGCCGAGATCCTCGCTCCCGCGGATGCCCCAGCGGCTGCCCGACGCGACGCCGTCGCCGTACTTGACGAGCTTGCCGTGCCCGCCCGTCGTCGCGACCTTGTTCGAATACGTGACGCCCGCATCGATCAACCCGTAGAGCGTGACGCTGCTTTGCGCGTGCGCGGCCGTGCCGAACATCCCGAGTGTAGCCGCGGCCACGATGGTCTTCTTCATGTTGCTTCCTTTTTGTTGTGGACGCGCGCGCCTGCGTCGCGGCAGGACGCGCGGCGTGTTGACGAGAAACCGTACGACGGACGAACGCCAGCCCGCACCGGCAGACGCGCGCGTGCCTCATGCGCGTGCACGATGTTCCGTTTCGATGCCGGTGTGGGCTTGCGGAAGCGGCATGCCGCAGGGCGGCCGCTCGTGTTGCGGCGTCGGCACGCGTGCGCATCGGTGGCGCATGCGTGCCGGCGCATTGCTCCGGCGATGCAGGTCAGACGCGCTTCCGGCTGTCGTGGAGCAGATGGACGGCGTGACGCCTGACGGCATCACGACCTTCGATATATTTTTCGGAATATAACGAGTTGTCACCGAACGGTAAACAATTATTCGGGTTCCTGTCGTCATTCATCCACAGGCAAGCGTCGACGAGCCCGGCGCGAAGCCGCGATGCACGTCAGGCGTCATCGCATCGCGACGCAGCTGGCCGGCGCCGAATTCCCGCATAATCAGGCGGTCGAACGAGCGCCGCGGCCCGCGCGCGAATGCCGCAAACGTATGCGGTGTCGCCCGATCCGTCGGCCGCATGCATTCGACCGTCGCGCACGCAGCCGGTCTGTGCCGGCTCCACGCGCGACGAATTGTGCAGGTGCAAAAAACCACGCAACGACGAGAATGCGATTCGCCGCCCGTCATGGTGACGACGATCGCATCACGGACCACACCACGCCATCCCGCGAAGACAGGACACCGACATATGGACCGAGCCGAACACATCAGCATCGAACCGGCGCTCGCGCTTGCCGCCGACGAACTGGACGGATGCGATTTCTCGTTCGACATCGCGTGGGAATTGAACGCGCCGTATCAGGACTTGCTCGATCTTCGCGCGCTGCCGGTGCGACACAAGGACTACGGCTTCGATCCGGCCGGCTGGGCGAGCGGCGCATCGGGCCGCACGGCGCTGTTTCGCGCGACGGCCGGCGAACGGCTCGCCGGCTTCGTCGCGATCGAGGAAAGCTGGAACGGCATGGCCGAGATCGCGGAGCTGGCCGTCGACCGCCAGTACCGGCGCCAGGGGATCGGGCAGTTCCTGCTGGCAGCCGCCGAAGCGTGGGCGCGCAGCCACGGGTTCGCCTTCATGCGGCTCGAAACGCAGGCGAACAACGTCGCGGCCTGCTCGACCTATGCACGCGCGGGCTTCGCGCTCGGCGGCCACGACCGCTTCCTGTACGCCGATGGCGAGAACGCCGGGGAAGTCGCGTTGTTCTGGTACAAGGACCTGCGCGACGGGCAGACCGCGCGAAGCCGCACGGTCGACCCGGCATCGGTGCCGGCGGTGCGCTGAGGCACGGCCGGCCGTCGCGTCGATACCGCGCTACTTCCGCGTCGCCACGATGAACAGGCGCGGAAACGGCAACAGCACCGTGCCGTCGTCCTGCGCCGGATAGCCGTCCGGCCCGGCCAGCGCGTCGCGATAGCGTGCGACGAACGCGCGCTGTTCGGGCGCGTCGAGCGCCGCGAGGAACGGCCGCAGCGCGCTGCCCTTGAACCATTCGACGACCGCATCCGCGCCGCCGCGCAGCGGGTGGTAATAGGTCGTGCGCCATACGTCCACGCGCGAACACAGCGGCGCGAGCAGCGCATGATAGTAGCGTGCGTCGAACCGCTCGGTGCGCGCCGCCCCTTTCAGCTTGTCGGCCCACGGCCCGTCCGCGGCGACTTCGCGCATCAGCCGGTGCGCCGGTTCATCGAGGTTGTCGGGCATCTGGACCGCGAGATGGCCGCCCGGCGCGAGGCGGCCGACGAGCATCGGGAACAGCGTGTCGTGCGCCGGCACCCATTGCAGCACCGCATTCGACAGGATCAGGTCATAGCCGCCCGGATCGTCCCAGGCGGCGACATCGGCAAGGTCGAAACGCAGTGCCGGCAGGCGCTTGCGCGCAGCCGCGATCATGTCCGCCGACGCGTCGATCCCGTGGATCGTCGCGTCCGGTGCGCGCGCGATCAGCGCTTCCGTCGAATTGCCCGGCCCGCAGCCGATATCGATCGCGGTATGGATCGGCGTCTTCGGCACGGCGGCCAGCAGGTCGCGCACCGGCCGCGTCCGTTCGTCCTCGAACTGCACGTACTGGGTCGCGTATTGATCGAGCGGGGTCGTCACGATGGATCTCCTGGTCGGCATGAGCGGCTGCGTTGCATCGCGCACGGCGATGCAACGGGCCATCGATTCAGCGCATTCTGCGACTGCCGCCGACCTTCAGTAAAATGAATTTAATATCATGATTGATTCAAGATTCTGATGAAGATCGATACGCTCGGTGTCCAGGCTTTCGTCGCGATCGCCGACGGCGGCAGCTTCAGGCAGGCAGCCGATACGCTGCACGTCACGCAAACGGCGATCACGCAGCGGCTGCGCAAGCTCGAATCGTATCTCGGCGTCGCGCTCGTCGAGCGCACAACGCGCCGCACCACGCTGACCGAGATCGGCCGGCGTTTCCTGCCGCAGGCCCGCCGGCTGCTGAACGAGCTGTCCGACGCGCTGACCGAAATCCGCGAGACCGGCCTGAGCCAGCGCGGCGACGTCACGATCGCGTGCGTACCGACGGTCGGCGTGCAGTACCTGCCGCGCATCCTGCGCGCGTTCTCCGGGCATCGGCCGCACGATCGCGTGAAGATTCTCGATCATGCGTCGGCGTCGGTGCTGCAGGCCGTGCTGCGGCGCGAAGCGGAATTCGGCATCAGCATCGCCGGCGACCAGCACCCGGAACTCGTCAGCGTGCCGCTCACACATGATCCTTATGTGCTCGTGTGCCGCGACGATCACCCGCTCGCGAAGCGGCGGCGCATCCGCTGGGCGGCGCTGCAGCCGCATCCACTGATCTTCGCCGGCGAAGTGAGCGGCAATCGCGGGCTGCTCGAAGGCGCACTGAAGACGAGCGGCGTGTCGCTGCATTCGTTCTACGAGGTGCAGCGCAGCTCGACGGCGCTCGGGCTCGTCGCGGAAGGGCTCGGCGCGGCCGTCGTGCCGAAGCTCGCGATCCAGAAGAACGCGTATCCGATGATCCGTACGATCGAGCTCGTCGAACCGTCGGTGTCGCGCACGCTCGTGCTCGTCACCCGCCGGAGCGCGCAACTGTCGCCCGCTGCGCGGGCGCTGTACGACATGATCGTCGAGCAGGCAGCGCCCGGGCGGTGATCCGCGAGCGGTGCGGTACAACCCGCGTGTCACGGGATGCCAGGCAACGACCGGTTGCCGCTCAAAGCACCTTGACCATAAACACGCGCGCCGCGCCTGCCGGCTCGCACGGCACTTCGCCGAACGTCTCGTAACCGTGCTTCCGGTAGAAGTCGGGCGCCTGGAACGAGATCGTGTACAGCACCGCACGCGCGCAACCGCGCCGCTTCGCCTCCGCTTCGGCCTCGCGCAGCAGCCGGCTGCCGAAGCCGCCGCCGCGCAGCGATTCGGGCAGATAGAACAGGTCGATGAAGAACAGGCCGAGCGACGTCCGGCCGGTGAGACCGCCCAATACCTCGCCGGTCGCGGGATCGGTCACGTAGACGTCGAGCGCGGCTGCATCGGCGCGCCCCGTCATCGCATGGTTGAATTCGCCGAGCTTGCGGCTGATGAAGTCTCGGGCGGCCGGTTGCCCGGTGTCGGTCAGTTGAAGGATAACGTCGGGATGCGGTGTCATCGGAGGCGAACACGTGCGTGAATGGAGCGCCGGGTGTACGGCAGCCGCGGCGGACGTCGCACGACTATAGCGCGTCGTCACGCGTTCACGCCATCGCGCACGCCGCCGTCGGGCCGCGACGAACACGCCCGCCACGCCGGTATCGCGTCCGCGATGAAGCAAGTCACTTCGCGTTCAGTTCCTTCCAGCGCCGGTACACGTCGATCGCGCCGTCATGCTTTCGCTGCACCATCGGCAGCCGGCGTTCCTCGATCGGTTTCGCATATTCGGCATAGAACGTATCGAGCTCGAAATACTTGCGGTCATCCCGATAGAACGGTGCGTAATCCTCGCGCGTCGTGATGTAGATCACGCGTTTCGGGCTGCAGTAGTACAGCGATCCGAGGCACATCGGACACGGGCTCGCGAGGATGTAGATCTCGCAGTCGGTCAGGTGCTCGGTGCCGAGCGTGCGGCACGCGTCGCGCACCGCGAGGATCTCCGCGTGCGCGGTCGGGTCGCTGGTCTGCGCGACGAGGTTCGGGCTCTCCGCGACGATCTCGCCGTCGCGGACGATCACCGTCGCGAACGGGCGGCCGCCCTCTTCCACGTTCTTCATCGCGAGATCGATCGTGCGTTTCACAAAATCCATGGTTGCGTCCTCGTTGAAACGGCATGGCGGGAACGTGCGCCGGCCGGCGCACGTCGGGCGGCACCGCGCGGCACCGCGTGGCGGCGCCGCACCGGCGTCAGAACGGCTTGGTCGGCAGGTACTTGCCGTCGAGCGTGATCACCGCACGCGAGCCGCCTTCGGGATCGTCGACCTTCTTCACGTCGAGCCGGAAATTGATCGCGCTGATGATGCCGTCGCCGAACTTCTCGTGAACGAGCGCCTTCAGCGTCGTGCCGTACACCTGCAGCATTTCGTAGAAACGGTAGATGGTCGGGTCGGTCGGCACGCGATCGTCGATGCTGCCGCGCAGCGGGATCGTCTGCAGCAGCAGCACCGCGTCGTCGTCGAGGCCGAGCTTGTCGGCGACGATGCGCGCCGCGTCGGCCGGCAACGCATGCTGGCCGAGCAGCGCGGCCGTGACGAACGCTTCGCTCAGGCCTGTGCCCTCGGTGAGCTGCGCGAACGACAGGTTCTTGCGCGCTTTCGCGAGGACGACGGTTTCCGCCAGCGCGTGGCGCGCCGTCTGACTGTGCTGGGACTGGATCATGGTAATGCCTCGTAGTGGAGTGGGAGCGACTCAGGCCGCGACGGGCAGCGTCGCGGGGGTGGCGCGGACGCCGGGATGGTCCGCGAGGGACACGAACCGGCCGGTCGCGCCGTCGTAGGCGTCGATGCAGCCCGATTCGATGTCGTAGACCCAGCCGTGCAGCGCGAGACGCCCTTCTTCGAGCGCGAGCCGCACGGCGGGGTGCGTCTTCAGGTTGGCCAGTTGCGCGACGACGTTCTCGCGCACCATCGAGTCGATCCGCTCGCGCTCGCTGCGGTGCGTGCGCGCCTCGTTCACGACCCGCGCCGAATCGGCATAGCGCAGCCAGTGGCCGACGGCCGGCATGTGATCCATGCACTGGCAGGTCGCGATCGCGGTCATCGCGCCGCAATCGGAATGCCCGCAGATCACGACGTCGGTCACGCGCAGCGCGGCGACCGCATATTCGACCGACGCCGACACGCCGCCCGGCTCCGGGCCGTACGACGGCACGATGTTGCCCGCGTTGCGGATCACGAACAGGTCGCCCGGCTCGCGCTGCGTGACGAGTTCGGGCACGAGCCGGCTGTCCGAGCACGAGATGAACAGCGCCCGCGGGTTCTGGCTGCGCGCGAGATCGCGAAACAGCGCGGCGCGCGCCGGGTAGGCGTCGCGCTGGAACTTCAGGAAGCCTTCGATGATGTCCTTCATCGCGTGTTCTCCGGTGCGGGTGGAATCGATGAAGGGCAGGTTACGCCCGACTTCCGATAACGTAAAAGACTGATTTATGATCCACCGGATAAGCACGACTTATGGGAACCGCCATGCTGCTGCGTCACATCCACTACTTCCTGGCCGTCGCCGAACATCGCAGCTTCACGCGCGCGGCCGCCGCGCTGCACGTGTCGCAGCCCGCGCTGTCGCAGCAGATCCGCCAGCTCGAGGACACGCTCGGCGCGCAACTGTTCGACCGCACCGGGCGCGTCACGCGGCTGACCGATGCCGGCGACGTGTATTTCCGCTATGCGCGGCAGGCGCTGCACGATCTCGCGGAAGGCCGGCGTGCGATCCACGACGTGCAGGATCTGAGCCGCGGCTCGCTGCGCCTCGCGGTCACGCCGACCTTCACGAGCTATCTCGTCGGGCCGCTCGTCGAGGCGTTTCACGGCCGCTATCCGGACGTGTCGCTGTCGGTGCGCGAGATGTCGCAGGAGCGGATCGAGGCGCTGCTCGTCGACGACGAGCTCGATGTCGGCATCGCCTTCGAGGACGTGCAGACGGCGGATATCGACGCGCAAACGCTGCTGGTCGAAACGCTCGCACTCGTCGTGAACCGCGGGCACGCGCTCGGCGGCAAACGCAAGGCCGGGTTGCGCGCGCTGCACGACGCACCGCTCGTGCTGCTCACCGCGGAATTCGCGACGCGCACGCAGATCGACCGTTATTTCCGCGCGCACGACGTGCAGCCGCGCGTGCTGATGGAAGCGAATTCGCTCGGTGCGGTGATCGAGATCGTGCGCCGCACGACGCTTGCGACGCTGTTGCCGGCGACGATCGCCGTCGAGCACGACGATCTCGTCGCCGTCGCGCTCGATCCGGCGGTGCTGCGGCGCACGGCCGTGCTGTTGCAGCGCCGGGGCGCGTATCGGAGTGCGGCCGCGCGTGCGTTCGTCGAGCTGGCGCTCGCGCACGGGGCGGAAAGATCGAGGCGGGAAGGCAGCGCGCGTGCGACGCGCAACGAGGCGTCCGGCTGAATGCCGTCATGCGCGACGGCAGGCAACGCCGTCCCGCGCGGACGTCCGTCGTTTCACTCGACCGAAACGCCCGCGTGACGTTGACCCGACGCGCAGGGAACGCGCGTCAGTTGTACCCGAGGATCGCCACCGCCGCGACCTCCGGCCGGTCGATCGCGCCGCCGACGAGCGACGTCGTCGGCTCCTGCAGCACGGCCTGATACAAGGTGACGCGCCCCGCTTCCGGCGCGCCGGCTTCGTCCCGAACCGGTTGATCGAAGGCATCGATACCGCTGAGGCAGTCGGATTGCGTTTGCATGAAAGTCATCTCCATTCCTTTGCTTTGATATGTCG
Source organism: Burkholderia sp. 9775_39 (assembly GCF_015712225.1). Taxonomy (NCBI): domain Bacteria; kingdom Pseudomonadati; phylum Pseudomonadota; class Betaproteobacteria; order Burkholderiales; family Burkholderiaceae; genus Burkholderia; species Burkholderia sp. 9775_39. The sequence continues at coordinate 44,758 of NZ_JACCQC010000022.1, read as the reverse complement.
TTGATGGTCTAGCTGGCCTGCTTCAACGCGACCGCCTGCACAGGCGCGCCGTCGTGCGCCGCCTCGGACCGCGCCAGCTGGGCGCGCGTGCGCCGCGTGATGTGGATCACCGCGAACACGACCGGCGCGATCAACAGCCCTTCCGCCAGTTCGGGATCGACCGGCAGGTTCATCACGTGCAGCGCCTTGAACGCCGCGGTCGCGAGCGACAGCACGTAGTACGAAATGGCGGCCACCGACAGCCCTTCGACCGCGTGCTGCAAATGAAGCTGGTTGCGCGCGGTGCGCTCCATGCCGGCCAGGAGCCGCGTGACGTCCTTTTCCTGCGCGAGATTCACGCGGGTGCGCAGCAGGTCGACCGCCCGCGCGATTCGCGCGGCGATCTGTTCGTGGCGCGCCCACACGCTGCGGCAGGTTTCCATCGCCGGCGCGAAGCGCCGCTCCATGAATTCGGCGAGCGTCGGCATGCCTTCGATACGCTCCTCGCGCAACTCCTGAATACGCGCGAGCACGAGCTTTTCGTACGCGCGCGACGCGCTGAAGCGCGCCCCCGATCCCGACAACGATTCGACCCGCACCGCGAGATGCGTGAGCTTGACGAGCAACGCCGCGTCGTCGCCGTCGGCGCCGCTCGCGTCCATCCGCTGCATCAGCGCATGCAGCGCCGCATGGATCTCGTCGAGCTCGCGGCTCATCCCGCGCGCGACGGGCAGCGCAAGCAGCGCCATCATCCGGTACGTCTCGATTTCGTACAGACGCTGCAACAGCCGGCCGCCCTGCTCCTCGCGGAAATCCTCGTCGACGACGAGAAAGCGCATGAAGCCGTCGTCGCGCACGTGCCAGTCGCAGAACACCTTGCCGCCGCCGAGCACGTGGCTGCCGACGAGCGCGGGCCCGTCGATCCAGCGCCGCAGGTCGCCGCACACGCGCCGCGCGGCGTCGCCCGACAGCAGTTCCATCCGCACCGCGACGAAGCGGATGCCGGCCAGCCGCGCGAACCACGCGGCCGGAATGCCGGCGATCGCGCGATCGTCGAAATAACGGGTATCGCGACGCGGCGCGACGAACGTGAAGGTCGAGAATTCGGTGTGGCGCTCCCACTTCAGGTACCAGCCGCACGGCGACTGCACCGCATGGTGCGTCGCGCCTTCGTGCGGCGCGTCGATCCCCGTGTCGCGGCACAGCGCGTGCAGCAGCGTTTCGTGGATGTCGGGCTGGCCGTCCGCATAGATCGCGTAATGCGTGAGCGACACGGCTTCGGCGAGCCGCAGGAACGGCCGGGCATGCAATTCCGCGGCCAGTGCGGCGCGCAACGGATGGTCGATCATCGATACACCACGCTTCCTTGTTCGGTGCTGCACGCCGGTTCAACCGGCCTGAACGCCGCGCCGCCCTGGGGCGAAACACCAGCGTGATCGCACTATGGCAGACACACAGCAACAATAAAAACGCATAATGCTGATCGTTACGTTCAGTTTTCCTGATACCCATGAAGATGCTCGATCACGACGTGCTGGCCACCGTCGTCGCCGTCGCGGAAACCGGCAACATGACCCGCGCGGCCGAGGCCGTGAACCGCTCGCAGTCGGCCGTGAGCATGCAGATCAAGAGCCTCGAAGACGCGATCGGCCGGCCGCTGTTCGTGCGCAAGCCGCGCAGCATCGTGCTGACGCGCGAGGGCGAGGTGCTGCTGGGATTCGCCAGACGAATGCTGGCGCTGCGCGACGAGGCATGGGCGGCCGTGGTGCGGCCGGAAGTGACCGGCAAGGTCGTGATCGGCGTGCCGGACGACTATGCGTCGTCGCTGCTGCCGTCGGTGCTGAAGAAATTCTCCGCGACCTACCCGAAGGTCGAGATCCAGGTGATGGGGCTGCCGAGCAGCGCGCTCGCGCCGCTGATCAAGGAGGGCACCGTCGATCTCGTGTGCGGCACGCGCATCAAGGGGCTGTCGGGCGATTTCATCCGCCACGAGCCGATGGCGTGGGCCGCGATGACGAACGGGCCGCGCGTCTGGGAGGAACGGCCGCTGCCGATCGCGGTGTTCATGCCGGGCAGCGTCGCGCGCGAGAACGCGATCCGCAGCCTCGAACGCGCGAAAGTCCCCTATCGCACGTCGTATGAAAGCCCGAGCCTGCTCGGGCTGCTCAGCATGGTCGAGGCCGGCCTCGCGGTCGCGCCGCTCGCGCGCTGCGCGATTCCCGCGCAACTGTCGATGCTCGGCCGCTCGCACGGGCTGCCCGACCTGCCGCCGCTCGAGCTGATCCTCGCGCGCAGCACCAAGTCGAAACGGCCGCCGTGCGACTTCCTCGCGGAACAATTGATGGAAGACCTGCAGCGGCAGACCGGGCAGACCGGCGACGCGTGAGCCCGCCGGCGCCGGCTCGCAGCAAGGTCAGCGATGGCCGGTCGCGCCATGCCCGGCCGCGCGCAACGCCGCGTTGACGATGCCGGCCACCGTATCGACGAGCGCTTCCAGCGTGTCGCCGTGCACGTGCCGCCCGGCAGGCGGAACGTGCTCGCTGCGCCGGCCGCCCCACTGCGAGCCGGCCGTGACCGACAGCGTCGCGCTGAACCGCTGGCCGTGCCGGCGGCCGAAGATGCCGATACGCCGCTCGGCGACGTAAGCCTGTTCGGGAAGAAACAATCGGATCTCGACCGCCGCTTGATCGGGGTCGGCCGCACACGCATCCGCATCGAACGCCGGTGCGAATGCCTTGACGATGCGGAACGTCACGTGGGAATCCCACGCGGCGAGCGGCCCGCCGGCCGCGTCGACGCGTTCGGCGTCGACCGACCACTGATGGCGATCGGGCACGCGAATCGCCTGGCGCAGCAGCACGTCCGCCGCGCGAACCGTCACCGTCAACTGCCGGGCAAGCTGCCTGCCCGACGGCAACGCCGCGGTATGCGCGCGACGGGCAGCCGGGCGCGCAACACGCACTTCTTCCGTAAGGTACATGGGCCCTCCCTGTTCAGGGGTCGCGCCGCGTTCGACGCAGCGCACAAACGTCCACCATCGCCAGCCGGCGAACAGCACCGCGGCCGGCGAATCGGCGGCGGATTAGCCAAGCAATCGCCGTTCCCGGCTCAGCCAGCGTCGGCCGGAAGCCGCAACCGGCGCGCGATCGGCCCGATTACCGCATCGACTTGCTGCGCGATCAGCGTGTGCAGCGTGAAATCCAGATCTTCCGCGGCGATGTCGAAATGCACATGGATCACGTTGCGCACCGCGCGGGCGCTGACGACGTACACGCCGAGCGGGGAATGCAGCAATGCGGCAAGCCGGGCGTGCGCGGCCGCGGCGGAGCCGGCCGTCAGCGTGACCGGCAGTTGCAGGCGCGGGCGCGGCGGCGGGAACGGTACGACGTCGCCGGATGGGCCGGCGCGCAACCGGCGGCCGGCGACATCGAACGCGGGAAAGGGATGAATGAAGGTCATGGCGCGGACGGAAGCCGTCCCGGCTGTTCGACACGTCCCCAGCTTAGAAGGGACCATATAAACGCCGTGCAAAAAAACGGTGTGCCCGTGCAAAAAACGGCATGCCGGCCGGGCGCTGGCCCGTCTTGACGACGTGATACGGCCGCTCGGCCGTCGCGCGTGCCCCGTCAACCATGACAGCTCGACAGCCGGCGATCCGCCGATACACTGTGAGCCGTCCCGACGGCCTCGATCGATGTCACCGATGCCGGCGGCCGGCTTCGATCGCGCACGGCCTGCCGCTTCCCGCCCGCCCCGCGCACCTTCCGCACCTTTCCAAGGAGTTGCACTTGAAGCCCTGGCGCCATGCGCTGTTCGCCTTCGCCGGCCTCCTGGCCGCCGCGTCTTCCGGCGCCCATCCCGTCTGCACGGTCGTCGCCGACGCCGCCACCGGCAAGGTGCTCGTGCAGCAGGGCGATTGCACGACCCGCGTGACGCCGGCATCGACGTTCAAGGTCGCAATCGGCCTGATGGGCTTCGACGCCGGCGTGCTGAAGGACGCGCACACGCCCACGCTCGATTTCCATGCCGGCTACCCCGACTGGGGCGGGGCGCCGTGGCACGAGCCGACCGACCCGGCACGCTGGATGAAGCTGTCGATCTTCTGGTATTCGCAGCAGGTCACGCAGGCGCTCGGGCAGGCGCGCTTCCAGCAGTACACGCGCGCGTTCGGCTACGGCAACGCCGACGTCACCAGCAACGAGGGCGAACGGCCCGGCGTGATGGGCGCGTGGGTCAATGCGTCGCTACGCATCTCGCCGCTCGAACAGGTCGCGTTCATGCGCAGGATCGCGCAACGGACGCTGCCCGTCAGCGCGCACGCGTACGACATGATCGCGCGCATCACGCTGATCGACGCGCAACCGGGCGGCTGGACGGTGCACGGCAAGACCGGCACCGGCTCGCCCGGTATCCAGTACGACGCCGCACACGCATACGGCTGGTTCGTCGGCTGGGCGACGCAGGGTGCGCGCACGCTGGTGTTCGCGAACCTGATCCAGGACGACGCGCGGCAGACGCCGAATGCCGGCCTGCGCGCGCGCGACACGTTCCTCGCGGCGCTGCCGACGCTCGCCGAACCGGCCCGGCTGCAATGAGCGCCGCGCCCCGCAACGCCCGCATCGACCTGCTGCGCGGCATCTCGATCCTGCTCGTGCTGCTGCATCACTTCAACATCGCGTATTCGCTGCGCGACACCGCGCTCGCGCGCGTGCCCGGCTGGGACACGATCCATGCGATCGTGCGCAACGGCAACTACGGCGTGACGATGTTCTTCGCGATCTCGGGCTACCTGATCACGTCGAACGCGCGCCGCCGCTGGGGCAGCCTCGGCGCGCTCGACGTGCGCGCGTTCTACGTGTCGCGCATCGCGCGGATCGTCCCGTGCCTGCTTCTGCTGCTCGCGCTCGTCAACGGCCTCGCAGCGGCCGGCGTGCCGACCTTCGCGAACCACGCGCCGCAGGGCATCGCCGTGTCGTACTGGCTCGTGAATCTGGCGTCGCTCACGTTCTGGATGAACGTGCTGATTGGCGCGTACGGATGGGTCAACTACGCGCTCGGCGTGCTGTGGTCGCTGTCGGTCGAAGAGGTGTTCTACCTGTCGTTTCCGCTGCTGTGCATCGCACTGCGTCGCGACACGCGGTTGCTCGCGTTCTGGCTGCTGATCGCCGCGATCGGTCCCGTGTACCGCTACACGCATCCGGGTGACGAAGGCGGGTTCCTCTATGCGTACTTCGCGTGCTTCGACGGCATCGCGATCGGCTGCTGCACCGCGCTGCTCGCCGAACGCGCGCAATGGCGCAAGCTTGCAGCCACGCCCGTGCAGTGGCTTGTCGCGACACTGATGACCGCGCTCTATCTCGCGTGGCCGATCGCCGAAAGCCATGTGCTCGGCGTGTCCGCGATGGCGCTCGGCACGGCCATGCTGCTGATCGGCGCCCATGCGGAACGCGCCCCCGCTCGCGGTCGCCTGCTCGCGCCGCTGCGCTGGAGCGGCCGGCTCAGTTACGAGCTGTATCTGTTCCACCTGATCGTGCTCGGCGCGCTGCGCACGTTCTGGCCGCCGTCTGCCACGCATGGCAACGGCAAGCTGGTGCTGCTCGTCGCGTATCTGGCGCTGTCGGCCGGCGTGAGTGCGGTCATCGCGCGCGGCTATGCGACGCCGCTCGATCGCTTCATCAAGCGTGCGGCGTCGCGGCCCGCGGCGCCAGTGACGGACAGCGCGCGCGTCTAGCTTCCCGCACGTCGCGGCGAACAAGGCGGAAGCGGCCAGGGCCACGCGGTATCGCCTGCACGATACCGGCCGGCCCGACCGCAAGCGCCGCTTGCGCCGCGTCGCTCAATCGAGATAGTCCGCGTATTCCTTGCGCGAATAGCCGGCGAGCGTCTGCCACGGCAACGTGTCCCGCCGCGCGGCCGGCGCCGGCGTCAACGTCAGCTTGCGCGTCACGCGGCCGTCCGCGCTGCGGTATTCGACCGACAGCGGCGCCTGCAACCGCTCGCTCCACAGAATCCGGTTCGCGCCGCGCGCGCCGGGCGTGTCCACGGCCTGCTCGTACCAGACGGTGCCGGGCGCGTCGCCACGCTTGGCGACCGCGAGCCGCTTCAACTGCGACGGCGGCGTCACGTAGTACGCGTTGTCCCACGAGCCGTCGAAGCCCGTGGTTTCGTACTCGGCCGGCGGCACGCTGACGACCGTCCGGTTCGCCACGTCCACGTACTCGATGCGAGCCGACTTGCCGTCGTACGTGACGTGCCGCGCGGCGGCCTGGAAGTTGAAATGCTTGTGGCCGGCGTGAGCCGCAGCCGGTTTTACCCCGGCGCGGCGGCCCGCATCGTGATCGTCGCCATACTCGCCACCGGCCGCTGCCGCGGGCAGCACGCGCTCGACCCACACGTGGCCGTCGCGCCGCACCATCCGTTCACGATACAGCGTCGTGCGCGTCACGCCGTCGGCCGTGACCGTGCGGCTTTCGTGCTGCAGCACGGCGTCGAGATCGGCGGCGGCCACCGCGGGCAGTGCCACCCACCCGCAAGCGAGCACGCAGAGAAGCTGACGTTTCATCGTGACGTCACCCGGCTCAGAAGCCGAACGCCGAGCGCACGAGACCGAACACCTTCGTGTTGTCGATCGTGCCCTTGAACGCCTTCGCGTCCGCGCCGTCGGCGAACAGCATCACGTCGCCGCCGCCGTGCGTCTCCGATCCCGCGCTGCCCATCCGCACGCCGACTTCCTGCAGGTACGCTTCGTTCATCGCGGTGGCCGAATCGACCGACGCACGCACGTTCGGCCGGTTGGCGCCGTTGCCGAACACCAGCGTCGTGTAGGTATTGCCGTCGGCATCCTTGCTCGGCTGACCGTCGCGATAGTTGCGGCTGATGTCGAGAATCGGGTTGCCGCGCTTCGAATAGCCGTTGATCGTCATCGTGTGGTCGTGGTCGGCCGTCACGACGATCAGCGTATTCGCCAGGTCGACCTTCGACAGCGCGACGCGGATCGCTTCGTCGAACGCCGCCGTGTCTTCGAGCGCGCGCTTCGCGTTGGTGCCGTGCAGCGCGTGATCGATCCGGCCGCCTTCGACCATCAGGAAATAGCCGTTCGAATTCTTCGACAGCACGTCGATCGCCTTCGACGTCATGTCGGCCAGGCTCGGCTGCGTCGGCCCTTCGCCCTTGCCCGCGACGCGATCGAGTTCGTACTCGAGATGACTGGTCGAGCTGAAGAGACCGACCAGCTTGCCGTTGCCGGCCTGCGCGAGCTGATCCCGGGTCGCGACGACCGTGTAGCCCTTCGCCTTCATCTCGTCGAGCAGGTTGCGCCCGTCGGCACGGCCGCGCTTGTTCGACACCGGATCGAACGGCGTCCAGTGGTTGCGGCCGCCGCCCATCAGCACGTCGACGCCGTCGCCGAGCGCCGCGTTGTAGCCCGCGCCGCCGGGCACGGCCTGCGCGGCGATGTCGTACTGCGCATCGCGATGGCAGATGTGCGAATAGGTCGCGGCCGGCGTCGCATGCGTGAGCTCGGTGGTCGTGATCGCGCCGACCGCCTTGCCGCGCGCCTTCGCCAGTTCCAGCAGCGTCGCGACCGGCTGGCCGTTGCCCGGTGCGCAATGGTTGACGGTCTTGTTGCCGTTGACGTCGCTGCCCGGCGCGACCGCGCGCGTGTCGGACGACATCGACAGCACTTCGTTGTTCATCTTCACGCCGGTCATGTACGCGGCCATCGACGGCGCGCTGTCGGTCGTCTGCGCGTCGTTCGAGAAGGTCTTGACGCGCGCGGTGCGGGCCAGCTTCTCCATCGTCAGTTGCCCCGACTCGCCGACCTTGTAGATCCGGCTCGCGGTCACGGTCGTCGGCCCCATGCCGTCGCCGAGAAAGAAGATCACGTTCTTCGCCTGGCCGGCGGCCTGCGCCGCGCCGCACGCGAAACCCGCGACGGCCAGCGCCGCCGCGATGCACTTGATGGTCGACATCCTGTATTCCCCTGTACCCGTGTTGTCGGCGCTCAAAGCTGCACCGCGTTGCGCACCAGCTCGAAGACCCTGTTGTTCTCGATCACGCCGTGGAACGCATCCGCGCCGCGACCGATCGCACCGAGGAACACATCGGTGCCGCCGTGCGTCTCGCTGCCCTTGTCCATTCGCACGACCGCCTCCTGGCGATAGTCGTCGGCGCCCGTCACCGCATCGGTCAGCGCGGTGCCCGCGCGGCTGCCCTGCACGCGGTTCTCGCCGTTGCCGAAGCCGATGATCGTGTACGGCGCGCCGTCCGCATCCTTCGCGATCGCGCCCGTCTGGTAGCTGCGCAGCACGCCCAGCACGCCGGGCTTGCCCGCTTCCGTCTTGCCGGTGCGCGCCGCATAGCCGTTCAGCACCAGCGTGTGATCGTGATCGGCCGTGACGACGATCAGCGTGTTCGTCAGGTCGGGATCGGTCTTGCGGACCTTGTCGAGCGTCGCCTTGATCGCGTTGTCGAACGCGATCGTGTCCTGCAGCGCGCGCTTCGCATTGGTGTCGTGCAGCGCGTGATCGATCCGGCCGCCCTCGACCATCAGGAAATAGCCGTTCGGGTTGGCCTGCAGCACGTCGAGCGCGCGCGTGGCCATGTCGGCGAGGCTCGGCTCCCTGGTCGCGCCGCGATCGAGGTCGTAGCTCATGTGGCTCGACGCGAACAGGCCGACCAGCTTGCCGCGCTTCGTCGCATCGGCGGCCAGCAGGTCGTCGCGGTTCTGCGCGAACGCGTAGCCTTTCGCCTTCAGCTCGTTGACCAGGTTGCGGCCATCGGTGCGCTTGCCGCCGCCGTCCTTCGGCACGAAGAATTGCGCGCCGCCGCCGAGCACGACGTCGACGCCGTCGCCCAGCGCGCCGTTGTAGCCCGCGCCGCCCGGCACGAGCTGCGCGGCGATGTCGTTCTCGGCATCGCGGTGGCACACGTGCGCATACGTCGCGGCGGGCGTCGCGTGCGTGACGCGCGTGGTCGTCACGACGCCGGTCGCCATCCCGTTCGCCTTCGCGATTTCGAGCAGCGTCGACACCGACTTGCCGTTGTTCGCGCCGCAGTTGCCGGTGAGGCCCGCGCTCGGCTCGATCGCCTTCGTGTCGGGCGACATCGAGATCACTTCGTTGTTGGTCTTGACCCCGGTCATGTACGCCGACATCGACGGCGCGCTGTCCGTCACCTGCGCATCGTTCGAATAGGTCTTCACGAACGCGGATTCCGGCAACGTATCGATCGTCAGCGCGCCGTCTTCACCGACGCCGTAGATGCGTGCCGCCGTCAGCGTCGTCATCCCCATCCCGTCGCCGAGGAAAAAGATCACGTTGCGCGCCGCCGTCTTCACCGGGGCGGGTGTCGAGCTGGTCGGGCCGTCGTCGCTGCCGCATCCGGCCAGCGCAAAGGCGCCGGCACACAGCAGCGCCGCCATTTTGATTCGATTCATGTTGCCGATCTCCCCCGCCGTTGATGCTTTCGAAATGAAAGGCGATGGTAGGAAGCCGATGTGACGGCAAGATGAATGGAAACTGGAAGGATCGGTATGGCTGATGAAAGGATGGAACGAGGCGCCGCGTCCGGGCGCCCCGCGCGACCGGGCTCAGCCGGCGTATGCGGCGGCGGCGCAGCGCACGGTGACGATCCGTGCAGGCGGAAGATTGGCCCAGACGATCCGGCTGCCACTGGCAACGAATGCCGAGTCGCCGAGCGGATGACGGCCTGGCGGGCGCAGGTCGTAGGTGAATTGAATCATCACGCCGTCGGCCGACAGCACGCGATGGCATTGACCGACGATCGCCGCCACGGCTTCACGGGGCAGCGTGCGCAGCGGCAGGCACGACACGATCGCGTCGACCGTCGCGCCCGGCGGCAGCAACCGCTCGAGCTGCCGTGCGTCGCCCGACACGATCGAGATACCGGGAAAGCGCCGTCGCAGATGCTGCACGAACGCCGGCGAGCGTTCGACGACGACGAGACGCCGGGGCGCGACGCCGCGTTCCAGCAGCGCCGCGGTGATCGCGCCGGTGCCGCCGCCGAGTTCGACGACCAGCCCGTCGCCATCCGGCACCGCGTCGGCCATCTCGCGCGCCAGATGCCGCGAACTCGGGCACAACGCGCCCACCGCGGCCGGCCGGCCGACCCACTCGCGCACGAACAGTGCCGAGACACGCCACGCGTTCGGCCACGTCATAGGCGGGCCTCCGGCGCTTGCGCGGTTGGCGGCGGTGTGCCGATGACGGCGCGGAACAGGGCTACGGCGACACGGGTAGGGTTCATCAGTTGCTCCGAGAAACCCCGTCCTTCAGGACGGGGAGGAAAGGAGCGCCGCCGTTGACAGGCAGCTTCTTCCACGGGTTAGGATCACCGGCATGATTCTTGTCTATCGCTACCGGGTGAAGTCGCTCAACGGACTGCTTAACAAGCAGAGCCGCGCGGTGAACTACGTCTGGAACTTCTGCAACGACACGCAGAAGCACGCGCTCAAGTGGGGCAAGAAGTGGCCGACGGGATTCGACCTGAACGTGCTGACGACCGGCAGCAGCAAGGAGCTCGGTATTCACTCCGGCACGGTCAACGCGACGTGCGAGCAATACGCGAAGTCGCGCAGTCAGCGTCGACGCCCTTACCTGCGCTATCGCGGCAGGAAGTCGCTGGGCTGGGTGCCGCTGAAGGGGCGTGACCTGAAGCGCGAGGGTGACGCGTTCCGTTTCGCCGGCAACACCTTCCGCGTGTTCAATAGCCGACCGCTTCCCGAAGGCAAGATCAAGGACGGAACCAACTTTGCGCAGGATGCGCGCGGCAACTGGTTCTTGAACATCGTGATCGAGATGCCAGATGTTCAGGCTCGTCCGATCCGTTCCGGCGTCGGCATCGATCTCGGCCTGAAAGACTTCGCCACACTTTCGACCGGAGAAAAGCTGCCCAATGACCAGTTCGGTCGACGAGTGGCGGAAAAGCTGGCGAAAGCGCAACGGGCACGAAAGCACAAGCGGCATATCGCGAAGCTGCATGCCAAGGTCGCGAATGCGCGTGCCGATTTCCAGCATAAGCTCGCGCTCGATCTGGTGCGGCGCTTCGATTACATCGCGGTCGGCAACGTATCCGCCGTGAAGCTCGCCAGAACCAGGATGGCGAAGAGCGTCTACGACGCGTCCTGGTCGTCCTTCCGGAACAAGCTCCGCTATAAAGCGATCGCGCACGGAGCCACGTTCGAGGAAGTCGACGAAAGCGGTTCGACCCAGTCCTGTTCGTCGTGCGGGTCGCAAGACAGCACGACGCGGCCGAAAGGTATCGCGGGACTGCGAATAAGAGAGTGGGCCTGCAGTGGCTGTGGTGTCGTGCATGATCGAGATACCAACGCTGCGCTGAACATTCTCCGATGCGGACGTGCATCGCCAGGTGGGGGAATCCTCTCCCTTTAGGGAGAGGAGGACGTCAAGCGCATCCTCCTGGGCGAATCGGTCCGTCGCTGGACACGCGACGGTCAATCGATTCTAGGAAACGCAAACTTAAGGTGACGTGAAGATTGACCCTGATTTGCCTGACCAATTCGTGCCGGATCAGCGCTCCTCCGATCCACGATCGGCCATCGGCTTGCTGCTGCAAGTGCACGGGATAACGCTTGCCGGTGATTCGGGACGGCCGCAGTGCCGTGTCGATCGCGGCGCGATCGTCGGCTGTGGGCCCGCCGCGACCTAAATGGGGTCGAAAACTTCGTCGCGCGCGAGGTCTGTCGCCCGCGAACCGCCATCCGCCCGCCGCGTTGAGGTGGTTGGTCGAAGCCGCGCGCGAGCGGGCGGCCCGGCCCGGGCTGTAAAGCACCGCGCGCCATACTGAATGCACGGCGCGCGGCATTTCCTCAGCGCAAGTTGGTTCTCGCGAGCTCGACGATTTCGTCACCGCGCCCGCTGAGAATCGCGCGCAGCATGAACAGGCTGAAGCCCTTCGCATGCGCGAGCTCGATCTTCGGCGGCATCGCGAGCTCGTACTTCGACGTGACGACGTCGACCACCGCCGGCCCGTCATGCTCGAACGCGGTGCGCAATGCGTGTTCGACGTTCTCCGAATGCTCGACGCGCACGCTGAAGATGTCGGCGCCCTTTGCGATCGCCGCGAAGTCGGTCGGGCTCAGGTCGACGTTCGTGTCGAGATAGCCGGCCGCCTTCAGCTCCATCGACACGAAGCCGAGCAGGCTGTTGTTGTACACGACGATCTTGATCGGCAGCTTGAGCTGGCGCGCGCTCAGCAGATCGCCGAGCAGCATCGACAGCCCGCCGTCGCCCGACAGCGACACGACCTGCCGCCCCGGATGCGCACCTTGCGCGCCGAGCGCCTGCGGCATCGCATTCGCCATCGACCCATGGTTGAACGAGCCGTGCAGTTGCCGCTTGCCGTTCATCGTCAGGTAGCGCGCCGCCCAAAGCGTCGGCGTGCCGACGTCGGCCGTGAAGATCGCATCGTCGGCCGCGACTTCGTCGATGATCTTCGTCAGGTACTGCGGATGGATCGCGCGGCCCGGCGGCTCGGCCACCGCGAGATCGTCGAGCCCCTTGCGCGCGGCCGCGTAGTGCTTCAGCGCATTCTCGAGGAAGCGCCGCTGCGTCTTGCGCGTGAGCCGCGGCAGCAGCGCCGCGATCGTTTCCTTCACGGTGCCCACCAGCCCGAGCGCGAGCGGCGCGCGATGGCCGAGCTGCGAGCCCTTCCAGTCGATCTGCGCGATCTTCGCGTGGGCCGGATAGAACGGCCGGTACGGGAAATCCGTGCCGAGCATCAGCAACGTGTCGCACGATTCCATCGCGTGATAGCCGGAACTGAAACCGATCAGCCCCGTCATCCCGACGTCGAACGGGTTGTCCCATTCGACGAACTGCTTGCCGCGCAGCGCATGCACGACCGGCGCGCCGAGCGTGTCGGCCAGCGCGACCACCTCGTCGTGCGCGCCCTGCGTGCCGCTGCCGCACAGCAGCGTGACCGCGTCCGACCCGTTGAGCAGCGCCGCGAGCCGGTCGAGGTCGGCATCGGCCGGCAGGATCGCCGGTGGCGCCGCGTCGCTCCACGCGGGCGCTTCGTCGGGGCCGTCGCCGAGCGCGATGTCGCCCGGCAGCACGATCACCGCCACGCCGCGCTCGTCGATCGCGGTGCGCATCGCGCGCGCCAGCACGCGCGGGAACTGCGACGCGTTCGTCACGAGCTCGGCGAAGTGGCTGCATTCGCGGAACAGCTCCTGCGGATGGGTTTCCTGGAAATAGCCGAGACCGATCTCGGTGGACGGGATGTGCGCGGCGATCGCGAGCACCGGCTGGTGATTGCGGTGGCAGTCGTACAGCCCGTTGATCAGGTGCAGGTTGCCGGGCCCGCAACTGCCCGCGCACACCGCGAGCCGCCCGGTCGACGCGGCGTCGGCGCCGGCCGCGAACGCCGCGCTTTCCTCGTGCCGCGTGTGCATCCAGCGGATCGAGCCGAGCTGGCTCAGGCTGAACGACAGGCCGTTCAGGCTGTCGCCCGTCACGCCCCAGATGCGCTCGACGCCCGCTGCCGCGAGCGTCTTCGCCAGGTATTCCGCCATCGTCTGTCTTGCCATGATGCCCTCACAGTTGGGTTGTCGCGACATGCAGCCACTGCCCTGCATCGGCGCATGATAGTCAAGGACGCGAACTGACGTATGAACGGTGCAATTGCGATTCGTTCCGCGCGGCCGACCGACGCGAAACCGGCCGTCCCGCCGCGCTACAGCGGCAACGCATGGGTCGACAGGATCTCCTTGAGCACCATGAACGAACGCACCTGCCGTACGCCCGGCAGGTACAGCAGTTGTTCCGCGTGCAGCCGATTGAAGCTGTCGTTGTCGCGCGTGCGCACGAGCATGAAATAATCGAACTCGCCGGTCACGACATGGCACTCGACGCACCCCGACACCTTCTGCGCGGCCTTCTCGAACGCGGCGAACGTTTCCGGCGTCGAGCGATCGAGCACGAAGCCGATCACGACCAGCATCCCGGCGCCGAGCGGCTTCGGGTCGAGCAACGCGACGATGCCGCGAATCAGCCCCATTTCCTTCAGCCGCTCGACGCGCCGCAGGCACGCCGGCGCGCTCAGCTTCACTTTCGCCGCGAGGCTCACGTTCGAGATCGACGCGTCCTGCTGCAATTGCCGCAGGATCGCGCGGTCGATCCGGTCGATCCGGTCGAGCGCCGGTGCGGCGTCGGCCGGCGATGCACTGCTTCGATCTAATTTCATTGCGCAAACCTCGTTTTAGACGAATTGGAATTGTCTATCTTCCGCTCATATCGTCGATAACGTAGGCTGACGCAATTGATTTCGCAAGCTCATTTCCCGTGCTTCTGCCTATCATTTTCGTCATCGGAGCACGGCCTGCCGGCCGCGCCCGAACGATCCGATTTCCGCCTCGTCCCCTGTTCCGGAGCCCCGCCGATGAATCTGCAACGCTTCCCCCGTTATCCGCTGACGTTCGGCCCGACGCCCATCCAGCCGCTCAAGCGCCTGAGCGCGCATCTCGGCGGCAAGGTCGAGCTGTATGCGAAGCGCGAGGACTGCAACAGCGGCCTCGCATTCGGCGGCAACAAGACGCGCAAGCTCGAATATCTCGTTCCCGACGCGCTCGCTCAAGGCGCGGATACGCTCGTGTCGATCGGCGGCGTGCAGTCGAACCAGACGCGCCAGGTCGCGGCCGTCGCCGCGCATCTCGGGATGAAATGCGTGCTCGTGCAGGAACACTGGGTCAACTATGAAGATCCGGTGTACGACCGGGTCGGCAACATCCAGTTGTCGCGGATGATGGGCGCCGACGTGCGGCTCGTCGCCGACGGCTTCGACATCGGCATTCGCCGTAGTTGGGAAGAAGCGATGGAGAGCGTGCGACAGGCGGGCGGCAAGCCGTATCCGATTCCGGCCGGCTGTTCCGAGCATCCGCTCGGCGGGCTCGGATTCGTCGGCTTCGCGGAAGAAGTGCGCGCGCAGGAAGCCGAGCTCGGCTTCAGGTTCGATTACGTCGTCGTCTGCTCGGTGACGGGCAGCACGCAGGCAGGGATGGTCGTCGGCTTCGCGGCCGACGGGCGCGCGGACCGCGTGATCGGCATCGATGCGTCGGCGAAGCCGGAACAGACGCGCGAACAGATCACGCGCATCGCGCGGCATACGGCCGAGCTGGTCAGGCTCGGCCGCGATATCGTCGAACGGGATGTCGTGCTCGACACGCGTTACGGCGGCCCGGAATATGGGCTGCCGAGCGACGGCACGCTGGAAGCGATTCGGCTGTGCGCGCGGCTGGAAGGCATGCTGACCGATCCCGTTTATGAAGGAAAATCGATGCACGGGATGATCGACAAGGTGCGGCTCGGGGAATTCGAGCCGGGGTCGAAGGTGTTGTACGCGCATCTCGGCGGGGCGCCGGCGTTGAGTGCGTATAACGGGATTTTTCGGGAGGGTTGAGGGGGGGCAGAGCCACTCAACGTGGTCTCACTCGCCGTTGACTTCGACCGCTTCTTCGCGATGCGATCGTGCTGCCGCGCGCGATCGCTTCGGCCATCGCAGCACAAAGGCCATCGGCGCGCCGAACAGCAGAATCCACCGCACGGTGTAGTACACGATCACGTTCGAGTCGAACAGGAAAAACAGGAACGGCAACGGCCAAAGCACCGCCCGCAATGGCAGCCAGCTGAGCGACCGCGTTCCCGCGTTGTTCTGCGCGACCAGCAGCAACGCGGGAATCGCGAACGCCAGCACGAACCCCACGACCCCGAAGTTCACGAGGAATTCTCCCGGCATGCCGAACAACAGGGTCGTTTTGTCGAGCGCGGTACGCTCGAGATCGCGAACGATTCCGGATTTTTCCAGCGCGAACGTATCGGGCCGATCGGCCCACAGTGCGCCCGGCACAATCGACGCGAACGCGCCGACGAAGCTCCGTCCCATCGGATACGTGTAACCGGGCTGCGCGACAGCATCGATCGCCAGCACCTGAACATCGAAGCGCGACAGATCCCGAAACAGGAACGCGCTCGCCGGACCCATGCTCAACTCGAGATCGCGCTGCTCGGCAAAGCGCTGCGACAAATTGGCGACGTCGTCGTAACCAAGGCCGAATTTCAACGGCATCAGCAGCAGGCCGACCAGTGCCACACCGATGCCGGCGAATCTGATCGTGCGCGGGCCGATCGGTGCGACGAAGCCGTGGTAGATGAACAGCGCAAATACCAGCACGAAGATGATGCCCTGGCGGCTCCCCGCGATACCGGACGAGAGCCAGCCCAGCACGCCAAGTTGAATGAAGGCGACGACGGTGAGCAACACGGTACGGCGACGGCGCATCGTCAGGCAAACGAAAACCCACAGCGGCGACGTGTTGGCCAGCGCCTGGATCACGCCGAGGCCGCGAAACGGATCGTTGTCGGTGCCGGTTTGCTCGACTCGTGTGTCGTACAGTTCGGCGATCCGTGCATATCCACCCAGCTTGACGTAGATGAACGCCAGCGCGCCGAGCGAAAGCAGCGCGAACAGATACGCGAGGCCGTTGACGCGTATGCCCGGCTCCCATCGAAACCGGGTCTCGCCGAGACGGTTCGCGTTGAGGTCAAGCACCAGCTTGACGACCAGCACGCCGGCCAGGCTCAGGAAATACCAGAGCGCGACGGCCATGCTGTCCTGCGGCAACAGTCGAAGGTAAATCTCGTCTCCTGCGAGCAATTGCCACAGCGGAAACACGCCGAGGATGAAGAACAGGAATACCCGGAACCAGCGTACGGTCGGGTTTCTCGGCCGGATGCCGGCGATCGCCAGCAACAGTGCGCCGTTCAGCAGCAACAACACACCGTTCATGCGGTCGTCGAACAGGAGAACCATCACGATCGCGGCGAGCATGCCGACGACGAACGTCGTCCTGAGCATGCGCCAGTGGTCGCGCGGCCTGTATCCGACAGGGTTCGATCGCGTGGGATTCATTCGGATTTCCCGGAACACGCCCAGCCGCTGTAGTAGCCGTACCGGCTGCTGAAATCGCCGGCGGTCACCGCCAGTTCGCCGGGGCGATCGATGACGACGCGTCCGCCGCGCGCGATCACGAACCTCGGTGTCCCGGACACGCTCGGGACATCGACGAAGGCGATCCCGGCAGGCACCGGCCGGCGGTCCACGCGCCCATGCTGGACGATGGTCAGCCACGCCGGACGCGTCAGGAACACGCACACGAAAATACGGTCCGCGTGCGGCCCCGCTGGCATGCGCGGCGGACCGTATGTCGATGCCGACCATTCGTCGGCGATCGCCTCGTCGCGCACCGTCGGATGCAGACGATAGAAGAAGAACAGTTCGTCGCGCGTGATCGGCGGCGGCCGCCCGGTCTTGAACCATTGGATGTAATGGCGCGACGCACGGAGATAACCCTCGTGGCTCAGGATCGGACCGAAGCGCGCGTCGTACACCGATGCTTGCCGGGCAGCGCCTGTCGGGGCCACATACGTCGATTCGGCCCAGTCGTTCCAGGTCACGATCTGCACCCACGTCGCACGGGACTCGATCGCCGCACGCCACTCCTCGGCCATCCCGGCAAACCCACGCGTCTCGAACGCGCGATAGTTCGTGCCCTGTGGCAGGCCCCGGTAGTACGGCGTCACCGGCGCCATGAACGTTTTGCCGGCACCGCGCAACGCCGGCGCCAGCGTACGCGTGGAGCGGGCCAACCGCGCCGGGGCTCCAGCCGCGCCGAAATAGAAATAGCCGTCAGCCGGCCCGATCCGCTCGACGATTTCCTCAGCCGCATCGCTATCGATTTCCCGTTCGCCGGTGTGCGGAAACAGGTGCGGCACGAAATACGCGTCAAGCCGCCTTGCCGTTTCGATCAGCATCCGCGCGCGGGCACCGTCCCGCCCGCCCAACGCGTAGGCGGACAACAAGGGCCGTCCGTCCACGGTCAGTTGCGAGCGGCGCCCGCGAACGGTCCGGACGATGTCCTCGAGTTCATCCTGCGCATCGCCGTCGGCGGACACGAACAGCGTAAACGCACCATCGAACCGATCGGCCGCCTCGTAGATCGCGTCGACCCGCCGCTTGTAGTAAGGCTCGGACGCATGCCATCCGCCGCAATTCAGCGCAAAGCCGTCGATGCCGGCCGCCATCGCGTCGCGCATCTCCGCTGCGTACTGTTCAGGCCCGGCCCCCGTTCCGCCGCGCGGCCAAGCCACCATGTAGTGCGCAAACACCCGGCGGGCTTCCGACGCGCCATTCGCTTCGGCGAAGCGCGTGCGAAGCAATCCGCCTGCGCTCAGCGCAGCGGCGGCCGTCGTCGCGATAAAGGACCGTCGTTTCATCGTGGCTCTCGCTCGGTGCAGGCGGGCGGGTTCGCAACTGGCACCTGCGAAGCCCGCGTACCGTGCACGACATGCGTCGTCAGCAGGCGGCACGACAAAGTCAGCACGACCAGCGCAGCTGCCCCGACACCCCCGATCGCGCCATAAACCTCGAACCTCCAGCCGAATACCGCAACCAGTGCCAGCGTCAGCACAGCCTCGAATGTCGCCATCTTCACGAACGCCGGCCTGCTCCGCGCGTACAGCCACAACGACAAAATCCGGCAGAGAAACACCAGGCACGCGCCCAGCAAGACAACAAACACGAATGCAAACTGGTTGGCCCGGCTCCCGAGCGCATGAACCGGAAACAACCGGACTTCCAGCATCGCATAGGACGCGACGGTCAGCACCACACAGCCCGTCAGCAGGCTCGCCGCAAGTTTGCGCCCGAATCCTGCTCCGCCCATCAGTCGCCACACGCGCGCACCGCTCCCACTGATGGCTAAAGAAAATGATTGTCCGAAATTGAAAGCCAGATTATTGAAGCCTTTCGCGACGCGATACAGCGCGGCGCCGGTCGGCCCGACCACGGCGGAGACGATCAGCACGTCCAGATGCTTCGCACCCGACAGCACCGCGCTCGCATACCAGCTGCTCAGCAGGTCGCCGCGCGCCTGCGCAACGAAGTCGCGATACCAGCCCAGTCCGATTTCCGGACCTCGAATCGGCTCGCGACCGTCGCTGTCTCGACGTCTCAGCCACAGGTAAGCAGCTAGCAGCATCGCGCCGTACGCCGCCTCGACCAGCAGCAGCAGGTCGGGAAAATAACCGCGAAGCCCGTCGAATTCGGCTAGCAACGCAATGACGGCCAGCCGCGAAAGCGCCGATGCCGTCGAGATCGCTAGCACCACATGATTGCGTGCGGTCATCCGGAAAAATCCGAGTGCGAAGTGCGACAGCCCGTAACATGCCGGCGCGAGCACAAGCATCGCGAATTGGTTCGGTAGCGCGATCGACCCGGTCCGGCTCAGCAGCACACACGCGAGGCAGAACAACACGGTCGACCCGACGGCGCTGACACAGTCGAGCGGAAGCAGGCTCGGAAACCGCGCACGGACACGATCGATCGTGTAGATTCGCGCGGCCCCGAAGTTGAAGGCGTCGATCGCAACGTAAAACAGCGCGAGCAGCGCATAAGAACGCCCGACGAGCACGGGGTCGATGACATGCAGCGCCAGGGCAGCCACGAGAAAATTCACCAGTGCCGGCAACCCGGCGCTGGCGACGACAAGAATCAGGTCGGCGTTCAGGCGGCGCATCGTTCGACCAAATAACGGCAGTACGCGTCGTACTTCTCCTGCAGCGCCGCATACGAAAACGCCGCCGCCTTCGCCTGCTGCCGGATACTCATGTCGACGAGCTGCGTGCGGTCAAGCGCGAGCGCCTCGACCGCCGCCTCGATCGCGTCGGCCGAACCGGCCCGGATCAGGTCGCTCGCCGGCAGTACTTCCGGTATCCCGCCGACGCTCGTGCCGAGCACGGGCGTGCCGACCGCCATCGACTCAAGCATCGCGCGCGGCATGCCCTCCTGAAGCGACGGCAATACGAACAGGTCATGCTCCGCCACCGCCGCACAGGCCTCTTCCGACGACACCTGCCCGCGGAAAATCACGACGTCCGCGATACCCGACGCGTCGGCCAGCGCCTCCAGCTCCGCACGCAATACGCCGTCGCCAACGAGCGTCAGCACGACGGCCACGTTCTTGCGCTTCAAGCGCGACACGGCTTCGAGCAGCGCGACATGCCCCTTGCTCCGGTTGTGCATCATTGACACGTTGATCAGCCTCAAGGGACCGGGTCGCACGAATGCATGGGTATCGCGCGCCGCGAACAGGTTGTCCTGCAGGCTTGCATCGCTGAAGCCGAACGAATCTGCGGCGGAACGCGCCGGATACTTCGTCTGCAGATAGGCTTCCGTCACATATCGCACGCTTTGCGCGCGTTGCGCAGCGACGGCGGTCGAGCGGCAATGCACCCATTTCGCGAGCCTGCGCAACGGATGATTGGACGCACCTTGCCTGAAATAGTCCTCAGGATCGGCGACGATCTCGGCAGAGAACGGCTTGCGCATGATCCAGCACAGCATGAGCGCGAGTGTCGCGACGTTGCCAGGAAACCGGATCATCAGCGTCTGTGCACGGCTGACGACGCGAAGCAGTCGCGCCGCCGTGCGCGGCAAGCACAGCAGCCAGCTTCCTGCGCCACGGATCGAACCGAGATCGACAAACGCCGTCCGCGGCCCGGTTACCCGCGAACCGATCGGCTGCTTCGCCGGAAACGCACGCGCGACAATCCGCACCGCATCGAAATGAGGAACGAACCGGCTCGCGAACTTCTCGTGCCCCATGTGCGGACTGTAGATCGCGTGGTCGACCCGCGCAAAATTACCGTCCATGACGAACGTGATTGAACTGATCGATTTCATGACGGATTTTTCCCACCATCTCGTTGTAGCGATCCGCGCCCGGCGTGCGAAGCGCCTGCCAGTACGCGTCATCGTCCTGCGCGATCTCGCGCGCCAGCAGGGCAACACGCTCCACGTCGAAATCGCTGGCATGCACGACGTAGCGCGACAAGCCGAGATCGTCGTAGGCCGCCTGGCCTTTGCGCTCGTATGCGATGTGAATGCTCGGCACGCCCGCAAGCACGCTTTCGAGGCTGCCGTGCAGCCGGACGGAGACGACCACGGGGCGCTCTCGTGCGACCAGCGTTGCCAGATCGTCGACCTGCGCGACGCCGAACGAGTCGCGATAGAACGTGTCGTCGCCGTTGCCGCGCCCGCTGCTCTGAAGCGCGAATCCGGCTTCGGGCAACAGCTTAGCCAGGCATCGCAGACGCGCCACATAGTCGTCGCGATACGGCTTGCCCTTCAGGTCCCGGAATACGAAGCGGATCGTACGGGCATGTACCGGCCCGCGCACGTCGCCGCGTCCGCTGCGCGGCGATAGGCCGATCTCGAGTACGACGAGATCGCCCGTGCGTATTCCGTTCGGATGCGCGAACTCGTCGATGCTCTGGTCGTCGCGCAGGAACACGACATTCACGCAGCGTCGAACCAGCGTCGCCAGCAGCATTCCGGGCAGCGACTTGAACGGCCCGATGCTTTGCGGCAGGTAGATCGACAGTGCCGCCCGACGCAACGCCACACAGGCGAGCTGGCTGCCGTGTGCGACGAGCGACTTCCATCCTTCCAACGCACCGGAGGCGCGCAGGTAACCGCCGCCCACGCCGAAAAAGATCGCCGGTCGGGCACGGCCGAGCCAGCGCAGGGATTCACCCCAGAACCGCGTCAGGGACCAGATCCGCACACGCGTATCGTCGAGATAGCCGGCGAACGATGCTGGGTCGAGACAGACGATCGTGACGACGCCGTCGATCCCCGCGTCGCGGATCGCCTTCAGGCTTAGCTTGACCAGCAGGCCGTCGCCGCTGTTGCGAGAGCTGTACGCGTGCAGCAGATAAACGTCAGGCTTTTTCATAGATCGACATCAGCGATTTCAGGAAATGGTCCTGCCGGAAGGTCTGGTCGAATACATGCCGTGCGTTGCCGCCCATCCGTAGGCATTCATCGATCGTCAGGCGGTTCAGGTTGTCGGCTAGGCACAGCCCAGTGAGTTCGGTGAGAATGATCCCGTTGTAGCCGTGAATCACCTGCTCGGGCAGCGAGCTTTCACCGGACACGACGAGCACCTTGCCCGCGCGCATCGCCTCGATTGGCACTAGCGCGAGCCCCTCCCAGCGGGACGGCACGATCACGACATCCATCGCCTGCATCGCCGCTTTGGCCTCAGCGGCATCGACCCAGCCGTGGTAAACGATTCGCTTGTCGTCAGGCCCGTTCGCCGCGATACCGCCGCGCACGGCCACGCCGTACACGTTGATCTCGATCGACGATCTCAGGGCAGGCACCGCATCAAGTACGACATCGAACCCCTTCTGGTAATCGAGCCGCCCGAAGTAGCCGACGCGGATCGTCTCGCCCGCAGGTGCACGCGCGCGTACCGCGCTTGCGTCGTCCCCGGCGATGCCCGTATAGATCAGCTCCGCCTTCGACATCGGGATCCGGTACTTCCGCGCGGCCTTAAGCTCGTCCAGCGACATGCAGACGATCTTGTCGCAGCGCCCCGCCAGCACACGCTCAGTCAACGCATACGCGAGCTTCGTCACGACGCCAACGTCGCGCTTCAGGAACGCCCACGCATGCGGCGTATACAGCACCCGGGCGCCGCGATGCCGGTTCAATCGCACGTACAGACCGGGGAACGTGCTGTGGCAATGGATCACGTCCGCGTCAACGGCCTTCAGAAGCGCCTTGATCACCCGTGCGATGCCGACGATCCGTGCCGGATGCCGGCTCGACCGGTATCCGATCAGCGTCAGCCCGTCTACGCCGGTGGCGCCGGTCATCTTGTCGGGATCGCAAATCAGTATCACCTCGTTGCCCAGCGCGACCTGCTCGCGTACCAGCGCGCCGACGTAGGTGGCGATGCCACCCACCCAAGTTTCCACGACATGCGCGATTCTCACGACACCTCCTGACTCCGGCGCCCGCCGCGCCTGCCGTTCACCGGAACGTCGCCGTCTGCTTCGGCCGTCGATTCGTAGCCGTACCGCTCATACCGATACGCACCATATCGGGAGCGATAACCGATCGCCCGTGTATCGACACCGTTGAACAGGACACCGCGCAAGCCGGATGTGACCCGGTTCAATTGCTTGGCCGACTCGGCGATCTCGCCAAGCGTCGTCTGCCGGGATCGCGTCACGAGGAAAACCGTCGCGCAATGCGGTGCCAGAATGCTTGCATCCGACACGGCGAGCACCGGTGGCGTATCGACGATCACGACGTCGTAGGCGGCGCTCGCTTCATCGAGCAGCCTGGCTGTTCGACCGCCCAGCAGCAATTCCGCCGCTCGCGGCGGAATCGTGCCTGTCGCCAGGAAATCCAGCCCCTCAACCACCCCGCGTTGCGTTGCGTCGCACAGCGACGCGCTCCCGGCCAGCACGTCGGACAGCCCCGGCGTTCTCGATACGCCAAAGCAGTCATTCAAGTGCCCGCGCCGCATGTCCGCATCGATCAGCAGCACGCTCTGTCCGGAGGCCGCCATGACGGCCGCGAGGTTGGCCGCGACGAACGATTTGCCGACTGCCGGGCTCGGCCCCGTCAGCATCACGCGGTTGTTACCTGCATCAAGCAACGCCAGGCCAAGCGCTGTACGCAAGCTCCTCAGACTTTCGATCGCCGGGTCGTACGGATTCTCGTCGGCCAGCAACCACCGCCGCTTCGCGCGTCTGCCGGTCACCGACGCGGCAGTCCGTTGCATCGGCGCATCCGGGATCGAGCCGTAGACGGACAGACCAGTACGGCGTTCGATATCGTCCGGATCGGCAATGCCGCCATACAAGCTCTCGCGCGTGACCGCCGAGATGATTCCCAGCATGACGCCAAGCATCGCAGACAGCGCCAGAACCAGCGCCTTGCGCGGCTCGACCGGCTCTTCGGGAACGGGAGCGTTGTCGACTTCGCGCACGTTGCCGACCTTCCCTGCCGACACGAGCCTCAGTTGCTGGATGTTGTTCAACACGCCGACGTACATCTCGTTGCCAACCTCGACGTCGCGTCGCAGCCGCAACTCGTCCTGCTCGATATCCGGAAATGCGCGCAAGCGCGCCGACAGTGCCTCGACCTTCTGTCGCGCGCCGTCGATCTGCCGGTCGAGGGCCTGCATCTCCGGATGGCCCACCGCGAACCGGGTCGACGCTTCTGCACGCTTTTGCTGCAACGCCCGCAGCGTCGCCTGGGTGGCGATGCTGTCCTGCAGATAGGCTTGCGCTTCGACACCGAGATCGAACGTGCCGCGTTTGCGCCGCATGGCGTTGTACTTCGCTTCGGCACGCTCGAGGTCGTGCTTCAGTTGCGGTGCGACCTGCTCGAGAAATGCGAGCGACTTCTCCGCCTCTGCCGATTTCCGCTTGATGTTTTGCGCGACGTATGCGGTGCCAATCGAATTCAGGATGCTCGCGACCGAATCCGGATCGTCGCCCTTCAGCGATACGCTGACGACGTTGCTTTGCTTGCGAACCTCCGTCACGTTCAGGCGCTTCTGCAGCTTCTGCAGCGTCTTCAGCCTCGACTCCCGGACCACCCGGAATGCCGTACCCGGCCGCGCGTGAAGCCCATCGACCCTGATCCTGAACGTACCATCCGCCTGCGTCGACTCGACCAGATGCCCGACCTGCCCCTCAATCGGCTTGTCGAGATCACCTTGTTCGAGCCGGAACCGGCCGTCAGGGAGCACGGTCAGTTCGAACCGTTTGCCTTCGAAAGCCTTCGGCACGTCGAACACGCCGACGTCGATCGACTCAGTGCCCCACGCATATCCGCCGAAACCGAACACGCCGGGACGCGACAGGCCCTGCGCGTGTGCGGCGATCGCCTTGCCGACGAGCGGAAAGCGCTTCGGTTCGGCGTCGATATACAGGCGCAATTGCTCGACCGAATGACCGACGACCATTCTCGATCGCAGAATCTCGATCTCCGCGGCCGCCTGCATCTTCGCGTCGAACAGCGACGACACGCTGCCCAGCAGCGAATCGGTGCTCGCCGTGTTGTCTTCGACCTGGATGAGAAGATTCGACTCATAGACCGGACGGGCCAGAAACGCATACGCCGTGCCGGCGGCAAGCACGGCCGCCGTAACACCGACCACCAGCCAGCGGTTCGTCAGGACCAGGTCGAGATACCTCACCAGTTCCGGTTCGCCGTTCAGGTCCGCTTCGTGCAACGAATCGGACGCTCTGTTCATGGACATCTTCTTCATATCGCAACGCTCATCTCAGTGCCTCGATCCTCGGCACCCACGCATTCACGCCTCGTTCGATCAGGAAATAGGAATTCAGGAACGCGTTGACCTGTTTCATGTAGGGATCCGGCACATCCATGCCGTTCTGTTCGTCGATCCGGAACACCCGTCCCAACGAGAACGGGTGACGCTCGACGATCTCGCGCTTTTGCTCGGCGTCCATCGTCAACACGAGGTCCGCGCGACGCACCAACCCCATAGCGAGCTGCTGGGCTCGATGCGCGGAAATGTCGACACCTGCACCCGCCGCGACGGAGATGGCCAATTCATGTGCCGGTGCGCCCGCCAGTGCCGACGTTCCGGCCGAGATCACGCTGATGCCCGGCAAGCGCGACCGCAGCAATCCCTCGGCCATCGGGCTGCGGCAAATGTTTCCGGTGCAAACGACCAGAATGTTGCGAATCATTGAATCCCCACCTTTGCTGTCAGTAACGTCATGTCGAAATCCGCGGTCATTTCGCTACGACCGCGCCGGTCAACCCGGCGTTGATCGCAGGCAGCAACAGGTTCAACACGCGACTGAAGCGAACCAACCCGTTGCTATCGACGTAGACGACATCCTTTGGTTGAAGCTCGAACTGGTTCGCGAGCACCATCGCGACGGGCGAGCGAGCATCTAGATGAAAAACCTTTGCTGCGTCGTGGCCACGTTTCCGGATTACGTATATCTGCGTCGCGTCCGCGGTCGTCGCGTTCAGGCTGCCAGCCTGGGACAACGCGTCACTGAGCGATAACCGCCCGTTGCGCTGCGGCACCGCGGTAACGGGCCGGTTCACCTCGCCCATCACGAATGCACCGCTCTCCTCTCGCGCGACAATCTTCAGCACGTCACCGTTCTTCAACAGGATTCCAGACGGGTTCTCGCCATGCTCGAGCATCGACGTGAGGTCGAGCGGGTACGTCGCGCTGCCGCGCACGAGCGTCACGCGGCTTTGATCCGCCGCGCCCGTGAACCCACCCGCGCGGCCGATCGCTTCGTACAGCGTCATCGGCACGTCGTTGATCGGCTGCACGCCGGGGCGATGAACCTCGCCGTCGACATACACCTGCTTCGCCCGATAGGAGGCGACGCGAACGGTCAACTGGGGCTTCACGAATACGGTAGCCAGCTTGGCAGCCAGCGCGTGTCGCAGTTCGTCCACCGTCCGCCCCGCCGCCTCGACACTGCCGACGTACGGAAACTGGATCTTCCCGTCGGCATCGACGGCAAATCCTTGTGCGGGGTCCGATTCGCGTCCCGGGGTGCCTTGTGGCTGCGTGCCCAGTGCCGCGACGAGCTCCGGGTGATCCCAGACAGTGATCTGAAGCACGTCGCCTGCGCCGAGCCGATAGGCACCGGATCGCTCGAACAGCGGCCGATTGCGCGCAATGCGTTCGTCGTCCTCGCTGCGCCGAAGCTGCCGGATCAGGTCGAGATCGATCGCCGCCATGGGAACCTGCACCTCGGCCGCAGGCGCGCCTGCCACGCCGCCCGACATCGGCAGCGCAGCGGGTCCCGTCATGCGCATCCCAGGCGCCGCCGCGCACGCGGACAGTGCGACGCACGCGGCAACGATCGACATGCGCCCGACAAAAAGGCGAGCGTACGCCGCCCTGCCTGCAGAGCATTCCGGCGTCAGTTCCTTCACTTGATCTTCTCCAATTCAATTCGGCCTGTATGCAGTTGCACCGGCGTCAATACGCGTGCTTGTCGACGAGGCTCGTCGCGACCGTTCTCAGGACGATCCGCATATCCAGCGCAAACGACCAGTTGTTCAGGTAATAGAGGTCGTGTTCGACCCGCTGCTGCATCTTCTCGACGCGATCCGTCTCGCCGCGATGGCCGTTGACCTGCGCCCAGCCGGTAATGCCCGGCTTGATCCGGTAGCGCTGGATGTAGCCGTCGACCCGATGCTGGTAGAAGCGGTCGTGCTCCACCGCGTGCGGGCGCGGGCCGACCACCGACATGTCGCCCTTCAGCACGTTCAGGAACTGCGGCAACTCGTCGAGGCTCGTGCGCCGCAGCAGCGCGCCGACACGCGTGATGCGCGGATCGCCGCGCGTCGCCTGACGCACTTCGCCCGGCACGTCGGCGTCGTGCTCGCGCATCGTCCTGAACTTGTAGATCGTGAAGATGCGCCCGTACGCGCCCCTGCGCTGCTGCCGGAACAGCACCGGCCCCGGCGACGAGCACTTCACCGCGAGCGCGATCGCTCCCATCAGCGGCGCGAGCGCGATCAGCGCGAGCCCCGCGAACACGCGATCGAACACGGCCTTGCCCGCCAGCGCCCGCGCCGACAGCGGCGCCGCCACGAGATCGAGCGCGCGGCCGCGAACCGCGCGACGCGGATGGAGCGGCGTGAGATCGGCGAGATCCGGCATGAACCGGATATCCACGAGATCCGTGTCGAACGCGCGAACGATCGCGCCGATGCGGTCGGCTTCCGACAACGGCAGCACGATCCAGATTTCCCCGACATACGCACGGCGCACGCAGTCGACGAACGTACCGAGATCGCGATGGACCTCGACGTCGTCCACGCCGGCTGCCGGCGTGTCGGACAGATCGAAGATCGCCGCCACCGGAAACGGCGCCGCCGCATGGCGGGCGTCGCGGCCCGCGAGCGTCAGACAATGCTCGCGATGCCCGACGAGCGCGACCGGCTTGCGCCGCGTGTTGCGCGCCGCGGCGCGCACGGCAAGCCAGTGCCGCACGGCCTGTGACGCATTCAGCGCGATGGCGGACAACACGAACCAGCCCAATACCCAGCCAAGCTCCGTGCCGGATTGCCAGTCGAGCGCCATGGCGGAAATCGCGCCCACACACAGGGCGACGGCCATGCCTGCCGGCGCGAGCCACAGACGGCGCCACGACAGGCCGCGTTCGGGATCACCGTACAGGCCGATCAGCGGAAGCAGCACCAGCGCACACGCGATCGAAATGGCGATCAGTGCGGAATCGGATCGGCTGGACGAATCGCCGAACCCGCTCCTCGCCGCCCACGCGGTGGCGACCAGCACGCCCGCATCCGCCAGCCGAAACCAGGAAACCTTCCCGCGACCGACGGGCGCGTAACTTGCATGGTCGAAAGATCGCATGACACGTGATCGGCCGTTCGTCGCAAGCGAATCGCGGCGAAACGACGGCGTGCGTTCACGCCGCCCACTCACGCCGGTACGAATCGACTCGGGCCTTATCCTATTATTTAGCAATACAGAACATGACGGATTGAACGTGATCCTCGATCAGCGTCATGAACTGTCAAATATCGGGTTTCAATGACGCGATCCAATGGCCTTCCAAAGACTGTCGCGCCCCGCTCACCGCGGATTCATCTGGAATCGAAACGATGCAGATGTCGATACTGCCATCGCACACCCGTGATTTGAATCGGACCTGTCCTAAACAAATTGGTATAGGAATGCGATCCGTCCTATTTAAAGATGAATGACATTTGTCGGCCAATGATCGACACGAGTCAACCGACTTGCCGACAGTGCACTGCTTCAGACGAGCCCGGACAATGTTGAGTATTGCTTGTGGATATCTCTTTAATTGTCGCTTGCCGCGACGACGCAAGTGCCACGCAATGAACCGGACCGAATCCTGTCGCGCCGACCTCGCTGCATGATCCGATCCACCTGACAAGATCGCGACGATTACGGTATCGAGCCACCCCGATCGACAATGCGTTCAGGTCAAGCGATCGCCACAGCATGCCGGTACGGGAAAAAATCTGCGCTGACGCGCGCGGACATAAAAATCGGACAAGTGAATTAGGACACTCGTACTCGTTCAATATCCACGCATCCGCATCGCGGTGGTCGAAACTGGACGACGTCACGTCGAACAGCGTCGTGATCGATACCGCGAGCACCCAGACCGGCGGCCTCGCGGGTGTCAACGGCGGCTCCATCAGCAACGCGCGTGCAAGCGGCTCGGTGAGTGCGGGCAGCAAGAGCCAGGTTGGCGGCCTCGTCGGCGTCGATCGCGGCAATACGATCATCCGTCACACGTGGTCAACAAGCAGAGTGGCAGCGCAGCGCTCGCGAGTTGGCGGCCTTGTGGGCGTCAACGAGGCAGGCGCACTGATTGCCGATTCAACGCCGTCCGGCATCGTCGGCGGCGATGGATCCGACCTGGGCGGCCTCGTCGCCTGGAATTCGGGCACGATCCGTTCGTCCCTTTCCGGTGCAAACTGAACCTGCCGCAGTGGCAGGGTACGGCGGTTCAGGGCGGCCTTGTCGCGTTCAACTTCGGCAGCGTCGAATCCAGCTCGACCTTCAGTTCCGCGCGCGACGTCAACACGATCGGCTTGAGCTTCGGGAAGGTCGACGGCAAGCACACCAATGGCCCCGTGAAGTAACTTCGGCGCAGCCGACCGACGCACACCGGCCGGATTAGATTCGATCGCGCGTCCGTGCCCGTCGGCGCGCCCGCGCGATCCGTCCGTAACACGTATCCCTGCGTGATCCGAAATACCGGAGCACATCACGGCGCGCGTGGCATCGATCGCATCTTTCGCTCGCACCGGATATACCGCACAGCCGGCTAGCTTTCGCCCAATGCGGTCATGTACTAGTCCTTTCTAAGGGTAATTAGTTCTTGTCCGATTTCCGCGCGACGTCAAAGCGACAAAAATCTAGCGTTTGGCATTCACCCTCCAGTTCGACAGGCAGCGGTGAATCGACGAACCGCCGCCGTGCATCCGGCGCAGATCATTCAGGAAAAGGAAAGGTGAAGCAATGAGGATCAGAATGTCCGCTGCGTATTACGCGTGTCTGGCGATCGGTGCAATCCTGCCGGCGACGGCAGCAGCCGCATCCGATTGTTACATCCAAGATCAAAACGACAACAAGCGCTACACACCGATGGTGGCCCAAATACCCGCTCTCTCGCCCCCCAGTTTCAGCCCGTCCGTTCCTGTCGGCACGGTATTGATCCGGGTGGAACTTCCGTCAACGGGGGAGTCGTTCAAATTGGTTTGTGGCACCGGCATCCGGATCACCACATATACCCGGGATGGCGTTCAAGGTGCATACAATACTTGGCCAACCAACGTCGCCGGGGTGGGCGTGAGAATGCAGTTTACAGGCAGCGTCGGTGGTGGTCGCGGCATATGGTGGCCGTATTCGTACGACACTACTCCGGCTGGGACAAGCCTATTTCCCAGTAGTCGTATATTGCTCGTCGAATTCGTGAAGACCGGTCCGATCAGCGCTGGCGGGTCGCTCTCGGGCGAAATCGGCGCCGCTTGGGCACAGAACATGGCATTCAAATTCCAGTCGTTCCAGGTGGCCGGTAGCGGCATCACGATCACCCCGCGCGTACCGACCTGCAACGTCCGGGAAAAGACGCTCAACGTGCCGCTCGGTGATATTTCGGCCAATCAGGTCTTGCCCACCGTGGGCTCCACGTCGGACGCGAAACCCTTCAAGATCGTGCTGGATTGCGACGGTGGCGAAGAAGGCTCCGTCACGAAAACCTACATGACGTTGACCGACGTGAGCAATAACGCGAACCGCAGCGATACGCTGACCCTGTCGCCCGAGTCGACCGCGAAAGGGCTCGGCGTGCAGATATTGAATGGCACGAAGCTCGTCTCGTACGGCCCCGATAGCAGCGTGACCGGCAATCCTAACCAGTTCTATACGGGAACGACCCAGAACGGCGTGCTCGAGATCCCGCTGAGCGCCCGCTATGTGCGCACCGGCATGGTGCTCGGCGGCTCGGTGACCGCACGCGCTTCGTTCACCATGAGTTATCAGTAAGCTGCGCCCGACGCACCCACCCGGCCGCACTCGTCGGCCGACCTTTTCCGTGTCTTGGTCGCCGTTCGGCTATACGCGCTGGACAGTGGCCCCGGCGCCACGCGAAATCCACTGATCGCGCATGACAGACCGGCGACGGTGGCCTGACTCCTCCGTGGCTGCGTGTCCGCTCGATAATCCCGCTTCGAAGCGAACGCCGACCGGCCGAATGCGGCTGACAATCAACTGAAATACCACCGCCGCTGCCGGTACGGCCTGTCGTACATCGCATGGCAGCGCGTCGATCACGCCTTCAAGCTTCCGCACACCGGGCTTCCCCGCCTCCTCCCGTCGTCCGACTCGTCATTTGGCATGCCGATGCATAGATGATCGATCGATATTGAGATCGACCTGGCCCATATCTCATTTTGTTAGCTTCGCTATCCATATCGAATTATAAAAATTATCGGATAGCGGCCGCCTTTCATCGTGGACTTGCTCCGCATCAGCAACGCTGCGCATGCGATTTTGCGGGAATCGTCAAATACATCTAACAATCCGGCCAGAACACGCACGAATTTCTTTAATTAGTACAAGTACGACTAATTATTAGGCCTCATTCGATCTCGTCCGGTTTTCTCGAATCTCCCGAATTTCGATAATTGATAACGAAATGTAAGGCACTGCTCTCCAACGAATCCGGCGAGTAATGCTTCTGCCTTTCACCTTGTCAACCACTCGTTTGAGATCAAGAAAATGAAACTCGCAACGCGCACTCAAGTCCTTTCGACGCTCCTGGCTGTGGCAGGCCTTGGTCTGGCATCGGCCGCCAACGCAGCAGACGGCACGATCACGTTCACCGGCAACGTCACCGCCGCAACCTGCAAGATCGACGGGCTCGCCGCCGGCGCAACGTCGAACAAGTCGGTGCCGATGCCGACGGTCAGCTCTGGCGCACTGAATGCAGCGGGCGCAGTCGCCGGCCGCACCGCATTCGGTTTCAAGCTGACCGGTTGTGCAGTGGATACCGAATCCAGCAAGGGTAACCCGACGAAGGTTCAGGTCGCATTCGAAAACGCAACGAACGTCACGGCCGACGGCAAGCTGTCGCTCGACAAGGGTACGGCAGATGCACCGGAAGCAGGCAACGTCGTGCTGCAAGTCCTGAACGACCAGCAGCAAGCGATCAAGGTCGGCGCGAACGCTGCCGATCAGAACTCGCAAGTCGTGACGATCGGCGCAGACGGTTCGGCACAAATGAACTTCTTCGCGGAATACCTGGCAACCGGCGCGGCAACGGGTGGTTCGGCGAACTCGAAGGTCCAGTACTCGCTGATCTATCAGTAATGCGTCGCGAGGCCCGCTTCGCAGCGGGCCTCGTTTTCCGCATCGCCTCTCTCCCTAAAACTACTAGAAGCCGCCATGAAAATCATCAGAGCGCTCCAGTCCATTGCGCTGATCTCTACTCTGGTCGCCTCGCAAGCCCATGCGAGCGTGGTGATCTCTGGCACGCGTGTCGTCTTTCCGAGCAACGAGCGCGAAGTAACCATCAAGCTGACGAACGACGGCAAGACGCCGGCGCTCGTCCAGACATGGATCGATGCGGGCGATCAGAATGCGTCGCCGGAAACGATCAATGTCCCGTTCACGCTCACCCCGTCGATGTTCCGGATGGAACCGAACAAGGGGCAAACGCTGCGCATGATCTACACGAACGAGCCGTTGCCTACCGACAAGGAATCGTTGTTCTGGCTCAACGTGCTCGAGATTCCGCCGAAAGCCAACGACGGCGCCGATCGCAACGAGTTGCAAATTGCATTGCGCACTCGCATCAAGATCATGTTCCGCCCGCAAGGCCTGGCCGGTGAAGCACACACGGCACCTGGCCAGGTGCGCTGGCAGGTCGCGCCCGGCAAGCAGGGTAGCTATGTGCTGAAGGCCACGAATCCGACGCCTTACGTCGTCAATATCGGCAGCATCCTGCTGCACGCGAACGGGCAAAAGTACGACGCCGGCGCAGGTTATGTGTTGCCCCGTACCACGCAGGAATTTCCGATCGCCAACCTGCACGCCATGCCGGCTGCCGGTGCAAAAGTGCAGTTCAACAGCATCAACGACTGGGGCTCGTCGGCCAACAACGAGCAGCCGCTGTCGGTTCAGCCGTAACACAGCGCGAACACGCCCCTGATCACCGGCGAAGCGAGCCTTCAGGCTCCGCGCGACAGGGGCGATCAAGCTGATCGCCAACCCACCCGTTTTTTTCTTCATTTGATGCCGCCTACCAGGCAGGCATCAACGCATGCATCGCGTGTGTGTGCCCTGCCGATACACATGCGCAATCTCAACTGGAGTGCCGGGGAATATGATTTCGCCGATTCAACGTTCGTGCGTCGATGTGTCCAGCCCGCCACGGCTCAAACCCGTCTACGCGCTGGTGCTGTCGAGTCTCGCCGCATGGTCGACCGAAGGCCAGGCGGATGCGCTGGAGCCTGCCCAGCCCGCCGTCGAGCGGATTCAACTCGCACAGACCGATTTCGCCCAGGCGACGTTCGACCCCGGCTTCCTGAACAACGGCAGCGGGCAAGCCGTCGACCTCTCGCGCTTCTCGCGCGGCAACGTCGTGCAACCCGGCACCTACAGTGTCGACCTCGTGGTCGGCAGCGACTGGATCGGCCGCTACGACATCACGTTCAACGGCGCGCCCGGTACACCCGACGCGCAGCCCTGCTTCGACGAGAAGCTGCTGCGACGCATCGGCGTCGATTTCCAGAAGCTGCCGCCCGAAACCGTCGCCGCGATCGCGGTCAAGGGCGAATGCCGGCGGATCGGTCAGATCGTTCCTGAAGCGAGCGTCTCGTTCGACTTCAGCGAACAACGACTGACGCTCAGCATCCCGCAAGCGTCGCTCGTGAATCATGCACGCGGTTACGTCAGTCCCGATCAGTGGGACGAAGGCGTGCCCGTCGGCATGCTCGACTACAACCTGAACGTCTACAGCTCGAAGGTCCGCGACTCCAGCGCCGATACGCAGGCCTATCTGGGCCTGAACGGCGGCTTCAACATCGGTAACTGGCATTTCCGCCACCAGGGTTCGGCCACGTGGTCGCAACGCGGCGGCAGCAAGTACCAGGATATCTCGACCTACGTGCAGCGGGATTTGCCGTCGCTGTCGTCTCAGTTGGTGATCGGCGAGACGTTCACGTCCGGCGAACTGTTCGATTCGACGCAGTTCCGCGGCGTCCGGCTGTCCACCGACGATCGCATGCTGCCCGATTCGCTGCGCGGTTATGCACCGATCGTGCGCGGTGTCGCGAACTCCAACGCAAAGGTCACGATCCGCCAGAACGGCATGACGATCTACGAGACCACTGTCTCGCCCGGCGCGTTCGAGATCCGCGATCTGTATCCGACCGGCTACGGCGGCGACCTGCAGGTATCCGTTACCGAAGCCGATGGCTCGGTGCATTCGTTCTCCGTGCCTTACGCCGCCGTTCCGCTGTCGCTGCGACCCGGCATCCAGCGTTACAGCTTCGTCGCGGGCACGTTACGCAACCAGCAGAATTCCAGCAATCCGCTGTTCGCGCAGGCAACCTATCAGCGCGGCCTGACGAACCTGCTGACCGGCTACGGCGGCGTGACCGTCGCCGCCGGCTACGCATCCGCCATGCTCGGTGCGGCCTTCAACACGGAACTCGGCGCGCTGGGCCTCGACTTCACGCAGGCCACCACGTCGATTCCGGGCCTCAAGCGCTTCAACGGGTCGAGCTTGCGGGTCAGCTACTCGAAGTCGATCGCACCGACCGGCACCGACGTGTCGATCGCGGCCTACCGTTATTCGACGAGCGGCTATTTCAACCTCAACGACGCGATGAGCGCGCGCGACGCGGTCCGTATCGGCTATCCGGTCGACACGGTCTGGCGGCAACGCAACCGCGCGTCGCTGATGCTCACCCAGCGGCTCGGCGAAAAGGCCGGCCAGCTCAGCCTGACCGCGGCTGCGGCCAACTACTGGAATCGTCCGGGTTCGGACGTCGACTATTCGGTCGGCTACAACAACTCGTTCCGCAATATCTCGTACAGCCTGTCCGCAACGCGCCAGCGCAACTTCGGCGGCGACATGAGCACGCTCTACTACGCGAGCGTGACGATTCCGTTCGGGCGCACGCGGCCGACCACGCTCACGAGCAACGTCACCCACGACACGCGAGGCCGCACGCAGGTTCAGTCGATGCTGTCGGGCTCGCTCGGCGTCGACAACGATCTGGCCTACAGCGTCTCGGCGAACCATACCAATGGCAATGGCGATTCGAGCACCGACGGCAACGGCAACCTCACGTATCGTGCGCGCTTCGCGGAACTCAGCCTCAGCGCGGGCGGCAGCTCGAACTACCAGCAGGGCTCGGTCAACATTCGCGGTGCGGCGGTTGCCCACCCCGGCGGCATCACGCTGTCGCAACCGCTGTCGGAAACGTTCGGCATCGTCGAGGCGAAGGGTGCAGAGGGCGCCCGCGTCACGAACGCATCGGGCGTACGCGTCGACAGCCGTGGCTATGCGATCGTGCCGTTCCTGACGCCGTACAACCTGAATACGGTCGAACTGGATCCGAAGGGCATCTCGATGGATGTCGAGCTGAAGGAAACGAGCCAGCAGGTTGCACCGCGTGCAGGCGCCGTGCCGTTCCTCAAGTTCGACACCGATACCGGCCGCTCCGCCGTGATCCTGGCCCGCAAGGCAGATGGCACCCCGCTGCCGTTCGGCGCGGCTGTCACGGACGAAGCAGGCAAGGAACTCGGCCTCGTCGGGCAGGGCAGCAAGGTGTTCGTGCGCGGCCTGAAAGACCACGGCGAACTCGTCGTCAAGTGGGGCAACGACAGCCGCTCGGTCTGCCGGCTTGCGTACGACCTGCCGGTCAAGGCAAGCCGCCGCAAAGCGACGTCTTACCAGCAGATCACCAGCATGTGCCGCCCCGGCACGCTCTGATTCGCCGCTTCACATGCAACAACGCCCGCTATCGCGGGCGTTGTCGTTTCCGGCGGGCCGTCATGCAAACGTATCGACAACGCGCCCATGATTCAAACGTGCGTCATGCCGCGTCAGGCACGGGCATCCGCCAGGCGGCTCAGTGCCGCGTCGATCTCGCGTCGGAAGCCCGGCCAGTTCGCCATGAATGCGGCCAGTGCGTCGTCGCGCGCCGCGGCTGCCTCCATCTCTGCACAGGCATCGCGCGCCGCGTGATCGCCGGCCAATGCGAAACCGCCTCGCATCGAATGCAGTTCGACACCGATCGCCGCCGTATCGCCGGCGGACCGGGCGGCCTCGAGCATGTCGAGCGAATGCAACGTGGCCTCGCGCAACGTGCGGCGAATTTCATCGGTGACGACGAGCGCCGCATGCTGCGCATGCGTGCCAACCACGCCGCCGTGCTTGCTGCCATGCCGCCGCAACACCGCGTCGAGCGCATCGATCGACAGCGGCTTGAGCACCACCTCGGCGGCCCCCGCCTGCGCGCAACGCCGGTAGTCCTCGTCCGTCGCGTGCGCGGTCATCGCGATCACCGGCACCGTCGCACCTTGCTCACGCAGGAAGTTCGCGAGTGCAAAACCGTCGAGTTCGGGCATGCCGAGATCGGTCAGCACCAGGTCGAACGGTTCACCAAAATACGCGCGCATCGCCTCGATGCCGTTCGTCACGATCGTTGCGTCGTGGCCGAGCGCCGCGAACTGGTCGCGCAGCAACGCGCGGCTGGCCGGATGGTCTTCCGCCACCAGGACGCGCAACGCGGAGATATCGTCGTCCGCGTGAGCGGCATCCGGCGCCGAATCGTCATCGGCATGGACGACCCGCCAACCGGCCGCCGCTTCAGGCAACGGTAGCGCGGCCACGAATGTCGCCCCCTCGCCAGGCCGGGTGTCGACCGTCAACTCGCCATGCATCGCTTCCGTGATGCGGCGGCACAGCGGCAACCCGAGCCCGGTCCCGCCAAAGCGGCGGAAGATCGACGGATCGGCCTGGATATAGACATCGAACAACGTCGGCAATGCCTCGGGCGGAATCCCGACGCCCGTATCGCGCACCGCGATCTCGACGCATCGCGTGTTCTCCTGATCCACGGTCACCCGCGCGTCGATCACGACGCTGCCCTGCTCGGTGAACTTGATCGCGTTGCTGACCAGGTTGGACACGATCTGGCGCAGCCGGGTCGGATCGCCGACATAACCGTCCGCGAGGTCCGGCGCAATCCGGCATTCGAGCATCAGGTGCTTCGCATCCGCGAGCGGCCGGAAGATCGCGACGACATCGCGCAGTACGTCGCGCACGTCGAACGGCACATGCTCGAGCACCATCTGGTTCGATTCGACCTTCGACAGGTCCAGCACGTCGTTGATCATGCGCAGCAGCACGTCCGACGACGACATGATCGTCTTGAGCCGCCGCGCTTCCTGAGGGGGCAGCGCCGCGCGCTCCATCAGCTCCAGATTGCCGATGATCGCGTTGAGCGGTGTCCGGATCTCATGGCTCATCGTCGCGAGAAACGTCGATTTCGCGCGATTGGCATCGTCGGCCGCTTCGCGGGCCTCGCGCAGCTTGTCCTCGACCTGCTTGCGGGCCGTGACGTCGTTCAGCGTGCACAACAGCACGTCGGCGCCGCGGTATCGCGTGCGCAGCACGTTCACCGCAAGATACGTCATCCCCTGCCCGGCCAGCTCGACCGCCAGCTCCTGCGTCACGACGGCGGCGCCGTGCGCGCGCGCGCCGAACGCCTGCCAGATCCGCTTGCCGAGCGGTGCTCCGGAAGTCGCTTCGTCGTACGTGCGCATCGTGTCGTTGCGCACCATCGTCTCGCCATCCGCTACCGACAGCAGCATCAGCCCGGCCGGCGCCGCGCGGATCAACGTCCGGTTGAGCGCCTCGCTCTCGATCAGCCGGACCGTCCGGCGATTCGCCGGACGCAGTGCACGCCGGTCGAACGTCACGATGGCCACCCACAGCAGCACGATGGCGATCAGCGCCAGCCCGAGCGCGGCGCTCACGCGGAAAATCGTGGCCTTCACGACACTGCGCCACGAGAACGTCGTCACCATGACCAGGCTCGAACCCGGTAGACGGTCGCTGATGACGAACCGCATGCCGCCCCGGTTCACGACCACATGCTCGCCGAACGGCGAGCGCACGCTGTTCAACCGCTGCTCGATCACGGCAGGATCGCGCAGCGTTCCGATCGCGATATTGCCGCGTCCGTCGATGATCGCCGTATCTTCATCGCTCGACTGCGGCGCGAGGATATCGGCAAGCTCGAACGGACCGTTCATGACCAGCCATGCGAACGGCTGGCCATCCCAGCCGTCCAGGCGCCGCGCGAACCGCACGACCTCGTGCCCG
This sequence comes from Burkholderia sp. 9775_39, assembly GCF_015712225.1. Taxonomy (NCBI): domain Bacteria; kingdom Pseudomonadati; phylum Pseudomonadota; class Betaproteobacteria; order Burkholderiales; family Burkholderiaceae; genus Burkholderia; species Burkholderia sp. 9775_39. The sequence goes on along the minus strand of NZ_JACCQC010000022.1, from coordinate 6,452 downwards.
ACCACCGGATCGAAGCGACGGTCGAGCATGAAGACCCCGTTCGGAATACCCCATTTCTGTTTCTCGGCGCCGGTCGGCATCAAGGCCGCCACCAGCGACGGCAAGTCCTTGTCCGCCTGAAGATCGAGCCCGCGCGCATGCGCGACGAGCGGCTGCCCGAACGCGGCGAGAAAGTGGCCATCCAGGCCGATCAGATAGGCGCCGACCGGTTCGACGCCGGCGATTTGCAGCGGCGGCGGCCCGACAGGGTCCATTCGCCCGATCACAGCCGCCAGATAGCGTGCGTACGTCGCAGCCGGGCGGTCTGCGGACACGTCGGCCAGCGCGAGCACCCGGTCCGCACCGCTCGCGCTGTGCCAGACCAGCCTGCCGCGACCCTCGTCGAATTGCCGAAGCACGTCCGGGTCGATCGTTTCGCCTCGACTCCAGAGCCGCTCGATCGGCGCGCCGTAGGCCGTCAGCATCGCATCCGCCGTGTTCGTGCTGGCATAGAACTGCGCCTCGCGCTGCAGAAAGGTCGAGCGCGCCTGCGCAAGATAATCGTGCACATCCAGCCGCACGATGAGCGCCGCGCACACGAGGACGAACAACGTGATCGCTGCGCCGCCGCCGTATAGCAGCCACAGCTGCTGGCGCCGGACGCGGCTCGGATCGAACGGCCTGCGCGCGGCTTCAGCGGCCTGCGCAACGAGTGTTTTCAGTGTGGATGGCATGGGGTCCCCGGGTCGGCTCATGCCGGCGAATCGTCGATGCGCGGCGCTGTGCCCGTCTGCTATTCAGTCCCTCCCGATTCCTCGGGCAGGTGTCCTTCGCTCGCGTAGCGGATCAGGTCCACGTCGCGGATGATGCCCAGCTTCTTCATCGCGCTCGACTTCTGCGAACTGATCGTCTGCTTGCTGCGGTGCAGTTGCGTCGCGATCTCGCCGACCGTGTAGCCCGCGCAATACAGCCGCACGACCTCGATTTCGCGGTTCGTCAGCGGCCGCGTGCTCGGCGCGATCTCGCTGTTTTCGAGCAACTGCTTGATGAATGGCGACAGGTAATTCGCGCCGACGAACGCGGCATGCACGGCGCCGACCAGGTGCGAAATGGCATCCGACTTGCTCAGGATGCAGCTCACGCCCTGCTTCTGGATGGCGCGCAGCACGCTCGGGTTGTCGAGCATCGTGATCGTCACGAGGTGAAGCGCCGGAAAGCGGCGCTGGAGAAACGACAGCAGCGCCAGGCCATCGCCGAACTTGCCGCCCGGCATCACGTAATCGACGACGAGCACGTCGCTCTGCTGCTCGTCGAGCATGGCCACCAGGTCGGTCGAATTCGCGACGGTTCCGAGCAGCTTGATCGTGCTGCTTCCCGACAGTGCCTGCGACATTCCGAGCGCGGACGACGGATGATCATCCGCCACGATCACACGCACAAAAAATTCATCCATGACTTCATTTCTCCCCGATACGCGCGGCGCGGCCCTCATGCCTTGACAGGACGATACTCGGCTGCCGCGCTCGACACGGACAGCAGACCGTGCCCGGCAAGCCGGATCGTGTTTGTCACATTTTAAGGTAACTGTCGGAGCCGGCGTCAGACCGGCCATTCGACACCGCAACATACCGTGCGCGTTGGCGTTTTCATGGTGGACCGGATCGCTTCCGGTTCGTCGGGGTGGACAGCGCGCGCCCTCCGCGTCAAGCCCGACGCAACCGGCCGGGATGGCTTGCCCTGCCTGCCGGCCCCGACGCGCTATCGCTTGACGATCGGCCCGTCGTGTTCGTTCGCCGCCCGTTGCCACTCGATGACCGCGCGCCGCTTCTGCGACGGCGACATCATCATGAACTCGTTCAGCATCGTCAGGAAGTCCCGTCGGGACTTCTCAGGCAGCGTCGCGAATCCCAGCAACAGTCCGAACACCTTATCCATGTGGCGCACGGCTCCCTCCTTTTCTTCTTCAGTCGTTATCGCGATGCATCGGAGCGATGCGCCGCGTCTGCCTTTCTTTGTTGCGTAGGTATGGTTTTCATTGTGTCCCTGCCGCCTGCAAATCGATGCCTCGCCGCCGGGCGATGCGCGCGAGCGCACGACGCAGGTCGGCCAGCATCACCGGCTTGGTCAGTACGCATTCGACATGCGCCGCCGCATAACGGCGCGCCTCCTCGGGCGCCAGATGCGACGCGACGACGATCACGTCGCACGGCAGCTCCCGCTCGAACACGGCCTCCGCCAGCGCGGCCGCCCGCATGTCGGGCAGGTCGGCGCCCAGCAGCAGCACGTTCCACGCACCCAGCGCCAGCATGTCGAGCGCGTCGCTGGCAAGCCCCGCACTGCCGGACGGGCAGCCCAGCACGTCGAGCTGCTCGCGAAATATCGAGCCGTTGACGGCCGCGTCGTCGGCCACCAGCACGCGCAACACGCGCGGGCCGTGGCCAAGGGCCGACCCGCGACCGGCATCGAGGGCGGTGCTCGGCGGGCCGAGCCGCTCGCGACGGGCGACGCCTGCGGCCGTCATCGCCACGCGCAGCCCGCTGAGCGAATAACTCGACACGCGGATCGTGCGGCCCGCGACGTCGGGGTGCAACGGGCCGTCCGGCGTGGCCAGCACGATCGACGTGCAGCCGTCGAGACTGTCGAGCTCGTCACGCCGCCAGCGGTCCGAATCGCCGAACAGCACGATCGCATGCGCCTGCGCGACACATCCGGCCGCGATGCCGATCGGGCTCGCATGCATCGCGACCTCGAAGCCCCATGCGCGCAGATGCGGAAATGCAAACGCTCGCCATGCATCGTCCGGCGACACGACGATCAGCGTGCGCCCGACGAAAGCATCGAACGGCGTTTCCGCCGTGATGCTCATGCCGAGCGGCAAGCGCACGGTGAAGCGGCTGCCGACGCCGGGCGTGCTGTCGACCGCGGTCGTGCCGCCCATCGCGCCGACGAGCCGGTCGCACAGCGCAAGACCGAGCCCCGTGCCGCCATAACGCCGCGTGATCGACGCATCGACCTGCGAGAATGGCTTGAACAGCCGCGCCTGCTGCGCGGCGTCGATCCCGATGCCCGTATCCTCGATGCTGATCGCGATCTCGGCCGCACCGTTCGCATTGCAGCCGGTGGACACGCGCGCGACGACATGCCCGGTGCTCGTAAACTTGATCGCGTTGCTCAGCAGATTGGCCAGCACCTGCGCGAGCCGGGTCGGATCGCCCCGCATCCGCTGCGCGCCGTTCGCGTCGATATCGGCGAACAGCGACAGGCCCTTGGCCTTCGCGACGGGTGCGAACGCGGCGAGCTCGCGCCCGATCACCGCGATCACGTCGAACTCGATCGACTCGACCGACATCGCGCCGGCTTCGATCTTCGAGAAATCGAGGATGTCGCTGACGATCGCGAGCAGCCCCTCGGCCGACGCGCGCACGGTCTGCACGCGGCTCTGCTGCGATGCGTCGAGCGCGGTGCGTTCGAGCAATTCGAGATTGCCGAGGATCACGTTCAGCGGCGTGCGGATTTCATGGCTCGTCGCGGCAAGGAACGACGACTTCGCCGCATTCGCCGAATCGGCCGCGCGCACCGCTTCCTCGAGCGTATGCACGAGCCGGTGCTTCGTGCTGACGTCGGAGATCGCGGCGACCAGCACGTTTTCGCCCTGGTAGCGCGCGCCGCGCGCGATCACTTCGAGATGCACGGGTGCGGCGACGCCTTCGTCGAGCACGAGCTCGGTCTGCATCGTGCCGCCCGCGCCGGCGTTCGCGACGAACGCGTCGTACTTCGCCAGCACCTGCCCGGACAGCGCGCGATGACCGCCGTCATGCGACGGAATCATCTGGGCCAGCGCATCGCTCGCGAGCATCACGCGGCGGTCGGACAGCGACACGAGACCGATGCCGACGGGCACCATCCCGATCACGCTACGGCACAGGTCCTCACTGTCGAACACACGCGCGGAACGCGCATAAACCGGCACGAGCACGCGCCGGTAAAACAGCACGAGCAACAGCCACATCACCGCGATCGCAAGCAGCGACGCCGCGACGAGCGCGCCGGCCCGCACGCCGATCGCGGCGGCGACGTCGGCCCACGACAGCGCATAGGCGATGGTCCAGCCGGTTGAGCCGAGCCTGCCGCGGAATACGATCATGCCGTCGCGGAACATCGCTTCGCCGGACGCCACCTCGCCGTGCGCCACATCCAGCCCGAGCAGGTGCGCGTCGAGCGCCGGCGTGCGCGCGACGTCGGGATCGACCGCGATGAGCCGGTTGTCGGCCGTCGTGATGAAGAACACGCCGGCGACGTTGCGGCCGGGCAGCCACGACAGCAGGTATTCGGGCGCGTATTCCGTCACCAGCACCGCGAACGGCCGGCCGTCGTCGCGCGCCTCGGCGGCGATCCGGATGCGGCGCTGCCCCGTGACCGGATTGATGTACGGCGGCAGCCAGTGCACGTGCGGCCGGCCATCCTCGCCAAGCGGCGGCCCGTCGGCGAAATCGATGTGCAACGCATCCAGCACGCGCGCACGCGCGTCGGTGGTCGCGAGCACCGGGTTGTCGCGCGACAGGTGCGGCACGATGCCGAACAGCCCCGTGTGCGTGCTGTAGTGGTACCCCTCCAGCGTGCGCCCGCGATTGATCGAACTCGCCGCGCAGATGCGCGACAGCAGGAAGGACAGCGCGAGATAGCGCGCGACCTCGTCGCGCTGCGTCGTCTGCCCCGGCACGCCGACCACGAGCGACGGATAGGGCGTGATCGCGATCTGCTGGCCGTGGTCGAAAAAATCGTTCACGACGGCGGCGGGCGCCGCGTCGAGTTCACGCCAGATCAGTTGCGTGTTCGTGACGCCGTTGCGAAACGACGTCTCGCTCACCTGGATTTCGTCGACCGCTTCCTCGACACCATTCAGGAAGTTGCGCCGCTCGCTGTCCAGATGGCCGTAAACGATCGATGCGATCCCGAGCCCGCAGGCGATCAGGATCAGGATCGTGACGACGATGGCGCCACCGAACATCGAAATGCTCTGATAGCGCCGGATGGACTGAAGCGTACTGTACGGCATGGCGTGTCGCGACGGCACGTCGGGTTCGAAAGTCGAGCGAATGCCCGGCCCGAATGGACGTCACGATGGAAACAAACGGGATGAAGGTGTCCCGATCATGCCAAACGACACGGACGAAATCAGTCGTGTACGGTCGTTTTAGTACAAGTCTGACTTATTTGATTGTTTGTTTTGAACTTGACCGATTCTTGGTCGTGGATTTTCCGGGTGATCGTATCCGACCCGTCACGACAGACCGCCACCTGGCGGCCTGTGTGCGAACGAAATACCGCCGGCAAGCCGGCGGCAAAAGATGCAACCGCGTATCACGTGGCGCACCTGAGGCACTCGATTCGACGCGCGCGGATCGTTCACGAACTCACGACCTGCGCGTTGCCGCGGTACGGGGCGCCCGCTCAGTTCTGCGTGAGCGGATTCAGCGTCGTGCACAGGAAGCCCGTGCAGTTCTTCGGCGTGAAATAGAACGACGCCATCACCGGTGCGGGGCTGCCGAGCGCGATGTCGCCCAGATACGCGGTACCCTGCGCGCCGAACGTATTGGCCTGCTGCACGAAGCTCGCGCCGGTCGACTGGATCGTGGCCGACTGGTACGAGAAGGTCGGCGACTGCGTCTGGTCCTTCACGTAGACCCACGACGTCGCGGTGCCGAATACCATCGCGCCCTTCGCGCGATAACCCTTCGCCCCTTCGCTGTTGGCCTGTGCGATGAAGTCGTCGACGGTCGAGGTCGACGTCAGCGCGTCGTACGTATAGGTCGCGTTCGACGCGTTGTTCTTCATGTACACGTTCGCCTGCACGGCGCCCACCATCATCGGGCCGACGAACCAGTAGCCCGACTGGCCCTGACCGTTCGCCTGCGCGAGGAACGCGTTGACATCGGCCGGCTGGCCCGTCGCCGTATACGTGTAGGTGGCGGACGAACCGCCATCCTTGCGATAGAGATCGCCGTACGTGAGCGGCCCTTCGTAGCGGTAGCCGCTCGCCCCTTGCGCGTTGGCCGCATTGACGAAGGACGTCATGTCGGCCGGCGCCGTCTGCAACTGGTACGTGTAGGTCTGCGCGGTGCCGTCGTTCACGAAGACCGACTGCGTTCCGCCATTGCCCGCAGTGTAGAAGGAGTCGCCCAGATAGCGATAGCCCTTCGCGCCTTCGTTGTTGATCAGCGTCAGGAAACTCGCGCGATCCGTCGCGGCCGGCTGCGCCTCGTAGCGCCACGTCAGCGTGCTGCCGCCCGAGCCACTCGAACCGCCGTTGCCGCCGTTGCCGCCGGAGCCCGTGCCGCCCGAACCGGTGCCGCCCGTCCCGCCGCTGCCGCCGTTGTTGGTCGTGCCCGATCCGCCGGACGCCGCGGGCGAGGAATTGTCGTCGCCACCGCCGCAAGCGGTCAGCGCCAGGCAGGTCAATGCAATCAGTGCAA
>NZ_JACCQC010000021.1:0-115323 GCF_015712225.1 Burkholderia sp. 9775_39 | reverse complement strand
GCAGTGGAGTCCGGCGGGGCCGTGCGGGCCAGCGTCCGGGGTGGGCGTGCGGCAAGGATCGGTCGAACCGCGTTCGTGCGTCAATCCCCCCCGCGACGAGTGGGGCCGCCCCGGCGCGGCGTCGATAGCATGGGTTCCGATGCATGACGAACGCCACGAGGAGGGCACCCATGAAGATCGTATCGACCGGCGCGACGCGTAGCGCGCCGACCGCCGGCTGAGCGGAGCGACACGATGTACCGCCATCTGCTCGTGACGGTCGACGACGCGCCCGGCGGCATCGACGCGATCGGCGACGCGCTCGAACTGGCGCGCGCGGTCGGCGCGCGGGTCACGTTCGTGCTGCCCGCCGCCGCGCCGGACTCGCGTTTATCCGGAGCGCGGCTGCCCGGACACGGTGCGAAAGTGGAAGCCGCCGCGCGAGCGCAGGGCCTGTCCCATGGGATCGCGGGGGCCGGCCATCCGGGGGCCGGCCATCCGGGGGCCGGCGACGCGTCGCCGGGCGTGCTGGCCGGCAAACTCGGCTGCGACCTGATCGGCGTCGCGGCGCTGCCGCCCGACGCCGATGCGGTGGCCCGCGCGCAGCGACGGCAGTTGCTCGCGACGAGCGGCGTGCCGGTGCTCGTCTGCCCGTCGCGGCGGGCGCCCGCCGCGGCGCGCGTGATCGCGCGCTGCCTCGATGCGCATCGCATGGCCGGGGGGCTGCTGCACGCGCTGGCGGCGCTTGGCGACGCGACGAACGAGCCGCATCGGCAAGCGGCCGACGCACGGCGCGCGCTGGCTGCGCTCGCCGCGCTGCAGAACGCCCGGTTCGGCACGGCCACCGAAGCGCGGCTCTTCGCGGCATTGCGCGTTCGTGCGGAGTGCGTCGCGGCCGAACTGGACGAACTCGACCGTCAGCGCCAGCGCGACACGCACGCCCTCGGCGCGCTCGCGCGGCTCGCCGAAGACGGGCTGCCGTCGGCCGCGTTCGACGCCGCGCTGGCCCGCTATGCGCACGGCGCGTTCGAGCAGATGGGGCGAATCGAAGGCGTGATTTTCCCGGCCGCGCGGCGCTACCTCGGCGACGCCGACTGGACCGGACTGGACGAACCCCCGGCGGACAACGCACCCGCGACGCCGCCGGACACGAACGAACCCGCCGATGCGCGACGCGCATCGGACTGACGATTGACGGAGAACAAGATGGCACATGCAGTGCGATTCCACGAAACCGGCGGCCCCGACGTGCTGCGCTGGGAGGCGGTCGACGTCGGCGATCCGGGCGCCGGCCAAGTACGCCTGCGGCACGAGGCGGTCGGCCTGAACTTCGCCGACACGTATTTCCGCAGCGGCCTGTATCCGGTGCCGCTGCCGGCCGGCATCGGCGTCGAGGCGGCCGGCGTGGTCGAGGCCGTCGGCCCCGGCGTGACGAACGTCGCCGTTGGCGACCGTGTGACCTACACGGGCTTCCTGAACACGCTGGGTGCGTACAGCACCGAACGGTTGATCCCCGCCGCGCCGCTCGTCCGGCTGCCGGCCGGCATCGCGTGCGAAACGGCTGCCGCGATGACGATGCGCGGCCTCACGTCGGCCTACCTGCTGCGCCGCATCCATGCGTTCGCGCCGGGCGACACGATCCTGCTGCATGCGGCCGCCGGCGGCGTCGGGCTGATCGTGTCGCAGTGGGCGAAGCTGCTCGGGCTCAACGTGATCGGCACCGTCTCCAGCGAACACAAGGCCGCGATCGCCCGCGCGCACGGCTGCGACCACACGATCGACTACAGCCGCGAGGACGTCGCGAAGCGCGTGCGCGAACTGACGGACGGCGCCGGTGTCGACGTCGTGTTCGACAGCGTCGGCAAGGACACCTTCGAAGGCTCGCTCGATTCGCTGAAGCGGCGCGGGCTGATGGTGTGCGTCGGCACCGCGTCGGGCCCGATCCCGCCGTTCGATCCGCAGCGTCTCGCGATGAAGGGCTCGCTGTACCTGACGCGCCCGGCGCTGGCCGACTACATCGCCGATCCGGCCGAGAAGAACGACCTGGCCGGCGAACTGTTCGCGCACGTCGCGGCCGGTCGCATCAGGATCGAGATCAACCAGCGCTATGCGCTGCAGGACGCCGCGCACGCGCACCGCGATCTCGAATCGCGCAAGACGACCGGTTCGTCGGTGTTCATCGTCTGAGGAGGCGCGCATGCGAGTCGAACCCCTGACCTGCGCGATCGGTGCGGAACTGCTGGACGTGAGCCTCGCCGACGCCGTGCACGACGACGGCCTGTTCGCCGAGATCCGCGCGCAGTTGCTGCGGCATCGCGTGCTGTTCCTGCGCGACCAGGACATCACGCGCGCCGAGCACGTCGCGTTCGCGCGGCGCTTCGGCGAGCTCGAGGATCATCCGGTCGCCGGCAGCGATCCCGAGCACCCCGGGCTCGTGCGGATCTACAAGTCGCCCGACCAGCCGAACGACCGCTACGAGAATGCGTGGCACAGCGATGCGAGCTGGCGCGTGGCGCCGCCGTTCGGCTGCGTGCTGCGCTGCATCGAGGGTCCGCCGGTTGGCGGCGACACGATGTGGGCGAACATGGTGCTCGCGTACGAGCGCCTGCCGGACCACGTGAAGCAGCAGATCGCCGACTTGCGCGCGCGTCACAGCATCGAGGCGAGCTTCGGCGCGGCGATGCCGGTCGACAAGCGCCTCGCGCTGAAGGCGCAGTATCCGGACGCCGAGCATCCGGTCGTGCGCGCGCATCCGGAAACCGGCGAGAAGGTGCTGTACGTGAATGCGTTCGCCACGCATTTCACGAACTTCCACACGCCGGCGCGCGTGCGCTACGGGCAGGACGCGAACCCCGGCGCCGGCCAGTTGCTGCAGTACCTGATCAGCCAGGCTTATATCCCCGAATACCAGGTGCGCTGGCGCTGGAAGAAGAACAGCGTCGCGATCTGGGACAACCGCAGCACGCAGCATTACGCGGTGATGGATTACCCGCCGTGCGTGCGCCGGATGGAGCGCGCGGGCATCGTCGGCGACGTGCCGTTCTGAGCGCCACCGCGCGCCGACCGATTCGCCACCCGAGACACGACGCGCCGGGCTCGCCGCCCGGCGTGGCGGGGTACGCACGCCGGTACGGCCTCGTACGCCCGAACCACAACGATTCCCACTGGAGGACGACATGCAATTTCTCGACGATTCGCTGCACCCGGAAAACCAGGACAAGGTGGTCATCACGGTCGCGCCGTACGGCCCCGAATGGATGCCCGCCGATTTTCCGGAAGACATTCCGGTGACGATGGACGAGCACGTGCAGAAGGCCGTCGACTGCTACAACGCAGGCGCGACCGTGCTGCACCTGCACGTGCGCGAACTCGACGGCAAGGGCAGCAAGCGGCTGTCGAAATTCAACGAACTGCTCGGCCGGCTGCGCGAAGCGGTGCCGGACATGATCCTGCAGGTCGGCGGCTCGATCTCGTTCGCGCCGGAAGGCGACGGCGCCGAAGCGAAATGGCTGTCCGACGACACGCGCCACATGCTCGCCGAGCTGACGCCGAAGCCCGACCAGGTGACGGTCGCGATCAACACCGTGCAGATGAACATCACCGAGTTGATGAGCCGCAAGGACATCGCCGGCACGTCGCTGAACGAGGCCGCGCTGTGGGACGCCTATCGCGAGATGACGGTGCCCGCCGGCCCCGGCTGGGTCGACGAACACCTGCGCCGGCTGCAGGCGGCCGGCATTCAGCCGCATTTCCAGCTGACCGGCATGCATGCGCTCGAAACGCTCGAACGGATCATCCGGCGCGGCGTCTATCGCGGCCCGCTGAACGTCACGTGGGTCGGCATCGGCGGCGGCTTCGACGGCCCGAATCCGTACAACTTCATGGAATTCGTGCGGCGCTGCCCGGACGGCGCCTGCATCACGCTCGAATCGCTGATGAAGAACGTACTGCCGATCAACACGGTCGCGATGGCGCTCGGCCTGCATCCGCGCTGCGGGATCGAGGACACGATCATCGACCAGAAGGGCAAGCGGATGACGTCGGTGCAGCAGGTCGAGCAGTGCGTGCGGATCGCCCGCGAACTCGGCCGCGAGATCGCGACCGGCAAGGAGGCGAAGGCGATCTACCGGATCGGCGTGCAGTACGACGGCGTCGACGAAACGCTCGCGCAGCTCGGGATGGCGCCGAACCGCCGGCCGGGCCAGGTGAGCGTGCCGCTGCGCGCGGCCTGACGCGCAGCGCCCCGGGCGGCCGCGAGCGCCGCCCGCCGATCGAGGTGGCGCGGCACCCATCCTCGCGCGACGCGCGAGGGCTAGCTCCGGGACACGGAGCGGGGCCGCGCAAGCCGCGCCGGCGCATTGCCGCCCCGGTGCCGGAGGAGACACGCATGTTGATTCATCACATCGAGCCGTCGCTGCAGGACCGGACGGCCACCGAGCGGCGCGCGCCTGCGTATGCGTGGCTCGTGTTCGGGCTGACCGTCGGACTGCTGCTGTCGGACTACATGTCGCGGCAGGTGCTCAACGCGGTGTTTCCGCTGCTCAAGCACGCATGGGCGCTGTCGGACACGCAGCTCGGTTCGCTGTCCGGCGTCGTCGCGCTGCTGGTCGGGCTGCTGACGTTTCCGCTGTCGGTGCTCGCCGACCGTTTCGGGCGCGTGCGCAGCATCGTGCTGATGGCCGCGTTGTGGAGCGTCGCGACGCTCGGCTGCGCGCTGTCGACCAATTACGCGGAAATGCTGGTCGCGCGCGGCCTCGTCGGGCTCGGCGAAGCCGCGTACGGCAGCGTCGGCGTCGCGCTGATCCTCAGCATCTTTCCGGCCCGGCTGCGCGCGACGCTCACCGGCGCGTTCATGGCCGGCGGCGCATTCGGTTCCGTGTTCGGGATGGCACTCGGCGGGCTGGTCGGCGCGCATCTCGGCTGGCGCTGGTCGTTCGGCGTGATGGCCGCGCTCGGCATCGTGCTGCTCGTCGCATACCGCTGCGTCGTGACCGAGCGGCGGCTCGCCGCGTACCGCGTCGAACCGTGCCGGCGCGAGGCCGACGCGCCGCGCGATCTGCGCGGCAGCGTGCGGGCGCTGATGTCGGGACTGTTCGCGTCGCGCTCGGTGATCTGCGCGTATCTCGGCAGCGGGCTGCACCTGTTCGTGCCGGGCGCGCTGTTCGCGTGGCTGCCGAGCTACCTGAACCGCTACTACGCGATGGCGCCCGACCGCGCGGCCGTGCTTGCGGCCGGCTTCGTGCTGCTCGCGGGCGTCGGGATGGTCGGCTGCGGCATCGTCACCGACCGCGTCGGCCGGGCCGATGGCTCGCGCAAATGGCTGACCGCGATCGCGTATTGCGTGCTCACCGGCGTGTGTCTCGCGGTCGCGTTCCGGTTGCCGCCCGGGCTGCTGCAGCTCGCGCTGATCTGCGCGGGCATGCTGGTCGGCGCGGGCGCGTCCGGCGCATCGGGCGCGATGGTCGCGAACCTCACGCCGGCCGCGATCCACGCGTCGGCGTTCGCGACGCTCACGCTCGCGAACAACCTGCTCGGCATGGCGCCGGGTCCGCTGCTGACGGGGTGGGCGGCCGATCGCGCCGGGCTCGTCGGCGCACTGCAATGGATTCCGGCCGTGCCGCTCGCGGCGGCCGTGCTGTTCGCGATCGGACGCGCGAGCTATGCGGCCGATCTCGCGCGCGTCGAACGCGAACGGCGCGCGACACGACTGTCCTGAACCTTCTTCCTGACCGCTTCCTGGAGGCTGCATGACCCTGGCGACCGCTCCCACCATCCTGATCGTGCCCGGCTTGCGCGATCACGTCGAAGACCATTGGCAGACGCATCTCGAACGACGTCTGCCGAACGCACGCTCCGTCGCGCCGCTCGACGCCGACAAGCTGAGCCGCGCCGCGCGTGTCGCGGCACTCGATGCGGCGCTGGCCGCGATCGACGGGCCGGTGATGCTGGTCGCACACAGCGCGGGCGTGATGATCGTCGTGCACTGGGCGCGGCAGGCCACTCGCGCGATTCACGGGGCGCTGCTCGCGGCGCCGGCCGATCTCGATACGCCGATGCCCGCAGGCTATCCGACGCCCGGCGCGCTCGCCGCGCACGGCTGGACCCCGGTGCCGACCGGGCCGCTGCCGTTTCCGAGCATCGTCGCCGCGAGCCGCAACGATCCGCTCGCGCGCTTCGAACGCGTCGAAACGCTGGCGGCCGGGTGGGGCAGCCGGCTCGTCGATCTCGGCGAGGTCGGGCACCTGAACCCGGCATCCGGCTACGGCGAGTGGCACGATGCGGAGCGGTGGATCGGGGAAGTGGCGACGCTTCGCGCGGCCTGACGGAAGATCCATCCGCCGTGCGCCGGCCCGACCGGGGCGGCGCGCGCCGGCCGGGGGCCGCACTGGCCGCCATGCGACCCGACGCGATACCGTTTCGCCACGCGCTGAGATACGACGTCTTAACACGCCGCACCACGCGATCCCGTGGTCCCCGGCAAGCCGGTCGCCACACAATTCCTTAACAAACGGAAGGTTTTTGTCAGGGAAAGTCCCGCCCCGCAATCCGTGGTTTTTTGTTGACCGACATCGTATAACGCCGTCATGATTTCCTGACAAGAAAGGTCCCATCCACCGACCGAAGTGAGGAGACATGAACACCACCCCGATCGCTCGCCGTGTCCGCCGGATCGCACTCGCCCTGGGCTTCACGCTGTCGGCCGCCGCGGCCGTGGCGGCCCCCGTATCGCTGAACATCGTCGACGTGGCCGGCAACCTGCAGCTCACGCAGAAGGCCATCGAGGCGTTCAAGGAGAAGAACCCGACCCTCGTGTCGAACGTCACGTTCACGAATGCGCCCGCGCCGCAGTTGCCGGGCAAGATCAAGGCGATGCAGGCGGCGGGGCGCTCCGACATCGACCTCGTGCTGACGGGCACCGACGCGCTGGCCGCCGGCATCGAGCAGAACCTGTGGCAAAAGCTCCTGCCCGACAACGCGGGGGCGCTCCCCGGCGTGCTCGACAAGTACGCGCCGGGCCCGCGCAAGATGCAGGATCTCGCGCAGGGCTACGGCCTCGAAGTCACCTACATGCCGGCCGGCCCGCTGCTCGAATACAACCCGGCGAAGGTCAGCGACCCGCCGAAGACGCCCGACCAGTTGCTCGCGTGGTGCAAGGCGCACCCGAACAAGCTGATCTATGCGCGCCCGGCGAACTCGGGCCCCGGCCGCACGTTCCTGATGGGGCTGCCGTACGTGCTCGGCGACAAGAATCCGCAGGACCCGATCAACGGCTGGGACAAGACCTGGGCGTTCCTGAAACAGTTGAACGACTGCGTGCCGTATTACCCGGGCGGCACGTCGGCGGTGATGAAGGAGCTCGGCGAAGGCACGCGCGACATGACCGTGACCGTCACCGGCTGGGACCTCAACCCGCGCGCGCTCGGCATCGTGCCGGCCGAATTCAAGATCCAGGCGTTCGACAACATGACGTGGGTGAACGACGCGCACTACATGGTGATCCCGAAGGGGGTGCCGAAGGAAAAACTGGACGTGCTGTTCAAGCTGATGAACTTCCTGCTCGAACCGGCGCAGCAGGCGATGACCTACGACGACGGCTACTTCTATCCGGGCCCGGCGGTGAAGGGCGTGACGCTCGAAATGGCGCCCGCCCACAGCCAGGAAGTGATCAGGAAATTCGGCCGCCCCGAATACGCGAAGCTGCTCGCCGACCGTCCGCACGTGCAGCCGCTCAACGCGCAGGCGATGGTCGCCGCGTTCCAGAAATGGGATCGCGAGATCGGATCGCAAAAATCGAAATGACGCCTGAACCGGCGGGCGCCGCGGCGCCCGCGTCGATGGAGTTCGCGCAATGAAGCACAGTTTCGAACGGTTGCGGCTCGACGGTGTGTGCCGCAGTTTCACCAATACGGAAGGCGCGCAGGTCGCCGCGCTGAACGGGCTCGACCTCGAGATCCGGCGCGGCGAGTTCATCGCGCTGCTCGGCCCGTCGGGCTGCGGCAAATCGACCGCGCTGAACTGCATCGCCGGGCTGCAGCCGCTCACGCGCGGCGGCATCTGGCTCGACGACGTGCGCATCGACGTGCTGCCGCCCGAGCGGCGTGGTTTCGGGATGGTGTTCCAGAACTACGCGTTGTTTCCGCACATGTCGGTGCTCGACAACGTCGGCTTCGGCCTCAAGATGCGCGGCGTGCCGAAACAGGAAACGCGGCGGCGCGCGCAGCAGGCGCTCGAACTCGTGCAACTCGTCGGCCACGAGGGCAAGCTGCCCGGGCAATTGTCGGGCGGGCAGCAGCAGCGTGTCGCGATCGCGCGTGCGATCGTGATCGAGCCGCCGCTCGTGCTGATGGACGAGCCGTTGTCGAACCTCGACACGAAGCTGCGCATCGAGATGCGCGCGGAGATCCGCCGCATCCACACGCAGCTCGAACGCGCGACGATCTACGTGACGCACGACCAGGACGAGGCGCTGTCGATGGCCGACCGCATCGTCGTGATGAAGGAGGGCGTCGTGCAGCAGGTCGCGTCGCCGAAGAACGTCTACACGCGCCCGCACAACCTGCATGTCGCGCGCTTCATGGGCTATCGCAACGTGCTGCCGTTTACGCTCGCAGGAATGGCTGGCGATTACGTGAACGTCACGTCGGGCGGCGTGCGCCTCACCGGTGTGCCGATGGCCGGCTTCGACGCGAAGGAGGTCGTGGTCGCGCTGCGTCCGGACGACATCGAGCGCGCGGAAGCCGGTGCCGACAACGCGTTCGACGCGACCGTCGAGACGGTCGAATACGGCGGCCGCGACTCGCTGATCCGCGCGATCACGCCGTTCGGTGCGGTCTGGGCCCGTATGGCCGGCGAGTTCACGGAAGGTGAACCGCTGCGGCTGCGCGTCGCGCCGGCGCGCACGCTGGTCTATGCGGGAGACGTCCGATGACCGGGTTGCGCCAACCGGCATGCGCGGCGACGTCGCGCCCGGAGGCCGCATGAGCACGCTCGCGACCGGCGGCGCGCCGCGCGACGCGAAAGCCTGGCTCGTCACGCCGGCGCTCGCGTTCATCGCCGCGCTGTTCATCTATCCGTTCGCGTACGGCCTCGTGCTGTCGTTCCAGCCGACGAACGCGACGAACGGCGGCGGCGCGCTCGCGAACTACGTGCAGTTCTTCACCGACACCGCGATGTGGCCGACCGTGCTCGTCACGCTGAAGCTCGCGGTGCCGGCGACGCTGCTCAACGTCGGCATCGCGGTGCCCGTCGCGTTCGCGCTGCGCCGCAATTCGCCGTACCAGAAATTCGTCACGACGCTGCTCGTGATTCCCGTCACGCTCGGCACGGTGCTCGTCGCGGACGGGATGCTCACGTATTTCGGGCCGAACGGCTGGTTCCCGCAGGCGCTGCAGGGGCTGCACCTGTACACCGACGAAGTGCGCCTCACGCACAACTACTGGGGCGTGCTGCTGTCGCTGATCGTGTCGGGTTTTCCGTTCGCGTTCCTGCTGATGCTGTCGTACATCAGCGGCATCGACCCGACGCTCGCGCGCGCGGCCGCGACGCTCGGCGCGAACCCGTGGCAGCAGTTCCGGCAGATCTACCTGCCGCTGCTCGTGCCGGGGCTCACGATGGCCGCGTGCCTGTCGTTCGTGCAGGCGTTCTCGGTGTTTCCGTCGGCCGTGCTGCTCGGCGCGCCCGCCGGGCCGACCCGCGTGATCTCGATCGCGGCCGCCGAAGCCGCGTTCGAAAGCTACGACTATTCGCTCGCGTCGGCGATCGCGATCGTGATGGGTTTCGTGCAGTTGCTGATGGTCGCGTCGATGCTCGGCGCGCGCCGCTTCTTCTATACGGGCGCGGTGACGGGAGGCAAGGGCTGATGGCGACCGACAATCATGCCGCTCGCACGTGGCCGCCGAAACACGATGCGCCCGACGCGCGGCCCGTCGACACCGGAAAACCGCAGCGGATGAACAACCACCTCGCCGGCCGCGCATGGAAGGCGCTCGTCTGGGGGCTGATGGCGTTCTTCCTGCTGAACGTGATGCTGCTGATCGCGACCGTCGCGGTGAACTCGGTCGCGACGCGCTGGTTCGGCACGCCGTTGCCGCAGGGCTTCACGCTGCGCTGGTATGCGAAGGCGTGGGAAGACTTCCAGCTCGCGAGCGTGCTGTGGGTGACCGTCGAGGTCGTCGGCGCGGTCGTGCTGCTGTCGATCGCGCTCGGCGTGCCGGCCGCGTATGCGCTCGCGCGCGTGCAGTTCCGCGGCAAGCGCTTCGCGCTGCTGGTGTTCCTGCTGCCGCTGATGGTGCCGCCCGTCACGTACGGGATTCCGATGGCGACCGTGATGTACAAGATCGGACTCGCGGGCACGCTGCCAGGCGTGATCCTCGCGAACCTGGTGCCGGCGCTGCCGTTCGTGATCCTCGTGATGACGCCGTTCATCGAGCAAATCGATCCGAACCTCGAAGCCGCCGCGCGCATCTTCGGCGCGAACACGTGGCGCTATTTCCGCTACGTGCTGCTGCCACTGCTGGTGCCCGGCATGCTCGCGGCCGGGCTGCTCGTGCTGGTGCGCACGATCGGGATGTTCGAGCTGACGTTCTTCACCGCGGGCCCGAGCACGCAGACGCTCGTCGTCGCGCTGTATTACGCGGTGTTCTCGACCGGCGTGCGCGCGCCGCAGTCGATCGACGCGATGGCGATGATCTACATGGCCATCACGCTCGTATGGGTCGTGATCGCGCTGCAGTTCGTCAGTCCGACGCAACTCGTGAGCCGCGTGAAGCAGGAGCGGCAGTAGGCGAGGGCGTCGCACGATCGCGCCGGGCCGCCGGGCAGCGTGCAATTGGTTACAAATGGATACCGCGCACGACCCGGGGACGTTGCAGACTACGCGGCGTTCACCCGATCGACGGATATCCATGAAGTTTCATACGCTGCTGACACTCGCCGGCGCCTCGACGCTGCTGGCCGCCTGTAACCTGCTTCACGACGGCCCCGGATCGAGCGACGTCGACGCCGCCGTGCGCCGCGCGCTCGAAGCGGAAAACCACGGCGGCCTGAACGCGCTGTTCGGCCAGCCGCTGCCCGTATCGGCCGACGTCGTGTCGGCGAAACCCGACGGCGACTGCAGGAAGCTCGGCGATCGCACGTATTCGTGCGACGTCGTGGTCACGTGGCGCAACGCCGATTACTCGCCGTCGCGCGCGAACCTGACCTTCGTGAAGGCGGCCGACGGTTCGTGGCAGACGTCGGGCGTCGACGCGGCGCTCGTGACGGGTACCGCGAAGTCGCTGATCGACCATATCGGCAAGGCGTGGCCCGGCAACGCGGCGAGCGGTGCGTCGGCGTCGGAGTGACGTGACGCAGCGGGCCGGTAACGCGCCGGCGGCAAGCCGCTTTCTCGTCCTCGAGCAGCCCGCCTCGGCCTTGCCGGCCGCCCCGGCCGCATGTCCTGAAAAAAGGGCGCAATCTTCGGTTCCATCTCGTTTGAACGCATCCTCGGTATGCGGGCAGGGCTATAGGGAAAACCCTTATCTCAAGGTATAATTACGGGCTGAGAGAAAGGTCCACATCATGCCTGAACGTTTCCAAACCCTTGAAAAATTTGTGTTTTCCCTCGTTGTGATGTCCGCCGTCGTGTGCTCGGCCTTCCTTGCGTACGAGCGTCACCCCGAGATCAAGATCGCGCTGCACGAAGGCGAAGCGCTGATGCGCGAGAGCGCGAAGTACTCGGTCATCTGCTCGCCGTCCAAGGTCGATCCTTGCGTCGAGATGTCCGCTTACTGAGCGTGCTTTCCGCTTTTCGGACCTGCACGACATCACTGCCGGTCTGAATACCCTGAAGTCGTCTCGTCACGTATTCGGAAACCCGCAGCAAGACAGCGCGAATGCACGAACCCGTTACGTGCCGGGTCGCTGGCGTGAGCAGCCCCGCATCCTGTCGGCCCCGCTTCGAGCAATCGAGCGGGGCCGTTCCGTTTGTACGTGTCACACGACGTGCCGCGGCTCGCCGTCGACGAACGCGGCGACGTTGTCGACCAGCTGATCGGCCAGCGCCTGCATCGCCTCGTCGCTCGCCCACGCGACGTGCGGCGTCAGGATGAACGCCGGATGCGACAGGATCGCGTGAAACGGATGCGCGGCCGGCAGCGGCTCCTGCGTGACCACGTCGAACCCCGCGCCCGCGATCTGCCCCGACTGCAATGCGTCGACGAGCGCGCTTTCGTCCACGAGCCCGCCGCGCGCGGTATTGATCAGCAGCGGCCGGCGCGCCATCCGCGCGAATGCGTGCGCGTCGATCAGGTGCCGTGTCGCGGGCGTGAGCGGGCAGTGCAGCGTGATCACGTCGCTGTCGCGCAGCAGCGTGTCGAGCGGTACGTGACCGTCACCCGCTGCGTCGCCGTGCGCCGCGAACAGCACCCGCATGTCGAGCGCACGCGCGATGGCGGCCACCGCTCGCCCGAGTACGCCGTCGCCGACGATCCCGAGCGTCGACCCGGCCAGGTCGCGAATCGGATGATCGAAGAAGCAGAACTGTCCGCTGTCGAGCCAGCGCCCGGCGCGCACCGCGTCGCGGTAAGCGACGAGGCTGCGGCGCAGCGCGAAGATCAGCGCGAACGTGTGCTCGGGCACCGTGCGCACCGCATAGCCGCGAATATGGCTCACGACGATCCCGCGCGACGCACACGTATCGAGATCGACGATGTCGGTGCCGGTCGCCGCGATCGCGATCATCCGCAACTGCCGCGCGCCGGCGAGGGCCGTCGCGTCGAGCCGTACCTTGTTGGTCACGACGATGTCCGCGTCGCGGATGCGCGCCGCGACTTCGTGCGCGGCTGTCCGGTCGAACGTCTGCCATGCGTGCGGAAACGGAAACGGCTTCAGCACCGTCTGCGGCGACAGCGTCGCGCGGTCGAGGAACACGATCTTCGCGGGAGAGGAAACGGAAAACATGGCGGGTCTCGCTGGCAGGCGCCCGGTGGCGCGGAACGGCACCGATTGTGCCGGCGGCGCGCGCGCCGTCGTTTGACCGTTGCGCGAGCGCGCTTTCCCGCAAGGAAAGGCTGACGCCTCGCACATGGCCGCCGCCGTGCTCGCGCCAACGCGCGCCTTTCCGTTTCGGAAAGGCGGGTTGACCATCGATCGATTTTCGCCGGGCGCGAACGCGGTCATGATCGCCGTCATCGACAACACGATTTCATCGGAGACAGTCATGACACGCCCCCTGGACGGCATCCGCGTGCTGGAGCTTGGCCAACTGATCGCCGGGCCGTTCGCGGGCCGGATGCTCGCCGAATTCGGCGCGGACGTCATCAAGGTCGAGCCGCCGGGCGTCGGCGATCCGCTGCGCAAATGGCGGCTGCTGCACGACGGCACGTCGGTCTGGTGGGCCGCGCAGTCGCGCAACAAAACCTCGCTCACGCTCGACCTGCGCACGCCCGAAGGGCAGGACGTCGTGCGCCGCCTCGTCGCCGACACCGACGTGCTGATCGAAAACTTCCGGCCCGGCACGCTCGAAGGCTGGGGGCTCGGCTGGGACGCGCTGTCCGCGATCAACCCGGGGCTCGTGATGCTGCGCGTGTCGGGCTTCGGGCAGACGGGCCCGTATCGCGACCGCCCCGGCTTCGGCGTGATCGCCGAGGCGATGGGCGGGCTGCGCCACCTGACCGGCGAACCGGGCCGCACGCCGGTGCGCGTCGGCATCTCGCTCGGCGATTCGCTGTCGGCACTGCACGGCGTGATCGGCGTGCTGCTCGCGTTGCGCCATCGCGAGCAGCAGGGCGGCAAGGGGCAGGTCGTCGACGTCGCGCTGTACGAATCGGTGTTCAACCTGATGGAAAGCCTGCTGCCCGAATATGCGGCGTTCGGCGCGGTGCGCGAGCCGGCCGGCAGCAGCCTGCCCGGCATCGCGCCGACCAACGCGTACCGTTGCCGCGATGGCAAGTACGCGCTGATCGCCGGCAACGGCGACAGCATCTTCCGGCGCCTGATGGAGCTGATCGGCCGCCCCGATCTCGGCCACGATCCGGCGCTCGCGCACAACGACGGACGCGTCGCGCAGGTGGCGCGCATCGATGCGGCGATCGGCGAGTGGAGCACCCGCCACGACCTCGACGACGTGCTCGCCGCGCTGAACGACGCGCGCATTCCGTCCGGACGCATCTACGACGTGGCCGACATCGCGGCCGATCCGCACTACCGTGCGCGCGACATGATCGTCGACGCCGCGCTGCCCGACGGCACGCCCGTGCTGGTGCCGGGCATCGTGCCGAAACTCGACGCGACGCCCGGACGCATCGAGCGGCCGGCGCCCGCGCTCGGCGCGGATACCGACGCGGTACTCGAATCGCTCGGCATCGACGCGGCGACGCGCGACGACTGGCGCACGCGCGGCGTGATCTGAAACGGCCACCGGAACGAAGACATGAACCTGCATCCGCACCGACTCCATCTCCACGAAGTCGCGACCCGCGACGGTTTCCAGAACGAAGCGGCATTCGTCGACACCGACGACAAGATCGCGCTCGTCGACGCGCTGAGCGCATGCGGCTACGCGAAGATCGAGGTCACGTCGTTCACGTCGCCGAAGGCGATTCCCGCGCTGCGCGACGCGGAAGCCGTGATGCATGGCATCGCGCGCGCACCGGGCGTCGTCTATACGGTGCTCGTGCCGAACGTGCGCGGCGCCGAGCGCGCGCTGTCGTGCGGCGTCGACGAGGTGAACCTCGTGATGTCGATGAGCGAGAGCCACAACCGCGCGAACCTGCGGATGACGCGCGAGCAGTCGTTCGCGCAATTGCGCGACGTGATCGACGCCGTGCGCGGCACGGGTGTCGCGATCAACGTGTCGCTGTCGACCGCGATGGGCTGCCCGATGGAAGGCGACGTGCCGGCCGAAACGGTGCTCGCGTGGATGCAGCGCTTCGCGGAGCTCGGCGTGCACGGCTTCACGCTGTGCGACACGACCGGCATGGCGTTCCCGTCGCAGGTGCGCGATTTGTCCCGCCGCGCACGCGAGCGCTTCGGCGCGCTGCAGCTCACGCTGCACTTCCACAACACGCGCGGGATGGCGCTCGCGAACACGCTGGCGGCGCTCGACGCCGGCATCGACCGCTTCGACGCGTCGCTCGGCGGGCTCGGCGGCTGCCCGTACGCGCCGGGTGCGACCGGCAACGTGTGCACCGAGGAACTGGTGCACATGCTCGAGCTCGACGGCTACGATACGGGCATCGACCTCGCGGCCGTGCTCGCCGCGTCGGCACGGCTGCCCGCGCTGATCGGGCACGACGTGCCGAGCCAGATCCTGAAGGCCGGCCGCCGCTCGGACCTTCATCCGCCGCCGTGCGCCGGCGCCGGCGACATGCCCGCGCAACGCGCTTTCTCGTGAATCGTGAACCACCACAGGAACAGGAGCGAATTCCATGGCGCTGATTGACCACCTCGATCATCTCGTGCTGACCTGCGTCGATCCGGAACGGACCCGGCATTTCTACACCGAGGTGCTGCAGATGCAGCTCGAAACCTTCGGCGCGGGCCGGCTCGCGTTCCGGTTCGGCAACCAGAAGATCAACCTGCACGTGCGCGGCGCGGAGTTCGAGCCGAAAGCGCATGTGCCGGTGCCCGGCGCGCTCGATCTGTGCTTCATCGCGTCGGTGCCGCTCGACGACGTGATCGCGCACCTGCGGCGCGTCGGCTGGCCGATCGTCGAAGGGCCCGTCGAACGCACGGGCGCGACGCAGAAGATCCGTTCGATCTACGTGCGCGATCCCGACCTGAACCTGATCGAAATCTCCGAGCCGATCTGACCTGCCGGATGCGGTTGCGCGCACGCCGCCATATTCGTTCGCCGAAAGCGGACAGGCACGCGCCGCGCCCGCCGATTCCGGATAGCCGCGCGCGGCCGCGCTGCGGATAATGGCGCAACGGCGTCGGCCTGGCCGCCGCCTTCGCCGCGCGCTCGGGACGACCGTGCCGCGCGCATCCGCAACCCGATCCAGGCGCTTCCCGAATGACGATCCTCTATCGCGGCATGGACCGCGCGGCGCTCGACGCCGCGTACCTGAACACGAAGGCCGTTCCCGATTTCCCCGCATTGCTCGCGTCATGCCAGGCGCGCAGCACGGCGCTGTACGCAGCGACGCCCGGCCGCCGCGACCTGCGTTACGGCGCGCAACCCGCGCAGCGTTTCGACTGGCTGCCGTGCGGGCAGCCCGACGCGCCGCTGTTCGTGTTCATCCACGGCGGCTACTGGCAGCACTGCACGAAAGAGGATTTCGCGTATGCGGCGAGCGGGCCGCTCGCGCGCGGCTACGACGTCGTGCTCGCCGAATACACGCTCGCGCCGGTCGCGACGATGACCGATATCGTCGGCGAGATCGGCGCGCTGCTCGACCATCTCGCGGCCGACCGCGACGGCCTCGGCATCGCGGGGCGGCCGATCCATCTGAGCGGCCATTCGGCGGGCGGCCATCTGACGGCGATGCATCGCGCGCACCCGGCCGTGGCGTCGGCGCTTGCGATCAGCCCGCTCGTCGATCTCGAACCGATCGCACTGTGCTGCCTGAACGACAAGCTGCAACTCACCGCGCACGAAGTCGACGCATACAGTCCGCTGCATCACATCGGGCCCGGCGCCCCGACCGTCGTGGCGGTCGGCGAGGCCGAACTGCCCGAACTCGTTCGGCAGGCAGACGAATACGCGACGGCGTGCGAAGCCGCCGGCGAGCGGATCGCCCGCACGTGGCTGCCCGGCATGCAGCACTTCGCGGTGCTCGACGATCTCGCGACACCCGACGGCGCGATGCTCGCCGCATTGCACGCCATCGCGCCGCGTTAGCCGCGCCGTATCGCACGCGCACGGCCGGGCGTATGATCGGCGTCAGGCCGGCGCGATGACGGCGTCCCCCGCACGGCCTTCCAGGATTCCACGACATGGTGAACCCGCTTCATTTCGATCTGCAGTCGCTGCGCGTGTTCGCGCTCGTCGCCGAGCACGGCAGCCTGACGAAGGCGGCCGAACACGGCCAGCTCACGCTGTCCGCGGTCAGCAAGCGCATCGCCGAACTCGAAAGCGTGACCGGCAGCGCGCTGTTCGTCCGGCATGCGCGCGGCGTCGAGCTGACGCCCGCGGGCCGGGCACTGCTCGATCATGCGGCGAAGGTGATCGAGCAGGTCAACCGGATGGCGCACGAGATGAGCGACTACGTCGCCGGCGTGCGCGGCCATATCCACGTCTGGACCAACACGTCCGCGATCGTCCAGTTCCTGCCCGCCGATCTCGCCGCGTTCCTCACCGACAACCCCGGCATCAAGGTCAGCCTCGAGGAGCGGCTGAGCCACGAGATCGTCGACGCGCTCGCGTCGGGCAAGGCCGATCTCGGCGTATTCGCGGACAACGTGCCGGCGCCCGGCATCGAACGGCGGCTCTACCGGCGCGACGAGCTCGTGCTGCTCGTGCCGCGCACGCACCGGTTCGCCGCGCGCGACGGCATCCGCTTCGCGGATACGCTCGACGAGGACTACGTGGGCTTGAGCGACGGCAGCTCGCTGCTCGCGCGCATGACCGACGCCGCGTTCGCGGCCGAGCGCTCGCTGAAGCTGCGGATCCAGGTATCGAATTTCGACGGTGTGAGCCGGATGATCGAGGCGGGGCTCGGCATCGGCGTGTTGCCGCGCGATGCGGTGACCGGCGAACGCGCGGCGCGGCTCGGTGTCGTGAAGCTCGACGACGCGTGGGCGACGCGCACGCTGTGGGTCGGCGTGAAAGCCGGCACCGTGCTGACGACCGACGTCGCGAAGCTGTTCGATTTCATGTCGGCGCGGTGAAGCGGAGCTGCCCGCGGTTAAAACGGTTCGGTGCGGGCGCCCGGGAACGCGATCATCGGTTCGCGTTCGAGCCTGTTTCAGACGTTCTGCTCATTTCCTCGAAAGGTTGATCTGGGGCCGCCCAATGAACGAATCGAGCTACCGCATCATTATCGCCTTTGCCTGCTTAACTTATGGCATCGGGATATCCGCAATCATGGCATTTCGTCCGGAACGGATATTGGCTTTCTATTGCAGATCGAAGGCCTGGCGATGGTCGTACAAATTCTTTTACAACATGTCTCCGGAAGACATCATGTCGGCCACGATGGTTCGAATCACCCGATTCCAGGGGGGGGTGGGGCTGGTGTTCTGTACGGTCCTTATGCTGGGCCTCATGTTCCGCCGGTAGCCGTGGCGTCGCCGGCTCGCTCATTCAGGAGCGCCATCTTCCCATACCCCACATCGCCGTCAAACCGGATTGATGTCGTCCTGGCTGCGCCGCGTGGTCAGCGGTCCGAGCACGCGCAGCGTGACGGCGACGATGCCGAGCGCGACCGAGATCACGCCGAACATCGCGCCCGCGCCGTAGTGGCCGAGCACCGGCAGCAGCACGAACGGCAGCGCGCCGCTGACGATGCGCGACAGCGCATAGGTACTGCCGATCGCCGTCGAGCGCACGCGCGCCGGGAAGATCTCGGCCTGGTACACGTGATACGCGTTGCTGAACACGTTCGACGCGCACGTCGTCAGGAATCCGAAGCCGACGATCAGCACGGTATTGCCCGAATACGCGAAGCACAGCCCGAACACCGCGATCGACAGGATCGACACGATCACGAGCGTGCGGCGCTCGATCCAGTTGAGCAGCGGAATCGACAGCAGCGAACCGATCGGGTAACCGATGAACGACAGCGCGATGAACAGCGTGCTGTCCGTCACGTCGAAACCGCGGCTTTTCACGACCGTGCCGGCCAGCGTACCGAATCCGTAATAGCCGAAGCCCTGGAGCAGGTGAAAGATCGCCAGCATCACGTAGCGCGCGCCGTACGGTTGGCGGCGCAGCAGCGCGATGCGCTCGCCGAGCCCGAGCGGCCGCTGCGGCTCGACCGGTGCCGCGAAGTGTTCGGGCACGCGCACGCCGGCGCTATCCGCGAAACGCCGCAGCGCCGCGTGCGCGTCGGCCGTGCGGCCTTGCGCGAGCAGCCAGCGCGGGCTTTCCGGCAGCCGGTGCTGGACGCACAGCACGTACACGGCGCCGAGGCTGCCGATCGCGAGGATGATGCGCCAGCCGGCGACGCCGGCCACCTGCAGCGGGTTCAGCCACAGCGCGAGAAAGCCGACGAGCGGCACCGCGACATACGAAGTCGTGTAGGCCCACGCCGCGAGCCGCCCGCGCTTGTCCTTCGGCAGGATTTCGGACAGGAAGCTGTCGGCGACCGGATAGATCGCGCCGACGCCGATGCCCGTCAGGAACCGGCATGCCACGAGCATGTCGGCGTTCACCGAAAACGCACCGACCAGCGAGAACGCGCTGTACCACCCGAGCGTGAGCAGGAACGCCTTGCGCCGGCCGATACGGTCGGCCAGGCTGCCGAGGCACATCGCGCCGACGAACATGCCGATGAACGCGGACGCCAGCAATAGCTTGAAATCGGCGCTTTGCCGGCTCAGCCCGTATTCATGCTGCAACGCGGAGCCGATCGTACTGACGAGAAATATCTCGTACATGTCGAAGAACAGCCCGATGCCGATCACCCAGACGACGAACCGGTGCAGCGCACCGACCGGCAGATCGTCCATGAAATCGCCGAGCGTGACGCGGCGGCCGGGAAGGGCCGCTGCATCGGCGCCGGCGCCTGCTGAAGCGGCCGGCGGCCGCGCGGATTCAGGTCCGCCGGCATGGCCGCCGAGGTCGAGGGATTGGCTGTTCATCGTGTCTCCTGATTATCGATATGCCGGGGCGCGGGGCCCGGCCGTTCGCGACCGGCGTCACGCGCCGGCCGCGCGACGCGACGGCACGCATCGCCGGACTCGTGCAAGCGCCGGTCATGCCGGCTGCGCCGATCGTCCGACACATGGTGGGCAAATCGGCGGCACGTGATAATTGCGGATGTTTCAAGCGTCCTTTCCTGAGCAGAAAGGGTCGGGCGCCCGCGGCAGCCCGTATTCGCCCGGCAGACCGTTGCAGCCTGCGTGGCGGGCGGGGGCGTATCGAAAACGATGGGCCCCCCGCGCCATCCTGCGGGCCGGGAAAACCATGACGTCGGTTGCGTGGCCGCCGGCGCAACCGCCGCCGACGGCCACGCGACCGACGCAGCAAGCGAACGGCACGATGCCGGCGATCGCTTCGGCACCCGATGTGGCGAAAAACATACACATAGGATTCCGGATCATTCATGCATCGATCACGCGTGCGGCGCGTCGCAGCAGGCGCTCAACGCGTTCGAAAGGCCGTAACGAACTCGTCCGGTCGTGCTTGACACCGCCGGAATCGTTTCGTAGCATCCGCCTGCTTCATCCCTGAACCCTCATCGAATCGGTGATCCAAGTGCCCGCAATCATTCGTCCCTTCGCCTGATACGCCGACGACTGCCATCCCGGCCGCGTCGTCCTGCCCGGTTCCGCTCGCGCCATCGCGCCGGAACGGTGATCGCAGGGCCGCTGCCGGACTCGCACTGACACCGCAACGCACTCCTGTCCGTTCGTTCACGTCGTCGGCTTTTTCCCTGTTTCCGGAGAAAGACCATGACGCTGGATTTTCGCGCCTACGCGCAATCGCTCGACCTTGCACGCTACCCGCGCACGCCGCACCTTGAAGGTTCGCGCCTGCAGGACGGCGACGAAGGTCACGACCACGTTCCCTATCGCACCCTCGCGGGCGCGCACCTCGTCGTCGAGGAAAAGCTCGACGGTGCGAACACGGGCATCAGCTTCAGCCCGGCAGGCGAACTGCTGTTGCAGTCGCGCGGCCACTATCTGGCCGGCGGCGGCCGCGAGCGGCAGTTCGGCTTCGTGAAGACGTGGGCGGCGGCCCATGCCGGCTGGCTGCTCGAGCGCCTCGGCGATCGCTACGTGATGTACGGCGAGACGATGAGCAAGAAGCACGCGGTGTTCTACGACGCGTTGCCGCATCATTTTCTCGAATTCGACGTGTTCGACCGTGCGACCGGCCGCTTCCTGTCGACGCCTGCGCGGCGCGCGCTGCTCGCCGACGGCCCCGTACTGTCGGTGCCCGTGCTGTACGAGGGCGTGGCGCCGGCGCGGCTCGCGGACCTCAAGGCGCTGCTCGGCCCGTCGCTCGCAAAAACGCCGGACTGGCGTCACGCGTTCGAGCACACCGTGCGACGGCAGGGGCTCGACCTCGCGCGCGCGTGGCAGCAGTGCGACAAGTCGGAGCAGTCCGAAGGGCTCTACGTGAAGATCGAGACCGACGACACGACGACCGCGCGCCTGAAGTGGGTGCGCCACGATTTCGTGCAGGCGATTCTCGATTCTGCGCGCCATCACTCGGAGCAGCCGTTCATCCCGAACCTGCTCGCGCCGGGTGTCGACCTGTATGCACCGCGTCCGACGGTGACGTGGGGGCCGAGCCCGGCTGCGCATCCGAACCAATGAATGCGAAGCGGCCGCCTGCCGCTTCGACAGGAGTCTCGATCATGAAGTACGAACATCTGCAGGCGCTCGTGCCTGCGCCCGGCCGGCAGCCGGACTATCGCGCATGCCTCGCGGCGTTCCCCGCGCTGGAACACGCGAAAACCACCCCGCAGGAGCCCGCGCATCACGGCGAAGGCGACGTGTGGACGCATACGATGATGGTGATCGATGCATTGCTCGCGCTGCCCGGTTATCGGACGGCGTCGCGCGCCGATCAGGAAATCGTGTTCCTGGCCGCGCTGCTGCACGACATCGCCAAGTCGAGCACGACGGCCGTCGATCCCGTCACCGGTGCGATCGGTCATCCCGGCCACTCGCGCAAAGGGGCGATCGACGCGCGTATCGCGCTGTGGGATGCCAGCGTGCCGTTCGCGGTGCGCGAGGCCATCTGCCGGATGATCGCCGTGCACCAGGTGCCGTTCTTCGCGATGAGCGGCTCGCGCCGCGGCACGCCCGAGTTCATCGCGCGCGAGCTGTCGTGGCAGGTCAGCCTGCCGCTGTTGTGCCTGCTCGCCGAAGCCGACATTCGCGGGCGCATCTGCAACGACACGCAGCGTGTGCTCGACAATATCGAGCTGTGGCGCGAACTGGCGCGGGAGGACGGCTGTTACGGCCAGCCGCGTGCATTCGCCGACGCGCATACCGCACTCAGCTACTTCCGCGGCGCGGACGTGCATCCCGACTATCCGCTGTTTCGCACGCCGGGCTCGCCGGTCGTCGTGATGGCGGGCCTGCCGGCATCGGGCAAGAACACGTGGGTCGCGCGGCATCATCCGGATCTGCCGGTCGTGTCGTTCGACGATGCGCGCGATGCGTTGGGGCTGCGTCACGGTCGCAACGAGGGCGCGGTCGCGCACCATGCGGTCGATGCCGCGAAGGCGTTGTTGCGCGACCGGCGGCGGCCGTTCGTGTGGAATGCGACGAACCTGTCGCCGCTGATGCGCAAGAAGACGCTCGACCTGCTGTATGCGTACGGCGCCGACGTGACGCTCGTGTACCTCGAACGGCCGCGCGCGGAACTGTTGCGCCGCAATGCGCGGCGCGACACGTCGCTGACGAACCGGGCGCTCGAGGCGATGCTGCTGCGCTGGGATCTGCCGCTGCCGACCGAAGCGCATGCGGTACGCTACGAAGTCTGACGGGCGATGTCGTCGTGCACGCCGGTACGCCGCCTGTCATCGCGGCGTACCGGCGGCGCACCTCATTTCAGTTCCGGATTCTGCTGCGTCGCGCACGCGCGCAGCGCGGCCACGCGCTCGCTGTCGCCGAGCTTCTCGAACAGATCGGCCATCTCCATCTGCGCGACCGGATCGCCTTCACGCGCCGCGCGCCAGCGCAACGACGCGATCATCCCCCTCACGCGTTCGCCGGGCGTTTCGCCGTCGTAGCCCGACATCGCCTGCATCACGTCCGCGAGCTTGTTGTATCCGGCCGGTACCTGATGCGCGAGCAGCCACGCGACCGCCGGCTGCGCGCCTTCCCAATCCTCGTCCTCGAGCGAACTGTTGACGAGTCGCGCCGCCGCGCGCCACGCGCCGAGCGACGCGGCTTTCGCGTACGCTTTGTCGGCATCGCGACCGCGCGACGACGGCGCCGCGTCGAACGCCGCCTGCGCAGCGGCCGACGGCGGCGGCACCGCGAGCTTCGTGCAGCGGAACGCGCCGTCATCGGGCGCGTTGCCGGGCAGACGGGCCCAGCGCAGCTGGTCCTTCAGCGCGCGATCGAGCGTCGGCCGCACGTCGCTTTCCTTCATCGACGCGAATACCCAGGAAGTGCGCACCTGGCGGGCGGCGTCCCAGTCGTCGTCGGCCACGGCGTGTTGCGCGAATGCCAGGCAAGCGGCCGCGCAGGCGATCCGGAGCAGTTGTCGTGCAGGGGATGTCATCGTGGACTCCCCTCAGCTCGCGATGACGATGAAGGCCGTCAACGCAATCGGGAACAGTGCGAGGCCAAGCAGGCCCAGCGCGCCGTCCGCCGCCATCGTGATCGGCGACAGGGCGAGCTTGGCGCCCTTGCCGAGTACCGATGGCCGCTCGATGACCTTGACGTCATACTCGTGATTGAACGCCTGCGGGAGTGACGACGGCGTGACGTCGTTCGGCTGGTAGCGCTTGCCGCTGATCGTACCGCTCTCCGTCAGCTGGTGGCGCTGGTCCTTGAAACCGTCCGCGAGCGCACGCTCGCGAAGCTCGGAGCCGGGAGGCGCATCCTCGCGCGCAAGCCGCAGCACGTAACGCCCGGAGATCGTATCGCCGTGCGTCTCGAAATCGTCGAAGTCGGTATACAACTTGGGACGGTAGGGTGCCGTGAGGTTGACGGCGAGGGCCGGCGGCACATCGAAAATGTAGTGATACTGCTTGCCGATCACGACGAGCTTTTTCCCGTCCGCGCTGATCAGGAACGCCGAGAGCGTTTCCCGGTATTCAGGGTCCTTCATCAGGCGATGGGTGACGGGCCCCAGGTCGGCGCTGGAACAGCCGGCCAGCATGCCGGACGCCGCCACGGCGGGCAGCGCGAGAAATGTTCTTCTTTTCATGGATGGTGTAATGGTGTTGTTCGTTATTCGGCCAAACCACATGAATGTCGGGTGAAGCGTTCGACGAACGCTGCACGGTGACGGCCTTGGACGCGGTTTCGCCGTCCGCTATTCTAGGGATGAAACCGGCAATGCGATACGTGCGGCCGGCATTTCGGCTGCCACCAGGAGACCAGCACCATGCATCAACCGACCGACCGCCGGGCAACCCTGTTGCGCACGCTCGGCATCCGCGCGCCGATCGTGCAGGCGCCGATGGCTGGCGTCAGCACGCCGGCGCTGGCCGCCGCCGTCTCGAACGCGGGCGGGCTCGGCTCGCTCGGCGTCGGCGCAACCGATTCCGACGGCGCACGCAAGATGATCCGCGACACGCGCGCGCTCACCGACCGGCCGTTCAACATCAACGTGTTCTGCCACCGTCCGGCGCAAGCCGACGCGGCCGTCGAGCGCGCGTGGCTCGACTGGCTCGCCCCCGCGTTCCGCGCGTATGGCGCGACGCCGCCTGCATCGCTGTCGGAGATCTACACGAGCTTCGTCGCGGACCACGCGATGCAGGCGATGCTCGTCGAGGAAAAGCCAGCGGTCGTCAGCTTCCATTTCGGGTTGCCGTCCGCTGACGTGATCGCCGCGCTCAAGCGCGCGGGCATCACGCTGTTCGCCACGGCGACGAATCTCGACGAAGCCCGCCAAGTTGCCGCCGCCGGCATCGACGCGATCGTCGCGCAGGGCATCGAAGCCGGCGGGCATCGCGGCGTGTTCGATTCGACCGCGCACGACGATCGCCTCGGCACGTTCGCGCTGACGCGCCTGATCGTGCGCGAATGCGCGCTGCCGGTGATCGCCGCCGGCGGCATCATGGACGGCGCGGGCATTGCCGCCGCGCTCGCGCTCGGCGCGCAGGCCGCGCAGCTCGGCACCGCGTTCGTCGCGTGCCCGGAGACGTCGATCGACGACGGCTACCGCCGCGCGATCCTCGGCGAGGCGGCGCACCGCACCACGTTCACGCGCGCGATCTCGGGCCGCGTCGCGCGCGGCATCGCGAACCGGCTGACCGCGCTCGGCGACGACCCGGGCGCGCCGGCCACGCCCGCGTATCCAATCGCCTACGATGCGGGCAAGGCGCTGCATGCGGCCGCGAAAGCGCAGGGCGAATTCGGTTACGGCGTGCAATGGGCGGGGCAGGCGGCGCCGCTGGTCCGCGCGCTGCCGGCGGCCGAGCTGTTCGCGGCGCTCGAACGCGAAACGCGCACGGCAATCGAGCGGATGCAGCACGTACTGGACTGATCGCATGCCGCGGATGTGCAATGTTCTGTATCCGCGCCGCGCGCGGATACAGTGCGATACAACGCTCGCGCGCGGCTTCGCTATAAAGCAGGCATGACCTCTTTCGGAGCCCGTCATGTCTGCCACCTGGTTCAAAGGATCCTGCCATTGCGGGGCCGTCAAGTTCGAAGTCACGGCGGCCATTGCGCCGGCCGTCCGCTGCAACTGCAGCCTGTGCCGCCGGCGCGGCGCGCTGATGAGCCCGATGTTCGCCGCCGCCAACCTGACGATCGTCGAAGGCGAGGGCGCGCTGACCTGCTATCAGTTCAACACGCACACGGCCCGTCACTATTTCTGCAGCCGGTGCGGCGTCTATCCGTTCCACCAGACCCGCAAGGACCCGGCATGCTGGCGCGTCAATCTCGGCTGCCTCGACGGCGTCGATCCCTATGCGCTCGACGCGACGATCGCCGATGGGGCGAGCCTCTCGGTCGTGGAGGACGCATGAAACGCTGGCTGATGATCCTGCTGTTTGCCGCGGGCGGGCTCGCGACCGAAATCGCGCATCCGGTGCAGTGCACGTTGCTGTCGGTCAGCCGTCAGCCAACCGGCAAGCGCCGCGAGCCGGGCTGAGCGAGCGCGGCTCGCGTCAGCCGATCGAGACCGATTATCATGCTTCCGATAAGATCGCATGCGATATATAATGCGGTTGTCTGCGACCATTCGCGTCGCTGGAGGAAGTCCATGAAACCGACCGAAACCCCGTCGCCCGCCGCGCCGAAGCTGTCCGAGTTCCTGTGCTTTGCGATCTACTCGGCGAACCTTGCGTTCGGCAAGGCGTACAAGCCGATCCTCGACGAGCTCGGCCTCACGTATACGCAGTACATCACGATCATTGCGCTGTGGGAGCAGGACAACCAGACCGTCGGCCAGCTCGGCGAGAAGCTGTTCCTCGAATCCAACACGCTGACGCCGATCCTGAAGAAGCTCGAGGCAATGGGCTACCTGGAGCGGCACCGTGATCCGTCCGACGAACGCCAGGTGCTCGTCAGCCTGACGAAAAGCGGCCGCCGCGTGCGCGAGAAGGGGCTCGACATGAACCTCGTCGAAGCCACCGGGCTGAAGCCGGACGAATTCGCGAAGGTGCAGAAGGCGATCGTCACGTTGCGCGGCAACCTGATCCGGTCGACCGAAGCATAAGAACGCTCAGGCCCGGCCAACGGCCGGCGCGGGAATCGCGCCGGCCGCGTTGTCACGTGTGCGCGTCGCCCAGCACCAGCAGGTGCATCTCGCGACGGACGACGAAACCGAGCGCGAGATAGCGCTCGATCGCCACCTGGTTCGTCGTGAGGACGTGCAGGAACGGCGTCTCCGCACGCGCGCCGATCGTCGCGATCAATGACCGGACCAACCGCGCGGCCAGCCCTTGCCGCCGAAACGCGGCGTCCACGCAGACGGCGCTGATCTCGGTATACCCTTCGACCTGCATCCGCTGGCCGGCCATCGCGGCCAGCCGGCCTTCGCTGCGCACGCCGATGTAGTGGCCAAGCTCGAACGTGCGCGGGCCGAACGGACCCGGCTGCGCGGCGGCGGTCAGCGCGAGCATGTCCGGCACGTCGGCTGCGCCGAGCGGAACGGGTTCCGCTTCGTGCGTCGTGTCCAAGGTTCCTTGCCAGGTCATTTGAAGCAACGTCGCGCGCCGGATCGCCGACAGGCTCGCCGGCGTCTCGATCTCGTTCGGCGTGACGAGCGCCGCCGGCCCGTGTGCGGCGATCAGCTCGCACAGCGCGTCGAACGACGCCGGGCTCGTGTCATCGATCGCGGCAAACGGCGCGATGGCCGTCGGGAACCGCCGCGCGCGACCCTCGCCAAGCGCAAAGCGGCGCTGCCGGCCCGTGAGCGCATGCCAGACGACCCGGTCGAGCACGTGCGCATCGGCTGTCGCGTTTCCGGTCATGGCGTCCGGCATCGGCGGCTCCTTGGTGGAAGATGGGGAGCCGCACAGAATAATCCCGGACAGGGAGAACGGGTAGCGCTGGCGATACGGTCCGGGACAATACCAATAAAAAAGCGCACGCGATTACATCGCATGCGCTTTATATGGCAGAGGTCGGCGAGTGAATTCGCCGTACCGCGCTCAATGGCCGAAATAGATCGAGCGCTCGGCGGTGCGCACCGTGTTGCGGCTGCCGGACTGCGTGGCGCCGCCGGCATCGTTGCCGTAACCGGCTGTCTGCGTGTCGGCCGCGACGGCACCGTGGTCGCGAATCCGGTTCAGCGCCGCCTGGATATTGTCCGGATAGTTCGGATCGTTGGGACGATTCGGCTGGTAGCCGGCTTGCTGCAGCGCGGCCAGTTCCGCACGCACCTGCGCACGCGTGACGGTGCTTTCGCTCGCAAAAGCCGGCGCGGCGACGGCGGCCGACACGGCAACGAGAACGGTGGCAATCAGTTGGGTCTTCATCATTTACCTCGACAGGATTCGGGAATTCGGGAGTTGCGCACCACACGCCGACTATCGGCGTCGTTCGCGCGTTCGTTCAATGACCGAAGTAGATCGAGCGTTCGGCGATTCGCGTCGCCGGCCGGCTGCCCGACTGCGTAACAGCGGCGGCATCGCTGCCGTAGCCGGATGCCGACGTATCGGCCGCCACCGCGGGACTCGCGTGAATGCGCGTCAATGCGGCCTGCAGATCGTCCGGGTAGTGCGGATCGTTCGCGCGGCCCGGCCGATAACCGGCTTGTGCCAACTGGACGAGCTCGGCGCGTACCTCGGCGCGGGACACGACGGCTTCGTCGGCGAACGCCGGTGCGGCGGCGGAAGCGGAAACGGCAACGAGAAGGGCAGCGATCAGGCGGGTTTTCATCATGCACCTCGACAAAATGGAATCATCGATAAAGGGAATCAGGTTCACGTACCGTGCGGGCGCTCAGTGACCGAAGTACACCGAGCGCTCGGCCACGCTGGCGACGTGCCGGCGGCCGGATTGCGTCGCGGTGTCGCCGTTGCCGCCGTAGCCGGCCGCCGGTGCGTTGGCCGCGACGGCATCGTCGGCGCGGATCTGCGTCAGCGCGGCTTGCAGATCGTTCGGGTAGGTCGCGTCGGTCGCGCGGTTCAGCGGATAGCCGACGTGTTGAAGCTGCGCGAGTTCGGCGCGTACCTGCGCACGCGTCACGGTGGCTTCATTGGCAAACGCCGGAGCGGCAACGGCAGACGAAACAGCGACGAGAAGGGCAGCGATCAGTTGGACTTTCATTTTTTTCACCTCGATGGAAAAGGAATCGGGAATTCGGGAGGGCGGCGCTCGGCCGCCCGATGCAACGCTCAGGCGATCCGGATGTCGACGTCGATGTTGCCGCGCGTCGCCTTCGAATACGGGCAGGTCTGATGCGCAGCGTCGACGATGCGTTGCGCGACGTCGCGCTCGAGCCCCGGCACGCTCACGTTCAGCCGGGCCTGCAGGAAGTACGCGTTACCCGCCGTGCCGAGATCCACTTCGGCGTCGACCGCGAGATCGGCCGGCAGCGTCACCTTCGCGGCGCGCGCCGCAAGCTGCATCGCGCCGATGAAGCAGGCCGACCAGCCGGCCGCGAACAGTTGCTCCGGGTTGGTGCCGGTGCCGGCGCTGCCCGGCGACGACAACTGGATGTCGAGGCGGCCGTCGGAACTGCGCGCGGCGCCGTCGCGGCCCCCGGAAGTCGTATGCGTCTTGCCCGTGTACAGCACTTTGTCGATCTTGCTCATCATTTGCTCCGTCGGTTGGTTTGTCTCAGATGCGATTCGATCGCATGCGACGCAGTTTCCGCCTGACGGCCACCCACGTCAAGCGGATTCGATTAAATCGTATGCGATATTTTGTATTTCAACGTATCCGGATCGTGTAGCGCCTCGCGGGACAAGGCTTTCCGGCGATTCGGCATCGATTGCCGGGCATCGACGAACGGCGACCGATTCCGGAAAGGCGGCGGGAGAGCAGGGTAGCCCGCCGATCGACGTTTCCAGAAAGCGAACAGGCTCCTTGTCATTATTTCGCTTTCTACAACGCACCGTCTCTTCTAACCTTGCCGGACCCGATCGCGAGCGGCCCACCCACGGCCAGCGCTTGCACGGACAACGAGCACATTCGAAACGGAGACATTACGTGTCGCGCGTCAGCCCTCTTGCAACGGCCACGGATTCCCGGCCGACCGGAACCCTCGCGAACCTGCGGTCCATCTTCAGCGGATCGGTAGGCAACCTCATCGAGTATTACGACTGGTACGTCTATTCGGCGTTTTCGCTGTACTTCGCGAAGGCGTTCTTTCCGAACGGCAACCTGACCGTGCAATTGCTGAACACGGCGGCCATCTTTGCCGTCGGTTTCATCATGCGTCCGATCGGCGGGTGGCTCGTCGGCATGTACGCGGATCGCAAGGGGCGCAAGGCCGCGCTGCTCGTGTCGGTGCTGGCCATGTGCATCGGCTCGCTGATCATCGGGCTGACACCCGGCTACGACACCATCGGCATCGCCGCGCCCGTGCTGCTGGTCATGGCGCGGCTGCTGCAAGGGCTGAGCCTCGGCGGCGAGTACGCCAGTTCGGCGACCTATCTGAGCGAGATGGCCGCCCCATCCAGCCGCGGTTTCTATTCGAGCTTCCTGTTCGCGACGCTGTCGCTCGGCCAGTTGCTCGCGATGGGCGTCCTCGTGGTGCTGCAGCAGTTTTTCCTGACCACCGCGCAGCTCGAAAGCTGGGGATGGCGCATCCCGTTCCTGCTCGGATCGCTGCTCGCCTGCAGCGCGATCTTCCTGCGCAGCAACATGAAGGAAACGGCCTCGTTCGAGCAGCATCGCCAGAGCAAGCGTCGCCACGCGTCGCTCGCCGACCTGTTTCGCCACAAGCGCGAATGCCTGATCGTCGCCGGCCTGACGCTCGGCGGCACGGTGGCCTTCTATGCGTACACGACGTACATGCAGAAGTTCCTCGTCAACAGCGCGGGGATGAGCAAGACCGACGCGTCGATGGTCTCCGTGCTCAGCCTGCTTGCGTTCGTCGCGATGCAGCCGATCTTCGGCAGCCTGTCCGATCGCATCGGCCGTCGTCCGCTGCTGATCGCGTTCGGCATCCTCGGCACGCTGTGCACGGTGCCGATTTTCCAGGCGCTGCGCGGGGTCCAGACGACCGGCAGCGCGCTGGCGCTGATCATCGGCGCGCTGCTGATCGTCAGCCTGTATTCGTCGGTCAGCGCGGTGGCCAAGGCCGAGCTGTTTCCGGTCGGCGTGCGTGCGCTGGGCGTGGGGCTGCCTT
The DNA here is from genome assembly GCF_015712225.1 of Burkholderia sp. 9775_39. Classification (NCBI taxonomy): domain Bacteria; kingdom Pseudomonadati; phylum Pseudomonadota; class Betaproteobacteria; order Burkholderiales; family Burkholderiaceae; genus Burkholderia; species Burkholderia sp. 9775_39. Next base: position 84,812 of record NZ_JACCQC010000021.1, on the reverse strand, counting down.
ACGCGATCACCGTTTCGCTGTTCGGCGGCACGGCCGAGTATGTCGCGCTATGGATGAAGAGCATCGGACACGAAGCATGGTTCTTCTACTACGTGTCGGGATGCGTGCTCGTGTCGTTGCTCTGCTACCTGTGGATGCCCGACCCGAAGCGCGTCTCGCGCATCGACGAAGCCTGACGGCCACGCGCCCGTTCCCGGCCGCCCGCGCGTGACGCGCGGCGGCCAATCGCGCATCAGCGGAAATCCGCATACTGCCGCACCAGCGACAGCATCGACGGTATCAACCCGCGCACGTCGCCGCGACGCCACTGGAACGCATACTGAAGCGGCGTCAGCGGCGGCTCGCTCGTCAGTTCGACGAGATCGCCGCCCAGGCGCGCACGCGCCCAGTCGACCGGCAGGAAGCCGATGCCGACGCCTTCACTCAACATCCCGGCCACCGCGCTCCAGTTGTTGCACGCGATCCGGCGCGCATGATTGATCCCGCATGCCAGCAGCCAGTCGTCGAGAATGCGCGTCACGCCCGAACCGGACGGCAGCAGTACCAGCGCATGACGGGCGATCAGCGCCGGCGTCAGATCGCGTTCGCTGCCGACCAGCGTCTCGGCCGCCATCCACGCGAACCGCGCTTCCGCCACCGGCTGCGACATCACGCTGCCGCGCGACGAACGGCCGGCGATCACCGCGAAATCCAGCTCGCCGGCGTCGACTTTCTCCTCCAGCGCCGCGCCCACGTCGACATACGGCTCGAGCGCCAGCTTCGGATGCAGCTTCTGGACCGCCGCGACGAAGCGCGGCAGCCACGTGAGCGCCGACAACTCGCCGACGCCGAAGCGCAGCCGGCCGCTCAACCCTTCGTCCCGCGCGACGGATTCCTGCAACGCGGCGACGGACTCGAGCACCCGCACCACGGCGGGCAGCAACGCCTCGCCGTCGTCGGTCAGCACGGCACGATGGCCGCTGCGGTCGAACAGCGTGCGCTCGACCACCTGTTCGAGTTCGTTGATGCGCTTGGACAACGACGACACCGACAGATGGAGCCGTTGCGCGGCGGTCGAGAAGTTGGCGCAGGTCGCCGCCCAGTAAAACGCGTCGAGTTGCTTGAGAGTCGGAGTCGCCATGGTCTTTCGCTTTTATCGAACAAATTCCTTGGAAGATTATCGCTTTTTAAGCGCCTCGCGCGACCCTAAAATTCCCGCATCGATTCGACAACAGGCCGCAGAAATGACCCCGTCCGCCTCATCCCGTCCCGCAGCCAGCCGTCCGCTGGCAGATACGCGACCGCCGCGCGTGCTGCGCAACATGCTGAGCCTCCACGATTTCGAGGCGGCGGCGCGGCGCGTGCTGCCGCGCCCGATCTTCGGCTATGTCAGCGGCGCGGCGGAGGACAACCGCACGCGCGACGACAACCGCGCCGTGTTCGACGAGTACGGATTCGCGACGCGTGTGCTGCGCAACGTTTCGCAACGGCAACAGACGGTCGAGCTGTTCGGACGGCGCTATGCGTCGCCGTTCGGCATCGCGCCGATGGGTATCCATGCGCTGTCGACCTATCGCGGCGACGTCGTCTTGGCGCGGGCCGCGCAGCGCGCGGGCATCGCGTCGATCATGAGCGGCTCGTCGCTGATCCCGCTGGAAGAGGTGGCGGCCGCCGCGCCGGGTACCTGGTTCCAGGCGTACCTGCCCGGCGATCCCGATCGTATTGCCGCGTTGCTCGAACGCGTCGCGCGCGCCGGCTACCGGACGCTGGTGATCACGGTCGACATTCCCGTGTCCGCCAATCGCGAGAACAACGTGCGGACCGGCTTCACCACGCCGCTGCGCCCCGGGCCGCGCCTGTTCTGGGACGGCATCACGCGGCCGCGCTGGCTCGCGGGCACCTTCGCCCGGACGCTGCTCGCGCACGGCATGCCGCATTTCGAAAACTCGTTTGCGACACGCGGCGCGCCGATCCTGTCGTCGACCGTGCTGCGGGATTTCTCCGCGCGCGACCATCTCGACTGGGGCCACCTGAAACGGATCCGGCAGGAATGGAAGGGCGAACTGGTGATCAAGGGCATTCTCAGCGTGGACGATGCCGTGATCGCGCGCGACATCGGCGCCGACGGCATCATCCTGTCGAACCACGGCGGCCGCCAGCTGGACGGCGCGGTGTCGCCGATGCGGATCCTGCCTGACGTGGTCCGGGCGCTCGGAGCGGATTATCCGGTGATGATCGACAGCGGGTTTCGTCGCGGGTCGGATGTGCTGAAAGCGGTTGCGATGGGCGCGCGCATGGTGTTCGTCGGGCGGCCGTTCAATTACGCGGCGGCCGTGGCCGGGGAAGCCGGTGTGCTGCATGCGATCGGCCTGTTGCACGATGAAGTGGACCGGAACATGGCGATGCTGGGCGTCGGGCGATGCAGCGCGTTGACGCCCGACGTACTGATTCGGAAAAGTGGATCGTCGGCGGCGTAGGTGGCCAGGTCGCAGCCGGACGGGTTCGGCGGACGCTTCGACCGGTTCGCGGCAGGGCAGGTGAATCGAAGGTCTGCGGCTGTTGCCGCGTAAGCCGATGGCGGATGGCCGGTACCCGTCAGCGGGCGGCTGCCTGTTGCGTCTGCTGCTCGGCAAAGCGGCGCTCGACGTTGTGTTCGCGCGAGCGCGTCGACGCGCTATGCGCGAATATCGACGCGTGGTGGGAACGCATCGACGGAACCGGTTTTCCGGTGGTTTAACGCGCCGATCCTTTTATCGAGGAACACGTAGTTGGAGCATATGATGGCGCTATCCGGATAACTTTTCTTATCACAATAGCTCGATTCAGTTTACAAACTGGCCGATTCGAAAACGCGCCGCTGCCGGTCACGAAAACCGCCGATGGCAGCGTCACCACCGGCGAAGGAGGGCGCGTCGTGGCCGACAGGCGCCGCTATCGCGCCGGTTCGCTCTCGCGCCAGCGCACCATCAGCGTATTCGACGGCAACGTTTCGTCGCGCAGCTTGCGCGCGACGTCGACGCCCCCGACCGGCAACCCGTGCGGATCGAGCAGCCCGAGCTGCACGAGCACGCTCGCCTGGTCCCAGTAGATGTGCTCGTTGTAGAGCTTCGGCCCGCGGAATTCGACGACGACGACCATCGGAATCTCCACGCGCTTGCCGGTCGGCGCGACGCCGGGCAGCAGCCAGTCGATCTCCCGGTCGTGCGTAAACGTCAGGATGAACTCGTCCACCATGCGATCGACGCCGACCACGCGCGAGATCGGCGCCATCGCCATGTCGGCCGGGTTGCCGTGGATGAAGTGATGCGTGTAGAAGCGCTTCAGTTCCGTGTACCCGGTGCCGCCCGTCATGGTCGGCACGTGATTCACGTACGGTTCGGGCACCATGGTCCGCATCGTCTCCTCGGGATCGCGCGCGGCGAATTCCAGATGGAAGTGATGATCGGCGAGCGCGCCCAGATCGTAGTCGGGGCCGAGCACCTTGCGAAACACCGCAAGACTGCGTGTGTGCGCGGACATCGCGGCCGCCTTGACGAAGGTCGGCCCGCTACGGCTGAAGGCATGGCCGGCACCGTCGTACGCGTAAAGCTTCAGGTTCGGCTTGCCGTCCAGCGCCGCGCGGATCGCCGTCACGGTCGCGGGCGGATTGAGCGGATCGTCGGCGCCGAAATGCAGTGCGAGCGGGCACGCGATGCGCTCGGCCAGTTCGAGCGACTGCTCGATGCCGACACCGTAATAGCCGACCGCGCAATCGACGTCGCCCTGCGCCGCGGCGAGCCACGCGAGCTTGCCGCCGAGACAGAAGCCGAGCACGCCGACCTTGCCGGTCGATTCGGGCAGCGTGCGCGCATGGGCGATGGTCGCACGGATATCGTCGACGGCGCGGGCCACGTCGAGGCGCGTGTAATAGTCGAAAGCCTTGGCATGGTCGGCGTCCCCGTAACCAAGTTCGATGTTCGGACCGAACGGGTGGAATAGGTCCGGCGCGATGACGACGTAGCCCTCGGCCGCATAGAGATCCGCCACTTCGCGCATCTCGGCGTTCACGCCGAAGATTTCCTGCAGCAAGACGATGACCGGGCCGTGGCCCGCTTCCGGCAGCGCGAGATAGGCGTCGAACGCCGTGTCGCCCCGTTCGATTCTGATGTGCTTCTTCATGGTTGAAGTCCCGATGGAAGAGGGGGAAGGAATGCGAGCCGAACGGTTCGCTACTGCGCTGCGTGCCGTTCGAACCATTCGCGCGGCGAGCGGCCCTGATCCGGCCCGAGGATCGAAAAACCGCCGTCGACCGGTACGTCGATCCCGGTGATCCACGCGGCATCGTCCGAACAGAGAAACGCGACGACTCGCCCGATCTCGTCGCCGCGACCGACGCGGCCGAGCGCATGCAGCGGCCGGCCGACGCGGTCCGCGACGTCGACCGACCCACCCGCGAGCCGCTCCAGCGACGGCGACCACGTCCAGGCGGGCGACACGCTGACCGCCCGCAGGCCATGCGGCGCCAGCTCCACGGCGAGATTGCGTGTCAGTTGCAGCAGCGCGGCCTTCGACGCCGGATACAGCGCGCGGGCGGCCGCGCCGAACTTGCCGCCGACGCTGCCGAGGTTGACGATCACGCCACCGCGCCGCAGATGCGGCGCGGCCTTCTGCGCGAGGATCGCCGCCGACACGAGATTGACGTCGAGCAGGCGCGACCATTGTTCGCGCGTCGACGCGAGGCCTGCATCGTCGTAGCTGCACGCATTGTTCACGACGATGTCGAGACCGCCGAACGCGGCGAGGGCAGTCGCGATCGTGCTGTCGAGTCGCGCGTCGTCGGTGACGTCGGTGTGTGCGAAGCGCGCCGATGTGCCGATCGAGGCGGCCAGCGCGTGGCCGGCCGCGTCATCGAGCCCCGCGATCAGCACGCCGGCGCCTTCGTTCGCGAGGGCGCGCGCGATGTCGGCGCCGAGCCCCTGCGTCGCGCCGGTGACGATCGCGACCTTGCCCGCGAGGCGTGCGCGCGTGCCAGCCGGGCTCGTCTGCGAGGACGCTTCGGAAGCGTGCGAGACGTTCATGTGCCCTCCGTGTGCGACGCGTGGCCGAACAGCTCCGCCACGCTGGAAATACCCGCGATCAAGCGCATCGACTCGAGCGATGCATCGTGCTGCCGACGATCCGCGCACGCGCAGGCGTCGGCCGCGACGGTCACGCGATAGCCGAGATCGGCGGCATGGCGCACGGTCATTTCTACGGTCGAGTGCGTGGCGACGCCGGCAACGATCAGGTGACGCACGTCGTGCGCCGCGAGGATCCGTTCCAGCGGCGTACCGATGAAGCCGCTCGTGCACTGGTGATGGATGACATGGTCGAGCGCGCGCGCCGGACCGGGTTCGAGCGTCGGGTAAAACTGCGCGCCCCAGCTGCCGTCGCGTAGCGCGCCGAGCTCGGCCGTGCGCACGAAAATCGGTGCATTGCGCGGCAAGTCCGCGTAATCCTCGCGGAAGGCGATGCGGACATGCGCGATCGGCAAGCCGAGCCCGCGCGCGCCGGCCAGCAGCGCGCGGGCCGCGTCGAGCACCGCCGCGCGGTCGGGCCGGTCCGCGTCGAAGCCGACGCGAATCTTGCCGCGCGGATCGAGCACGTCGTTCTGGTAATGCAGCGCGATCACGGCGGTGCGCGCAAGCGGTATCGACTGCGATGCGGCGTTCACACGAATACCTCCAGGTTCGCGAGCGCATCGGTCGAGTTGATGAGATCGACGCGCTTCAGATAGATCTTCCAGTCCGGGCCGCGCGTATCGAGCTTGTGCGTGACGAGCCCGGCGAGCGTGCGCTGCCCGATGCGCCATTCGTTGACGATCAGCGTCGAGTGGACCACCAGCCGGCCGGCCGCATCGCGGCCGTCGACGATCACGTTGCCGACGATGCGCGCGGTGCGCGTCGACGGCTGCTGCGACCAGTTGCGCCGGTTCGTCACGCGGGCCGCGCGCACTTCGCGCAGCGTCGCATCCTCCCAGAAGAGCGAGATATGGTCGCGCGGGCTGGTCTGGCCCGGCTCGTGCGGCAGCCAGTACATGCCGTCGGGCGTCCACAGGTCGAGCCAAGCGTCGAATGCGCGCGTATCGAGCAGCCGCGCCTCGCGAAACAGAAACTGTGCCGCCTGTGCGTGCAGCGCCGCGTCGGCGGCGAGGGCAGGGGCGTCGACCGCGACGGCCGACAGGTCGAAAGCCGGATCGTGCAGCATCAGGCGTCTCCTGCGCGCGTGCGCGCGGGTGGGGCGGCCTCGTCGACCATGAAGCGTTTCCACGCGGCGAACTGGTTGCGCATCGGCAATTCGCTGGTGCCGTTGATCGACACGAAGCCGTCGTCCGTCGCGCGATCCGTGCCCGCGTAGCGATGCATGCTCACCCACTCGCCGCCGCGGGTCTGATTGCCTTCCTGGCAGCGTGCGTAGACTTCGACGTCGTCCGGCATCACATTCGACGACGGCGAATTGATCACGTTCGCGTAGGTCAATGCGCGATCGAACACCGCGTCGGGTGCACCTTTCAGGCGAAACAGCTGGATTTCAACCAGTGTCCGGTCCACCGCGATCGGACGAATCACGCGGAACTGCTGAAACACCGTATGCGGGGAACCGCTGCCGTAGATCACGGTGTTGTGGCGATTCATCCCGAGAATCCGGCGTGCGCGTTCGTCGCCATAAGCCTGCGCGAGCACCGCGAAATGCGCGTTCGACACCGAATCGCGTTCGGCCGCCGCCGGATCGAAAATCCCTTCCATGTAGCCGTGGCCGTATGCGTAGGCGCGCAGTTCCAGTTTTTCCCAGAATTCGTACGGCTCGCCGTTGCCGTCCATGATGAGCAGCTCGAACGGCATCGCGCCCATTTCCTCGGCCTGCGCGCGGGCCGACATCACCGACGATTCATGCGTGACCGGCGCATGCATCGTGTCGTGCAGGTTCTCGTAGAACACTTTCCAGTTCGAGCGCTGCAGGACGCGGAACACGCCCCCCGTGACCTCGACCTCGCCGACCGGGGAACGGTCGCACAGATTGTCGATCGACGACACGACGCCATTCAGGAAGGTCCGCAGATCCGGGCCGTCGTCGCTCTGGCTCGCGAACACGAAGCCGCGATAGCTGTCCACGCGCGCGACGCGGCGCATCGAGAAATCCGGATGCTTCGGGTCGAAGCAGGTGTTCTGCAGGCCGTTGCGCAGCGGCGCCGACAGGTGCGTGCCGTCGTGCCTGAAGGTCCAGGCATGATACGGACACCGGAAGAATTTCCCGACCGAGCCGTCGCCGTCGGGTACGACTTTCGCGCCCTTGTGCGGACACCGGTTGTAGATCACGTGGATCGTGCCGTCGGATGCACGCACCATCACCACGTCCTGGTCGCCGATACGCGTCGTGTGATAGTCGCCGGCCGTCTTGACCTGGCTCTCGTGGCCGACGTAGATCCACGCACGACCGTAGATCCGTTCCATTTCCAGCGCGAAGATCGCGGGATCGGTATAGAGGCGCTTGTGCACGCTGTCGGGGCGCACCAGCCCGGCCAGCGTCTCGTTGGTAACGCTCATGGGGTTTCCTCGTTGGGAAGGGTCAAAGATCCAGCACGAGATGCGCGCCGTGCGCGCGCGACACGCATGGACAGAACGCGCCGCTCGCGTGGTCGTCGTCGCTCAGGCAGATGTCGCGGTGATCGGGATCGCCGTCGAGCAAGCGCACCGCGCACACGCCGCAATCGCCGCGCCGGCAGTCGTAGAGCGGATCGAGGCCGGCTTCGATCATCGCGTCGAGAATCGACGTGCCGGGCGGCACGTTCAGCACGTGCCCCGAGCCGGCGAGACGCACTTCGACCGTGGCGTTTTCCGCCGTCGCGACCGGCGCGGCAAAGCGTTCGCAGTGCAGCGCGTCGTCGCGCCAGCCAAGATGCCGCGCGGCCGCGAGCGTCGCCTCGATGAGCCCGGCGGGCCCGCACACGTACAGATGCGTGCCGCGCTCGGGCGCGCCGATCGCGTCGGCCAGCGGCAGGCCGCGCGACGGTTCGCCGTCGTCGAACCAGCATGTCGCACCCGGTAGCGCGGCAACCTCGTCGCGATAGGCCATCGACACGGCATCGCGCGCGGCGTAGTGCAGCGTGAACGGCCGCCCGCTGCTCGCCAGTTCGCGCGCCATCGCGAGAATCGGCGTGATGCCGATGCCGCCGGCCACGAGCAAGTGCCGGCGTGCGTGCGCGACGAGCGGAAAATCGTTCCGGGGCGGATCGATGTCGAATTCGTCGCCGGGCGCACAGGCGTGCATCCACTGCGAACCGCCGCTGCCGGCCGCTGCGTGCAGCACCGCGATTTCGTAACGGTCGATCGAATCGGCGCGGCCGCCGGCGTTCACGAGCGAATATGCACGCCGTTGCGAACGAGGGGAGAGGGGCACGTGCACGCCGATATGCGCGCCGGCCGTGAACCCGGGCAGCGGGCCGCCGTCGGCGGCGACGAGATGCAATCGGCGGATTGCGGGCGTCAGCGCATCGATGCGCTCGACGCGAATTCTGAGCGGGGACATCCAGCGGCTCCGTTGAATTCAGAGGAGGCCACTGTATGCGGGCGAATGTGCCGCGAATATCCGGCGAGCGCAGCGCCTGTCCGGCGCGCGCAGAATTTCCGCTCAGCCAGCGGACTGGCGCGCGCGCCGCAACGTATCCGACGGCGATTCCCGGAACGTTTCGCGGTACAGGGCGGCGAAGCGGCCCAGATTCGCGAAGCCGCAACGGAGCGCCACGTCGGCCACGCGGTCACTTTCGCGGCCTTGCAGCAATCGGTCGCGTGCGCGTTCGAGACGCCGTTCGCGGACCAGCTGCATCGGGCTGCCGCGCGAGAAACGCTGGAACCCGTCGAGCAGCGTACGCACCGGCACGTCGGCCGCCAGCGCGATATCGGCCAGCGTGATCGGCTCGCACGCGTGCTCGTCGATATAGGCTTCCGCGCGCTTGACCGTGCGCGGCACGAGCGCCGTTCCGCCGGGCCGCGTCTGGCAGTGATGCGGCTGCCCGGCGAGCAGGAGCGAGATCACGAGCCGCTCGAATTCGAGTGCGATACGGCGGTCGCGCTGCGCGAGCGCGACCGTCTCCGGCGACGACGCCATGACGCGCAACTGCATCAGCCACGGCAAGAGTTCGGAGCGGGAGAGATCGAGCACCGGCTCGATCTGCAGATGGTCGTAGCCGGTGTGAGCCAGGATCGCGCGCTTGTCGACGCGCACGAAGAACTGCTCGCAGTCGCGGGAGAACGTGCCGCCGAAATGGCTGGCCGGGCTGACGATGACGCCCTGCGCCGGCCCGATGATCACGCGCCGGCCGCCGACGCTCACGTCCGCATAGCCGCCGAGGCTGAGGATCGCGAGATAGTAATCCTCGATTTCCCCGGCATCGACGCCCATCGCGACGTCGTAACCGATCGTGCCGAACCCGACGCTGTCGATCCGCACGTAGTCCATGTACGCGGAATAGCCGCCACGCGAGCTGCCAGGGATGAGTCGATGCGGCTGCAGCACCGCGGCGATCCGTTCACGCGTGTCGTCGATATCGACCGATTCGAAATAGCGGTATCGACGGAGCAGGGTCGGCTCAATCGGCAAGGAAGCATTGGGCATGGCGAATCTTCTTTGCGTATGCGGGGAAACCCGGGGCGCGACATCGAACGATCGCCGTTGTTTTCCGGGGCACGTTCACTGTACACGTTTGCGACAAGGTCAATAAAACGGCCAATATCGGCCTCCGGATACTTGCGGGAATCGGACAGGCAGCCGTGTGCGGTTGCGTTTATTGGCTGGATATCGGCCGGATGGTGAGCGTCGGCGGACGTCATATTCGCTCGGGTCGCCACACGCGCCGGACGATGCCGGCGGAAATCCTCACGTTCGCGTGGGAATGGATGGCGACTTCATCCTGCGTCCGTGTGGCGTCGCCTGATCACGACGAAACCGAGCGCATGAAGACGATGCCGGGCGCTTGGTCGCGAGTTGGGATCGGCCCGAGGTCGGTCGCGTGATTGGATGCGACGAGTAGCGACGCTGGATAGCTTGCGACGGGTCGAAAAGCGGACATTTCAATCTAGCCACTACAACATAAACTGTCGATAATTATGATTATGTCAAATAAGAAATTTACTCGGCAACCCATCTAACATCGCCGCCAGACAAAGCCCCGAATCGCACCTCACCGGCCGCCCACAGCACCCATTTCCCCGGACACACAACCATCCCGGGCGATCTCCGGACCGCCCCGAATCGACCGCCACAACCTGCCCGCATCAGGACAACATCATTCCCTGCATTCGGTGCGAAAAATGCGCGCGCTCGGCCGTCTCCATCAGCATCAGGAATTCGTCCTGCATCATGTGAATCAGCGCTTCATGGTCGCCGGCCTCGAAATAGACTTCCGGCTGCTGCGCGAGGCGTTCCTCGAGAAACGTCTTCATCCCGTACGCCATGCAGACCGGCGGCAGCGCGCCCATGTCGCAATCCTTGAACAGCTCGCGCAACTCGACCTCCCGGGCGAGCACGAGATGGCGTCCCGTCTTCACCCAGAGATCCGACAGGCGCACGGCGTGCGTCGTCGGCAATACGGCGGCGACGTAGCCTTCGGCGTCCTCCAGGAGCACGGTTTTCGCGAGGCGATCGCCGGGAATATGCGCGGCGGCGGCCGTCTCCATGCTCGTATGGCTATAGGGGTGGTACACGACTTCGTACCGCGATGACTTCTGGCGCAGGCAATCCTGCAGGGTGGCTGAGACCGGCATGGCGCACCTCGTCTGGGCGAATCGGACGAAAAGGGCGAACGGCGTTCGCTCCCGGTTCGTTCAGCATAGGTCGCATTCCCGGCCAATGGAAATGCCCTCGTGCAGCGCCCGCCCACATGGCCCGGCTGGCTTTCAAGGCCTTCGTCCGCCCTCGCCGGCATGCGGAATCCGGCCCCGGAATACGCTTGGCCGACCCTCATTTCTGCAGGCAGATTTCAGGCAGTGTGAAGGAAAAATGCGGTCGTGCCCGCCAATTTGCCAAGGTTGAGAAACTTGACCGTTAGTTGCGTTTTAAGAAGGACATAGGGATACCGCCCGGGATGCGCCGTTCAAAAAACGAACCCGCGAATGCCCGTCGTCACAACCGTCAAACCCACGCCGCCCACGGCTTTCCCGCTGCCCTATACTGATCCCGCCGCTCACCCTCCCGCGGCAGAAACCGACTCCTGGAGCGATCATGCATTACCAGTTGATCTACGAACTCGTCGACGATTACCTGTCGCGGCGCGAACCGTTCCGCGCCCAGCATCTCGCGCTCGCGCAAGCGGCGACCGAGCGCGGCGAACTGGTGCTCGCCGGTGCGCTGGCGGACCCGGCCGACCAGGCCGTGCTCGTGTTCGAAGGCGATTCGCCGGAAGCGGCCGAATCGTTCGCGCGCGCCGATCCGTACGTGCAGAACGGCCTCGTGAAATCGTGGCGCGTGCGGCCGTGGCGCGTCGTGATCGGCAAGCACGCGCCGCGTCCGGCCTGAAGCCGGACTACAGCCACCCCGCCCGCTTGAAACGCCACCACAGCGCGAGGTCGGCGATGGCCATCACCGCGATGCAGCCGTAGAACCCGTATTTCAGGTGCAGCTCGGGCATGTTCGCGAAGTTCATCCCGTAGATGCCGGCGATCATCGTCGGTATCGCGAACAGCGCGGCGAACGAGCCGAGCCGCTTGGTCACCTCGTTTTCCGCGAGCGAAATCATCCCGAGGTTGACCTGGATCGCCGTGACGACCATCTCGCGACGCCCTTCGATCGTCTTCACGATCCGCTGCAGATGGTCGTACACGTCGCGGAAGTAAGCCGCCATCCCGCTGCAGACCTGCGGCACGCGCCCGCCGGTGAGCTTCGCGAGCGGCTCCATCAGCGGCGCCGTGTGCTGGTACAGCAGCACGAGCCGGCGCTTCAGCGAATAGAGATCCTCGATGATCGCGCGCGACGACGCCGGCGTCGCCTTCGCGAAGATGCGGTCCTCGAGTTCCTCGAGTTCCGCTCCGAGCGTTTCGAGGATCGGGAAATACCGGTCGACGACCTGGTCCATCAACGCGTAGAACACGAACGCCGAACCCTCCCGCAACAAGTGCGGCTCGCGCTCGCAACGCTTGCGCACGTCGCGGAAATCGTGCTCGGTATGGTTGCGGATCGACAGCACGTAATTCGGACCGACAAATACGTTCAATTCACCGACCTTGAATTCGTCGTCCTCGTCGAGTTCGACCGTGTGAAGCACCGCGAACAGCGAATCGCCGTATTCCTCGATCTTCGGCCGCTGATGGCCCTTGCGGGCATCCTCGAGCGCCAGCTCGTGCAAGCCGAACTCCTCGCCCATCAGGTCGATTTCCTCGGGCGTCGGGTCCTTCAGCGCGACCCACACGAAGCATTCGGGCTTCGACACGTAATCGCTGATGGCGTCGATGTCGATATCGGCCAGCTTGCGGCCGTCCTGGTAAGCAGCACAGTTGATCAGCATGGTATTCGTGACGTTGCGGTTTGCGCATCAGTTTACCGGTTTGCTGCACGAACGGCCCGGCTTGCGCGGCACGCCGATATTGGTCATGATCGGGCTGCGTGCGCCGCAGCATGCGCGTCGACGCGCTCCCACAGGCCCGCCGGGCCTGCGTTGCGCGACGCACAACGGCCGCGCGGCCCAACCGTCAAGGAGACAGACCTATGTGGTATTTCTCGTGGATACTCGGCATCGGCGTGGCGCTCGGCTTCGGCATCATCAACGCGATGTGGCTGGAAGCGGAAGTATTCTCGCGCGGCGACAAGCGCAGCGATACGTCGGGCCAGCGGTCGGGGAGCCGGTATTCGTGACGCATCTGGTGTTCTTCTGCGGTCACGCCGGCACCGGCAAGACCACGCTCGCGAAGCGGCTCATCGGGCCGCTGATGCGCGCGACCGGCGAGGCGTTCTGCCTGCTCGACAAGGACACGCTGTACGGCCGCTACAGCGCGGCCGCGATGGGCGCGCTCACGGACGATCCGAACGATCGCGACAGCCCGCTCTATCTGAAACATCTTCGCGATCCCGAATACCAGGGGCTGCTCGACACGGCGCGCGAAAATCTCTCGCTGGGCATCGGCGCGCTCGTCGTCGGCCCGCTGTCGCGTGAAGTGCGCGACCGGCGCATCCTCGATCGCGCGTGGCTCGGCATCGCGCCGGACGTCACGCTGACGGTCGTGTGGGTCCACACGTCGGAAGACGTCGCGCACCAGCGGATCGTCGCGCGCGCCAATCCGAACGATGCGTACAAGCTCGCGCACTGGGACGAATACCGGCAGCGCCGCTTCGTGCCGACCGGCCACGAATGCGACGGCATCGTGATGTTCGACAACACCGCGCCGTCGGACGCGGACGTCGACGCACTGCTGTACCGCATCGTGCCGCCGCCGCAACCGGCGACGATCGTCCCGCCGCTGCCGGCCTGATCGCGCCGCCCGGCACCCTTTCCCTTCCCGCAAAAAACAACGCCGGAAGCGCTGCTGCGCTCCCGGCGTCGTACGGCCCTCGTGCCAGAGGCTGGCGGAATGGTCTGGCAACCGCGGTCAGGCAACCGCGTGCACGCGCTCCATCGTGCCGCCGTCGTACAGCTTGCCGAAGCGGTTCGACAGGAACGCCTTCAGCGACACCTTCTCTTGCGGGATGAAACCGCTCTGCGGCAGCTTCTTTTCGCGGAACAGATCCAGCACCGCGCACATCGCGCCGGCCGTCGTGATCTGGATCGCGCTCATGTGCATCCCGCACACGTCCTTCGCGAAGATCTTGCGGGTGAACACGTCCTGCACCAGCTGGCCGTCCTTCACGCCCGTCACCGTGACGAACACGAGCACGACGTCCTGCTTGGTCGACGGCACCGCGCGGCGCATGATCGACTTCAGCGTGTCGCGATCGGTCGACAGGCGCAGGTCTTCCAGCAGGAACTGGACGAGCTCGCGGTGACCCGGGTAGCGCACCGACTTGTAGTCGAGCGTCTCGACCTTGCCCGACAGCGTTTCGCACAGCGTGCCGAGGCCGCCCGACGTGTTGAACGCTTCGTATTCGGTGCCGTCGAGCGAGAAGTGCTCGAGGCCTTCGAGCGGCTGCACCCACTGCTTGCGGCCGTCGCGGATCGCTTCGCACGGCTGGCAGTACTCGTTGATCAGGCCGTCGACGCTCCACGTCAGGTTGTACTTGAGCGCGTTGGTCGGATACTCGGGCAGCGCGCCGACGCGCATCTTCACGTCGCGCACTTCGCTGAAGCCGTTCACGAGCTCGTGCGCGGCGATGCCGATGAAGCCCGGCGCGAGGCCGCACTGCGGCATGAACGCGCGGTCGGAGCCGTCGGCCAGTTCGCGGATCGCGTGGGTCGCACGCACGTCTTCGGTCAGGTCGAAGTAGTGAACGCCGGCAGCCTTCGCGGCGGCGGCCACGTTGACCGCGAGGTAGTAAGGCAGCGCGTTGACGAGCGCATCGAAGCCCTTCACTGCTTCGCGAATCGCATTCGCGTCGGCCGAATCGACCCGTTGCGTCGCAATGCCTTCGCGCGACAGCTTCGCGAGCGCATCCGCATCGCGGTCGAACGCGACGACTTCGTAGTCGCCCGTTTCGCGCAGCATGTGAGCAATGGTGTGGCCGATCAGACCTGCGCCGACGATGGCGATTTTCATGCGCTTATCTCCTGATGATGGGTTTGATGTTGGTGTACGGCGTCGAGCCATGAACACAGTTTAGGGACGCTCAAAATCAGTTCCAAGACGAAGAATGATGCGAAACGACCGATAGTTTCGACGTTATGACGACATGTTTGGTCGAAACGACCAAATCATCTAAAAATCGTGTAGCGACGCGATCGCAAACCGGCCGTTGGCGGTTGCATATTGCAAGGACGAAGACGCGGACACACCGCGTGACATCGGGCGCACGAACGGCCCGTGCGTCCGATGCGGCACGTCGGTCGAAGCGGAATACGAACGGAGATTCGGGAGAGACGCGCGCGATGCGCGAAGGGTCGACCACGGTCGCCCGTGCCGATCATGAAGTACAGCAAAGGCCAATACGCATGCGAGCGGACAGGTACCCGACTTCAAGCCGCGCATCCGTGACGCAACGCGCCCCGCGCGATGCAGGGACTTGCGCCGTCATGCGCGGCGACGCGCGCAACAGGTCAGCCGCCGATCGTCCCGCGATCGATCTTGCGCGACAGGATGATCGACGTCGTCGTGCGCTCGACGCCTTCGAGCGTGCCGATCTGGTCAAGCAGGTCGTTGAGCCGCTCCGGCGAGTCGGCGCGCAGCCACGCAACGTAGTCGTACTCGCCGCTCACCGCGCACAGCAACTGGACTTCCGGCATCCGGTCGAGCTTGCGCAAGACGTCCTTGCCGAACTTCGGCGTGAGGATGATGCCGACGTACGCATAGATGCTCGCGTCGAGCACGTCCTGCCCGAGTCGCACGCTGTATCCGGCGATCACGTTGGTGCGTTCGAGCCGCGCGATGCGTGCGACGACCGTCGTGCGCGCCACGTCGAGCTGGCGTGCGAGATCGGCGACGCTGGCGCGCGCATCGGCTTGCAGCAGCGCGACGAGTTGCCGGTCGAGATCGTCGAGTTGGTCGAGGCGGGGTGGACGCATGACGCTGGGCCGGCACGCGATGCGCCGGCGGAGTGGAAAGTGACGCGATGATAGCGCCGAACGCCGGCGCACCCAACCGGCATCGCCCGGCGGCGAACCTTTCAATTTCGATTCGTATCGGATGTAAGCAAGTGTCGCATTCCCTGCCGCGCTGCATGCAACGTGCTACTAATAGCGGGCGACGCGAGCGGCGCGCTGGCGGCAATGGCCGCCGCGCCCGCTCGCCAGACACCACCCCGGAGAGCCCACCATGAAGAAAATCTCGCTCACCCTCGCTACGCTCGTCGTTGCAGCCAGCGCATTCGCGCAAACCCCGGCGCAGCCGCAAGCGAGCGCCCAGGCGCCGGCCACGACGGCCGCCACGCCCGCCGCGGCGTCGGCCCCGAGTGCCGAGCAGCGCGCGGCACGCCACGAAGCGCGCATCGAGCAGCGCATCAAGTACCTGCACGATCAATTGAAGATCACGTCGGCGCAGGAGCCGCAATGGAAGACGTTCGCCGACACGATGCGCGACAACGGCGCAACGATGGGCCGCCTCTACAGCGAACGGATGGCCAAGCACGACGTGTCCGCGCTCGACGACATGAAACAGTACGCGGAACTGTCGCAGGCGAACGCCGACGGCGCGAAGAAGCTCGCCGACGCGTTCGCGCCGCTCTACGAGAGCTTCCCGGCCGAGCAGAAGGCGCTGGCCGACACGACGTTCCGCAGCTGGCTGCACCACGGCGGCGAGCACCGCGGCAAGGGCAAGACGAAGGGCAAGGAAGGCAAGGCCGCCGCCGCGCCGGCCGCGAGCGCACCCGCGCAGCCCTGACGCCCTCCCCACCGGCGCCGTGCCGGCCCGCCCGGGCCGAACGGCGCCGCGTCGCGATCGGCGACCGGCGACCGGCGCGCCACACGGCGCGCCGAATTCGGGATAAGCTCCCGGCTTTCCCGCTTTCCCGCCCTTCCCCGCCATGCTCGAACTCAAGCAACTCGATCTGCGTACCGATCCGCAGGCCCGTCGCGTCGTCAAGGACGAAACCGTCGCCGTGTCCTTCGCGGACGCCGACGGCGAACTGATGAGCCTCGAAGGCCCGAACCGTTATGTCGCGGGCGACGCGTTGATCACCGGCTCGACCGGCGACCGCTGGGTCGTATCGCGCGCGCGCTTCGACGCCAAATACCTGCCCGCCGATCCGGCGCTCGCGCACGGCACGCCGGGCGCCTATCGCAACCGGCCGGCCGTCGTGCTCGCGCGGCGGATGGACGAACCGTTTGCGATCGCCCGCTCGGAAAACGGCGACACGCTGCGCGGCGTCGCCGGCGACTGGGTCATGCAATACGCGCCCGGCGACTACGGCGTCGTGCAGGCGCAGCGCTTCGCGCAGGTCTACCGCGACGCGTAATGCACTGCGCCGGCACGAGGCCGGCGCGGTCGCTCACGCAAAGTCTTCGTCGAGTTCGAGTTCCGCGTCGCGCTCGACGGCCTCGCCGGCCGCGTGCCGCTCCTCGAGCGAGCCCAGCATCGCTTCCGTATACGCATGCAGCACCGCATGGCTGCGCGCGCGCTGCATCGGCTTGAGCGCCAGGTAGCGCGCGAGCGCGGCCGGCACGATCCGGATGTCGAGCGTCATCCGCTTCGGCGTCGCGCCGAACCGCATCGCCAGCCACTGCACGGACAGGAATCGCCCACGCGCGTCGCTGTTTTCGACAAAGCGCGTCTGCTCCGGAAAGAGATCGCAGATCACGCGCGCGAGCGCGTCGAATTCCGCGCTCTGGCATTCGATCAGATAGTCGTCCATCGCGTCTTCCCCCGTCATGCCGCCGCGCGCGACGGCCGGCACGTCTTCACCAGCACGATCACCAGGATCGCGGCCAGCACGAAATACGCGGCCTCGACCCACGCGGCGGGCAGCACGCGCACCTGGTACAGCAGCGTCGGCGTCGCCGCGAGCGCATGCAGCACGATCGCGAGCGGCAACACGGCCAGTCGGCCGGCACGCACGCCGCGCCACACCAGCACCGACAACGCCAGTTGCACCGCGAACGCCGCGCAGCGTTCGAGCAGCAACAGCAGGATCGACTGGGCCGACAGCGTCGCGAGCATCATGTGCAGCCGCACCACGGTGTCGACCGGCAGGTCCGACAACTGCGTCTCGAGCTGGCCGCGGCTCGCGAGCCACGCGAGATACGACCACTGGCCCCACACGAGCACGCCGACGAACCACGCTTCGGCACCGCCATGGCCGATTCCGTAGCCGATCCCGCGGCCATCGCCGGCCGATGCGCCATAGCGACGGTTCAGGACGCGCATCCCGAGATAGCGGCCGAGTTCCTCGAATACGGCGGTCGCGAGCGCGCTGTACGCGACGAACGCGAGCGGCTGCGTCAGCCAGCCGTCCTCGGGCGTGTGACTCAGCACGAGCCCGTGAAACGCGCGCTCGAGAATCATCGCGAACAGCGTGAAGACGGCGACGCCGACGATCGTGTCGCGGCGGTTGAGCGCAAGCGGCTTGCGCAGGATGCGGTAGAGGACGAGCGGCAGCAGCGCGATGATCAGCGTGGCGGCGATCAGCGCCGCCAGCGTGACGGGAGCGACAGTCATGGAGTTCCTTGGTTCGAAGCAGCGCGCCTGAAGCGCCGCGTGCCCCGAATGATACTCAGCTTGCGGTGGACGCGCGTGCAATCAGCTCGCCGGGCAGCATCGCGACGCGCACGTCGCCCGCCGCGCCGTCGATCCGCTCGTGCACGAATTCGACGGCCTTGTAGCCGATTTCGTAGGTCGGCTGACGGATCGTCGTGATGCCGATCAGTTCGGCCCATTCCGGGTCGTCGATCGACAGCAGCGCCGCCTTCTGTTGCCACGCGGCGCCGAAGCGCGCGCGCAGGTGGCGCGCGATCGCCAGCGCGACCGGCGCATTCGCGGCGAACAGCGCCGCGCGCACGCCGCGCCGGGCCGCGTCGTCGATGCGGACATCGACGTCGGCGAGCGCCGCCGCGGCCGCGTCGGGTTCGTTCAGGTCGAGCACGACCGTCGGCGGCACCGCCAGCCCGCGCGCGGCCAGCGCCGCGCGGAACGCGGCCTCGCGCACGCGCCGCGAGCTGACCTGCTCGAACGGTTGCACGACGAAGTGGATCGCGTCGAAACCGCGCTCGACCAGGTGCGCGAGCGCCGTCTCGATCGCGTCGGTGTTGTCGAGACCGATCAGGTCGGCCTCGAAGCCCTCGACCGTGCGGTCGACGAGCACGGCCGGAATGCCCGCGCCGCGCAGCGGCCGCAGCACGTCTTCCTCGGCGCCGAGCGCGTTGACGATCAGCCCTTCGACGCGGTAAGTCGTGAGCAACTGCAGGAAGCGGCGCTCCATCTCGACTTCGTTCGCCGCGTGACAGATGAGCGGCATGTAGCCGAGCGCATGGCACGCGGCCTCGACGCCCTGCAGCACTTCGACGGTGTAAGGATTGGTCAGGTCGGCCGCGAGCATGCCGAGCAGCCGGTTGCGGCCGCGCTTGAGCCCGCGCGCCATCTGGTTCGGCCGGTAGTTGAGCCGCGCGATGGCCGCCTCGATCCGCTGGCGCAGATCGACGGACAGCACATGCGTCTCGCCGTTCAGGTAGCGCGAAACGCTGGTCTTGCCCGTGCCGGCCTCGCGCGCGACGTCGCTGATCGTCGCCGGACGCGTCGTGGAAGGTTGCGAATCGGTCACTGTCGTGCCTCGCGACGTACGATCCGCGCCGCTTCGTGAGCAGACGGACCTTTGTTGTTGGAAACGTAAGCCAACCGGCGGCCTTCCCTGTCCCGGCGCGTCGGCGCCTGCGCTGGCCCGGTGCTGCGCGGTCGATCAGCGCCCGCCCATCGCGTGCTACAGCAGTCGGCCGCACCGGACCTGGCGCGGATGCCCGCCGCGCGACGCCGCCGGCCGCGTGGCCGGTCGTCGATGCGACGAGAGCGGGCGATCATAACGCAGCCAGCCCTCCGGCACCAAGATCATCGACTCTAACGGCGCCGGCCCCCTGCCGGCCCGTTGCCGGACGCGGTTCACGCGTGCGCCAGCGCATCCGGATTGACGAGATTCGTGCGCAGCGTGCCGGCCAGCGCGCCGACCAGGTTTTCCGCGGCGCAGCGCGCCATCGCATGGCGCGTCTCGTGCGTCGCCGAGCCGATATGCGGCAGCGCGACGACGTTCTTCATCTGCAGCAGCGGCGAATCGGCCGGCAGCGGCTCCTTCTCGAACACGTCGAGCCCCGCGGCGCGGATCGTCCCCGCGCGCAGCGCGTCGACCAGCGCGGCTTCGTCGACGACGGGCCCGCGCGACGCGTTGATCAGGATCGCGCTGCGCTTCATCTTCGCGAATTCGGGTGCGCCGATCAGGTGGCGCGTATCGGGCGACAGCGGCACCTGCAGGCACACGAAATCCGACTGCGCGAGCAGCGCGTCGAGCGTCACGCGCCGTGCGCCGTACTGCGTCTCGGCCTCGGCATGCGCGGACCGGTTCGCGTACAGCACCTGCATCCGGAAACCGAGCGCCGCGCGGCGCGCGACCGCGCCGCCGATCCGCCCGAGCCCGACGATGCCGAGCGTCTTGCCCTGCACGTCGGTGCCGTACAGGTCCGGGCCGATGCTGCGGTGCCAGTGGCCGGCCCTCACCCACTCGGCCAGCTCGACCACGCGGCGGGCGGAGGCGAGGATCAGCGAGAACACCGTATCGGCCGTGGATTCGGTCAGCACGTCCGGCGTATGCGCGAGCACGATGCCGCGACGTGTGAAATCGGCGACGTCGAAGTTGTCGTAGCCGACCGAGATGGTCGACCACGCCTTCAGCCGCGGCGCGCGATCGAGCATCTGCGGCGTGACCTTCAGGCTCGCGCCGATCACGCCGTCCGCGTCGCCGAGCGCGGCGGCGAGCGCGTCGGCGCCGTCGGCCTGCACGACGTCCGCATGCTCGCGCAGGTACGCGAGAACGTCATCGGGCAGCGGCTTGTACGCGACGATACGGGGCTTCATCGTTTCATTTTCCTTGCAGCGGCGCGGCGAGCGGATGCGCATCGCGCGCCTGGGGTTTGACGGACAGCGTGAGGATCACCGCGGCGACGAGCGCGGCGCTCATGAATGCGTACGACGCGACGGGCGACCCGGTCGCACCGTTCAGGTAGCCGACGAAGTACGAGCCGACGAACGAGCCGAGCGCACCCATGCTGTTGATCAGCGCCATCGCGCCGCCGGCGACGTTCTTCGGCAGCAGTTCCGGCACGATCGCGAAGAACGGGCCGTACGGCGCATACATCGCGGCGCCCGCGACGACCAGCAGCGCATACGAGATCCAGAAATGCGACGAGCCGAGCGCGTACGACGCGGCGAACGCGGCCGCGCCGACCAGCAGGAACGGCCACACGAAACCGCGGCGCGAGCCGACCTTGTCGGACGCCCACGACGCGGCGAGCATCGCGATCGTCGCCGCGAGGTACGGCAGCGCGGACAGCCAGCCGGTCGCGACCATCCCGAGGTCGGAACCGTTCTTCACGATCGACGGCAGCCACAGCACGAAGCCGTACACGCCGATGCTCCAGCAGAAATATTGCGCGCACAGCTTGATCACGGCCGGCGAACGGAACGCCTCGCCATAGTTGCGCACCGGCTTGATCGCCGCCTGCTCGGCCGCGAGCGCGGCGTCGAGGTCGCGCTTTTCCTGCGCGCTGAGCCACGGCGAATCGGCCGGCTTGTCCTGCACGAGGCACCACCAGCACACGGCCCAGATGACGGCCGGCACGCCTTCGGCGATGAACATGTGACGCCAGCCGAACTCGTGCACGAGATAACCCGACACGATCGACATCCACAGCACGGTGACCGGGTTGCCGAGGATCAGGAACGTGTTCGCCCGCGAGCGCTCGTTCTTCGTGAACCAGTTGCTGATGTAGATCAGCATCGCCGGCATCACGGCCGCCTCGACGACGCCGAGCACGAAGCGGATCGCCATCAGCGACGGGATGTTGCTGACCACGCCGGTCAGGGCCGCGCACGCGCCCCACAGCACGAGGCTGACGAACACGAGCTTCTTCACGCTGCGGCGTTCCGCGTAGATCGCGCCGGGAATCTGGAAGAAGAAGTAGCCGAGGAAGAACAGCGCGCCGATCAGCGACGACAGGCCCTTGCTGATCCCGAGATCCTGGTTGATGCCGGCCGCCGCCGCGAACCCGTAGTTCGCGCGGTCGAGGTAAGCGAGGCTGTACGTGATGAAGACGATCGGCATGATCGTCCACCACCGGCGCGCTGCGAGATTGGCTGCCATGAGAGTGTCTCCGTATATGGACCGGAGTGGGCGCACTGGCGCCGGCCCGGCCTCGAACAAAATGACTGTGCGTCGCGCACGAAATGGATCCGCGGATTGTGCCGTGTCCGGCCTCTCATTGCGCGGTGACGGTTTCCTCTAAGCGATCGGCGCGATTGCTGACGTTTTCGAGCCGGTCGAGCGCGTCGCGCGTCGGCAGTCCTTCCGAATCGCCGATCACCTGGATCGCGAGCGCGCCGATCCGGTTGCCCCGCGCGACCGCCTGCTCGATGCCGCGCCCTTCGAGCAGCGCGCTGACCACGCCGACCGCGAAGCCGTCGCCGGCGCCGACCGTATCGACGACCCGCTCGACGCGCTCGCCGGCGACCGTGCCCTCGCGGCCGTCGGCCGTGCGGAAATACGCGCCCTGCTCGCCGAGCTTGATCACGACGCCGCGCGCGCCCTGCGCGAGATAGAAGCCCGCGATGTCGGCCGGCGTGTCGTGCCCGGTGAGTTGCCGCCCTTCGGCGAGGCCCGGCAGCACCCAGTCGGCGAGCGTCGCGAGCGCGTTCAGCGTCTTCGCCATCACGTCGGCGGACGGCCACAACGTCGGGCGCAGGTTCGGGTCGAACGAAATCGTCTTGCCGGCCGCCCGCATCTCGCGCGCGAGCTGGAACGCGAGTTCGCACGAGGTCGCGGAGATCGCCGGCGCGACGCCCGTCAGATGCAGGTGGCGCGCGCCGAGCACGTAGTCGGCCACGTAGTCGTCGCACGACAGGTGGCTCGCCGCCGAGCCCTTGCGGAAGTATTCGACGGTCGGGTCGCTGCCGTCGTCGTTGCGCGACTTCAGCTGGAAACCGGTCGGGTAACGCGGGTCGACGGTCACGCACGACGCGTCGATGCCCTCGCGCGCCAGCGTGTCGAGCACGTAGCGGCCGAACGAATCGCGGCCGACCCGGCTCATCCAGCCGACCCGGAAGCCGAGCCGCGACAGGCCGATCGCGACATTCAGGTCGGCGCCGGCGATCCGCTTCGCGAATTGCCCGGCGTGCGCGAGGTGGCCCGGCTCCGTCGCGACGAACATCGCCATCGCTTCGCCGTAGGTCACGACATCGAGTGCTGCTTTCATGACTGAACTCCTCAGGATCCTGCTGCCGTCACGCGGTCGCGAGCCACGCGACGCGCCGGCAGGCATCGCCGGCCAGGTCGGCCGCGTCGAACGGAAACTCGATGCCGCGCGGCGCATGCTGCGGCAGCGCCGCGAGCACGCCGGTCACGAGCGGATCGTTCGGCGCCGGCGCGGCGGCGAAACGACGCGCGCCCTCGCCTTCGATGGCCTTGCAATGAATGTATTCCACATGCGGCGCGAGCACCTGCGCGCAGTCGAGCGGCGCTTCGCCGCGCCACTGCCAGTTGCCGATGTCGAACGT
This sequence comes from Burkholderia sp. 9775_39, assembly GCF_015712225.1. Lineage (NCBI taxonomy): Bacteria > Pseudomonadati > Pseudomonadota > Betaproteobacteria > Burkholderiales > Burkholderiaceae > Burkholderia > Burkholderia sp. 9775_39. Next base: position 61,500 of record NZ_JACCQC010000021.1, on the reverse strand, counting down.
CATGCCGAGCGCGTCGGGCATGCCGGCGTCGGCCAGCGCGTCGAACAGCCCGCGGAACTGCGCGAACGCGCCGCCGACCTCGAGCTGGCCGTTCTCGACCACCACGCGGGCTCGCGCGCCGCGCGACAGCGCGACGATCTCGGCCGCGTGCGCGTCGCCGGCGAAGCCGCCGAGCTGGAATTTGACGAAGCGCGCGCCGAGCGCGTCGGCTTGCGCGAGCGCGTCGCGCAATGCGTCGGCGTCGAGCGCACCGGTGTCCGTATACAGCGCGTCCGGTGTCGAATAGACCGACCACAGCCCGTGGCCGCTGATCAGCGCGCCGAGCGCGGCCAGCGCACCGGGCGCCGTGTCGTCGTCCGACGCGAACAGTTCGCGCCGCACCTCGAAACCGGTCGCACCGGATGCCGCCACGGTCGCGATGAATGCACTGTGGCTCTCCTGGCGCACCCGGTCCATCCCGAATGCGCTCGCCACGATCACGATGTCTGCCATTTTGCCCTTTTTAAACCGGAATGGAACCGGTTCCATTTGCTTGAGACGGATGGTGCGCTTCGCGTCAGGCCCACGCCATAGAGGAAATCCCTAAGACCGCGCACCGCGCGAATCCGCGCCGCACGGCGCGCAACGCCCGTTCCCGGCGCGGCGTCGGCCGTCTACGCGAGATCCTGCGCGAGACTCATTTCGAGGAATTGCGCGGCGACCCGCGACGGGGCGCCGCCATGCGGCACGAGAATGGAGAAATGCCGCGTGAGCGGCGCGGGCGAGAGCGAGCGCAGCACGAGCGCCGCATCCTGGTGACGCAGCGACATCGCGGACACGAAGCCGACGCCCATCCCCGCGCGCACGGCCTCCTTCACGGCCTCGACCCCGGCGATCTCGAACGCGACGCGCATCGGCGCGCCGCCATGCGCGAACGCGCGCTCGACGAGTTGCCGCACCGCGGAGCCCGCCTCGCGCAGCACGAGCGGATGCGCGGCCAGCGCGTCGAGCGTCACGCCCGCGTCGTAGCCGGACGCCGCGAGCGGATGGCCGGCCGGCACGATCGCGACGATCTCGTCCTCGTGCCACGCGTGCACGGCGGTGCCCGGCGGCAGCGCCTCGCCGGGCGGCCCTTCGATCAGCGCGATGTCGAGCGACGGCAGCGCCGCGACCACGTCGGCCGTATTGCCGCTCATCGTCTGGATCGACACGCGCGGCGCGCGCGGCTGGAACGCCGCGATCAGGTACGGCAGCAGATAGCTCGCGGGCGTCGTGCTCGCGCCGATCCGCAGCGTGCCGGCTTCCAGTCCGCGCACCGCATCGCGAAACGCACGCGCCTGCGCGAACGTGTCGCGCTGCGCCTTCGCGTACTGCGCGAGTTGCTCGCCGACCGGCGTCAGGCGGATGCCGCGGCCGTCGCGCTGGTACAGCGGCTCGCCGAATTCGTCCTGCAGCAGCCGCAACTGGCCCGACACGGCCGGCTGCGACAGGTGCAGCGCCACGGCGGCGTGGCTGATGTTCAGATGCTCGGCGACGGCGGCGAACGTTATCAGTTGATCCGGGGTCATGGGGATAAATTATCGGCTTTCCGGATAGTTTACGTCACAAATCACAATTTTTCATATCGATATAACAAAATTAGGATTACAGCATCGCAACACGCTCCATCACGGTGCTTCCATGTCCACTGCTCCGACTCCCCATCTCAGCCATGCCGCGCCGTCGATGCGCGGCCAGTTGAACGGCGTGCTGTTCGTCGCGCTGTTCGCCGCCGCCGTCACGAGCCTGTCCCAGCTTCCCGCGATCGCGGGGCTCGGCCTGTCGCCGCTGATCGTCGGCATCGTCGCCGGTGCGCTGTACGGCAACGGCCTGCGCGACGGCATGCCGGCCAGTTGGGCGGCCGGCGTCAATTTCTCCGCACGCAAGCTGCTGCGCATCGCGGTCGCGTTCTTCGGGTTGCGCGTGAGCCTGCAGGAAATCGCGCAGGTCGGGCTGCCGGGCCTCACGGTCTCGGTGCTGGTCGTCGTCAGCACGCTCGTGATCGGCACCTGGGCCGGCATGAAGCTGATGAAGCTCGACCGCGACGCCGCGCTGCTGACCGCCGCCGGCAGCGCGATCTGCGGCGCGGCCGCCGTGCTCGCGTTCGAGTCGACGCTGCAGTCGAAGCCGCACCAGAGCGCGATGGCCGTGGGCAGCGTCGTGCTGTTCGGCACGCTGTCGATGTTCCTGTATCCGCTCGCCTATCACGCCGGGCTGCTGAACCTCGATCCGGCCGGCCTCGGCCTGTTCTTCGGCGGCACGATCCACGAAGTCGCGCAGGTGGTCGGCGCGGCGAGCGACATCAGCCCGGAGGTCGCGCACGTCGCGACGATCGTGAAGATGACGCGCGTGATGCTGCTGGTCCCGGTGCTGCTCGCGCTCGGCTGGTGGCTCGCCCGCTCGGCCCGCGCGGGTCACGACGCGGCCGGCGGCGCGCAAGGCAAGCGCAAGGTGGCGGTGCCGTGGTTCGCGCTCGGCTTCCTCGGCTTCGTGATCGTCAATTCGCTGAACGTGCTGCCCACGGACGTCACGCATACGCTGAACGTGCTCGACACCTTCGCGCTCACGATGGCCATGACCGCGCTCGGCATCGAGACCCGCGTCGCGCAGATCCGCGCGGCCGGCCCGCGGGCGCTGATGACCGGCCTGATCCTGTACGTGTGGCTGATCGCCGGCGGCTACGGGATCACCTGGGCCGTGCAGCACTGGCTTGGCTGAGCCGCATGTCCGTGACGGTTCGCGCGCCGCGCCCGCCGGGGAGGTCCCGCGGGCGCGGCGCAGTGCTATGCTTCGCGTCGTTTTCCATCGCCCCCTTTCAGCCGTGCTCTCGTTCCTGCTGAAGCTGCGCACTCGCGCCCAAACGCTGTTCCGCCTGTCGGACGCCCATACGATGCTGATCTGGTCGGCCATCGTCGGCGTCGGCGGCGCCTTTGCCACGATGGCGTTCCGCGAAGGCATCGACCTGATGCAGCGCCTGATCTCGGGGCACAGCGGCAGCTTCGTGCAGATGGCGAAGAGCCTGCCGTGGTACGTGCGGTTCTGGATGCCGGCCGCGGGCGGTTTCCTCGCCGGCTGCGTGCTGCTGCTTGCGACGCGCGGCGACAAGCAGGCCGCCAAGACCGACTACATGGAATCGGTCGCGCTCGGCAACGGCGTCGTGCCGGTGCGGCAGAGCCTGTGGCGCAGCGTGTCGTCGCTGCTGACGATCGGCAGCGGCGGCTCCATCGGCCGCGAAGGCCCGATGGTGCAGCTCGCGGCGCTCGCCGCGTCGCTCGTCGGCCGCTTCGCGCACTTCGACCCGCCGCGCCTGCGCCTGCTGGTCGCGTGCGGCGCGGCGGCCGGTATCACGTCCGCGTACAACGCGCCGATCGCCGGCGCCTTTTTCGTGTCGGAGATCGTGCTCGGCACGATCGCGATGGAAAGCTTCGGGCCGATGGTGGTCGCGTCGGTCGTCGCGAACATCGTGATGCGCGAATTCGCCGGCTACCGGCCGCCGTACGAGATGCCGGTGTTTCCGGCCGTGACCGGCCCCGAGGTGCTGCTGTTCGTCGTGCTCGGCGCGCTGTGCGGGGTGCTCGCGCCGCAGTTCCTGCACCTGCTCGACGCGTCGAAGACGCAGTTCAAGCGGTTGCCGGTGCCGTTGCCCGTGCGGCTCGCGCTCGGCGGCCTCGTCGTCGGGGTGATCTCGGTGTGGATTCCGGACGTGTGGGGCAACGGCTACAGCGTCGTGAACCACATCCTCCATGCGCCGTGGACCTGGCAAGCGCTCGTCGCGGTCCTCGTGTTCAAGGTGATCGCGACCGCCGCGACCGCCGGCTCGGGCGCGATCGGCGGCGTGTTCACGCCGACGCTGTTCGTCGGCGCCGTGTTCGGCTCGCTGTTCGGGCTCGCGATGGACGCGCTGTGGCCCGGCCATACGTCCGCGTATTTCGCGTACGCGATCGTCGGGATGGGCGCGTTCATGGCGGGCGCCACGCAGGCGCCGCTGATGGCGATCCTGATGATCTTCGAGATGACGCTGAGCTATCAGGTCGTGCTGCCGCTGCTGGTGTCGTGCGTGTTCGCGTATTTCGTCGCGCGCGCGACCGGCACGACGTCGATGTACGAAATCACGCAGCACCACTACCAGGACGCGCAGGAGCGACAGCGGCTGCGCACCACGCAGATGCGCGAGCTGATCCAGCCCGCGCAGACGGTCGTGCCGCTCACCGCGAGCGTCGCCGACATGACCCGCGTGTTTCTCGAATATCCGGTGAAGTACCTGTACGTGACCGACGACGCCGGGCGCTTCCGCGGCGCGGTCGCGCTGAAGGACATCACGTCGGACCTGCTCGACAAGCGCGACACGACCGACAAGACGGCCGCGCACTACGCGCACACGCCGTTTCCGCTGCTCACGCCGGACATGCCGCTCGCGACCGCGCTCGAACGCTTCATGGCGTTCCAGGGCGAACGCCTGCCGGTGATCGAAAGCGAAGCCGAGCCGACGCTCGCGGGCGTCGTCTACAAGACGTCGCTGCTCGACGCGTACCGGCGGATGACCGGCGAACGCTGACGCGCGCCGCCAAACCGCCCGCCCCGCCCGCGCCGGTCAGTCCGGCGCACGCCCCAGCACGACCCGTGCGAAGAACCCCGCGAGCACCGATTCGGCCACGTCGGCCGACACGTGCTGCGGATCGGCCGTGTAATACGACTGCACGCCGTCGCACAGGCACATCAACCCGAACGCGAGCGTGTCGGCCGGCAACAGCAGCGGCGTACCCGCGCGCTCGGCGAAGCGCTGGATGAATTCGGCCATCTGCACGCGCTTGCCGTGCAGGAACTGGTTGAAGCGCACGCGGAACTTCGCGTCGCGCGCCGCCTGCAGCTTCGCCTCGCCCCACAGCAGCGAGTACTCGTCGTCGCGAAACAGCGTCCGGTAATACGCGAGCGCCATCGATTCCATCTGCTCGCGCGTGCCGCCGCCTTCGAAAATCACCTCGAAGTCGGCCCGCACCGCCGCGTGATCGCGCTCCAGCAGCTCCAGCAACAAATCGGACTTGCTGCGGAAGTTCGAGTAGAACGCGCCACGCGTATAGCCGGCCGCCGCGGCAATGTCCTCGACGCTCGCGGCCACATAGCCTTTCTTCATAAAGATGCGATGCGCGGCTTTCAGCAGACGTTCGCGCGTCTGGTCCCTGCTCTGCTCACGAGTTAAGCGCTGTGGTTTCATGGCGCGCAGTCTAGCATCCTTTCCCTTTCGGATTCATTTTTGCATTCAGATACAGGTATGTATTAGAATCCGCCACAGTTTCTCAAAATGTTGTCCGTCTGTCCGCGTGCGCCGATGCCGGCGCCGTTCTGGGGCAAGCGCCCGCCGCGCTTGCCGGCCTCGTTCCGCTCCACCTCACCTGGGGGTTTCGTGAATCGCTCCGGTTCCCGCGCCGCGCTGCTGATCGGCGCCGCGCTCGTCCTTGCCGCCTGTCATCCAAAAGAATCCGCGCCGCCCGCCCCGCGCCCCGTCGTCGCGCTGCCCGCGCGGGCCGACACCGCCGCGGCCGCGCGCACGTTGCCCGGCGACATCCAGCCGCGCTACGCGACTCCGCTGTCGTTCCGCATCGCCGGCAAGATCATCGAGCGCCGGGTGCGGCTCGGCGATACGGTGAAAGTCGGCCAGGTCGTCGCGCTGCTCGATCCGTCCGACGTCGAGAAGAACGCCGCGAGTGCGCAGGCGCAACTCGATGCCGCGACGCACAGCCTCGCGTTCGCGAAGCAGCAGCTCGACCGCGATCGCGCGCAAGCCCGCGAAAACCTGATCGCGACCGCGCAGCTCGAACAGACGCAGAACAGCTACACGTCGGCGCTCGCGCAGCGCGACCAGGCGCAGCAGCAGCTCGCGCTCGCGAAGAACCAGCTCCGCTACGCGACGCTCGTCGCCGACCATGCGGGCACCATCACCGCCGAACAGGCCGATACCGGCCAGAACGTGTCGGCGGGCCAGCCGGTCTACCAGCTCGCGTGGTCGGGCGACGTCGATGTGGTCAGCGACGTGCCCGAAGCCGCGCTCGCGTCGCTCGCACCCGGCCACACGGCCAGCGTCACGCTGCCGTCGCTGCCGGGCCGCCAGTTCGCCGCGAAGGTGCGCGAAATCGCGCCGGCCGCCGATCCGCAAAGCCGCACCTACCGCGTGAAGCTCACGCTCGGCACGCCTGATCCGGCGATCCGGCTCGGGATGACCGCGGACGTCGCGTTCGACGGCGCACCGGTCGCCGGCGACGCGCAGCCGATCACGCTGCCCGCGACCGCGCTGTTCCACGACGGCGCGCAACCGGCCGTGTGGGTCGTACGCACGAAGGACGACACGCTCGAGTTGCGCCGCGTCGACGTCGCGCGCTTCAACGAGCGCACCGTTACCGTGTCGCATGGGCTGCAGCCGGGCGAGCGCGTCGTGCTGCAGGGCGTGCATACGGTCAGCGCGGGCGAGAAGGTGCGCGCGATCGCGCCGCTGCATCCGGAGGACTTCGCATCGTGAGCGTCTCCCACGAAGAAGGCCGCTTCAACCTGTCCGCATGGGCGCTGCGCCACCAGGCGCTGGTCGTCTACCTGATCGCGCTCGCGACGCTCGCGGGCATCCTCGCCTATACGCGGCTCGCGCAATCCGAAGACCCGCCGTTCACGTTCCGCGTGATGGTGATCCGGACCTTCTGGCCCGGCGCGAGCGCACGGCAGGTGCAGGAACAGGTGACCGACCGGATCGGCCGCAAGCTGCAGGAAACGCCGGCCATCGACTTCCTGCGCAGCTATTCGCGTCCCGGCGAATCGCTGATTTTCTTCACGATGAAGGACTCGGCGCCCGTGAAGGACGTGCCCGACACCTGGTATCAGATCCGCAAGAAGGTGGGCGACATCGGCTACACGCTGCCACCCGGCGTGCAGGGCCCGTTCTTCAACGACGAATTCGGCGACGTCTACACCAACATCTGGACGCTCGAGGGCGACGGCTTCACGCCCGCGCAACTGCACGACTACGCGGACCAGTTGCGCACCGTGCTGCTGCGCGTGCCGGGCGTCGGCAAGGTCGACTATTTCGGCGACCCCGACCAGCGGATCTTCATCGAGGTCAACAACGCGCAGCTCACGCGCCTCGGCATCTCGCCGCAGCAGCTCGGGCAGGCGATCAACGCGCAGAACGACATCTCGTCGACCGGCGTGCTGACGACCGCCGACGATCGCGTGTTCGTGCGGCCGAGCGGCCAGTTCGACAACGTCGCCGCGATCGCCGACACGCTGATCCGCATCAACGGCCGCACGTTCCGGCTCGGCGATCTCGCGACCGTGAAACGCGGCTACGACGATCCGCAGGTTACACAGATGCGAACCAACGGCCATGCCGTGCTCGGCATCGGCGTGACGATGCAGCCGGGCGGCGACGTGATCCGGCTCGGCAAGGCGCTCGACGCCGAATCGAAGGACTTGCAGGCGCAACTGCCGGCAGGCCTGAAGCTGACGCTGGTGTCGAGCATGCCGCACGCGGTCGCGCATTCGGTCGACGACTTCCTCGAAGCCGTCGCCGAAGCGGTCGCGATCGTGCTGGTGGTGAGCCTCGTGTCGCTCGGGCTGCGTACCGGGATGGTCGTCGTGATCTCGATTCCGGTCGTGCTCGCGGTCACCGCGCTGTTCATGTACCTGTTCGACATCGGGTTGCACAAGGTGTCGCTCGGCACGCTCGTGCTGGCGCTCGGGCTGCTCGTCGACGACGCGATCATCGCGGTCGAGATGATGGCCGTGAAGCTCGAACAGGGCTACAGCCGCGCGCGCGCCGCCGCGTTCGCGTACACCAGCACCGCGTTCCCGATGCTGACGGGCACGCTCGTCACGGTGTCGGGCTTCCTGCCGATCGCGCTCGCGAAATCGAGCACCGGCGAATACACGCGCTCGATCTTCGAGGTGTCGGCGATCGCGCTGATCGCATCGTGGTTCGCGGCCGTCGTGCTGATCCCGCTGCTGGGCTATCACATGCTGCCCGAGCGCAAGCGCCACGCGCACGAGGCGCACCTGCCCGACGATCACGAGCACGACATCTACGACACCCGCTTCTACCGGCGGCTGCGCGGCTGGATCGACTGGTGCATCGAGCGGCGCTTCGTCGTGCTGCTGATCACGGGCGCGCTGTTCGTCGCCGCGCTGATGGGCTTCTCGCTGGTGCCGCAGCAGTTCTTCCCGAGCTCCGACCGGCCCGAGCTGCTGGTCGACCTGCGGCTGCCCGAAGGTGCGTCGTTCGCGGCGACGCTGCGCGAGACGGAGCGCCTGGAAAAAGTGATCGACAAGCGCCCCGAGATCGACCATGCGGTGAACTTCGTCGGCAGCGGCGCGCCGCGCTTCTACCTGCCGCTCGACCAGCAGTTGCAACTGCCGAACTTCGCGCAGTTCGTGATCACCGCGAAATCGGTCGAGGATCGCGAGAAGCTCGCGACCTGGCTCGAAACCACGCTGCGCGACACGTTCCCGGCCGTGCGCTGGCGCCTGTCGCGGCTCGAGAACGGCCCGCCGGTCGGCTATCCGGTGCAGTTCCGCGTGAGCGGCGACAGCATCGCGACGGTCCGCTCGATCGCCGAGAAGGTCGCGGCGACGATGCGCGGCGATGCGCGCACGGTCAACGTGCAGTTCGACTGGGACGAACCGGCCGAACGCTCGGTGCGCTTCGCGCTCGACCAGAAGAAGGCACGCGAGCTGAACGTCACGTCGCAGGACGTGTCGAGCTTCCTCGCGATGACGCTGTCCGGCACGACGGTCACGCAGTATCGCGAGCGCGACAAGCTGATCGCCGTCGACCTGCGCGCGCCGCGGGCCGACCGCGTCGATCCGGCGAAACTCGCGGGCCTCGCGCTGCCGACGCCGAACGGCCCCGTGCCGCTCGGCTCGCTCGGCCGCTTCACGCCGACGCTCGAATACGGCGTCGTGTGGGAGCGCGACCGCCAGCCGACCATCACCGTGCAGTCGGACGTGCGCGCCGGCGCGCAGGGCATCGACGTCACGCATGCGGTCGACGCGAAGCTGAATGCGCTGCGCGCGCAGTTGCCGGTCGGCTATCAGATCAACATCGGCGGCTCGGTCGAGGAAAGCGCGAAGGCGCAGAAGTCGATCAACGCGCAGATGCCGCTGATGGCGATCGCCGTGTTCACGCTGCTGATGATCCAGCTGCAGAGCTTCTCGCGCGTGCTGATGGTCGTGCTGACCGCGCCGCTCGGGCTGATCGGCGTGGTCGCGACGCTGCTGCTGTTCGGCCAGCCGTTCGGCTTCGTCGCGATGCTCGGCGTAATCGCGATGTTCGGGATCATCATGCGCAACTCGGTGATCCTGGTCGACCAGATCGAGCAGGACATCGCGGTCGGCCACGGTCGCGTCGACGCGATCATCGGCGCGACCGTGCGGCGCTTCCGGCCGATCACGCTCACGGCCGCGGCCGCGGTGCTCGCGCTGATCCCGCTGCTGCGCTCGAACTTCTTCGGGCCGATGGCGACCGCGCTGATGGGCGGCATCACGAGCGCGACCGTGCTGACACTGTTCTACCTGCCTGCGCTGTACGCGACGTGGTTCCGCGTGAAGCGCGACGAACGCGACCCGCAGGACGGCCCGCCGCCAGGCGGCACGCCTGCCGCGCCGTCGGGAGCCTGACCATGGATCGATCGATGACCCTGAAAACGAAAGCCGCACGCGCGCTCGCGGTGGCGAGCATCGCCGCCCCGCTCGCGGGCTGCGCATGGTTCGCGCCGAGCGGCGAGCCGCCCGCGATGCCGGCGCCCGCGCACTACGGCGCCGCGCCGCAAGTCCAGCAGACCGTGTCCGCGCACGGCGTCGCGCAGCAGTTCGAGGTCGGCGCGCAGCCGGTGCCCGACTGGTGGAAACAGTACCGTTCCGACGCGCTGAACGCGCTCGTCGACGAAGGGCTGCGCAACAGCCCGACGCTGAGCGCGGCGTCGCATTCGCTGGATGCCGCGCGCGAACAGTTGCGCGGGCAGATCGGCAGCTCGATGCTGCCGTCGATCGACGCGGGCGGCCAGGCCACGCGCCAGCGCGCGCTCGGCGTGCCGATTCCCGCGCTCGGCGCGCCGACGCTGCTGTACGACACGTTCGTCGGGCAATTGCAGGCGAGCTATACGGTCGACCTGTTCGGCGTGTCGCGCTTCGCGAACCGCGCGCTCGCGAAACGCGTCGACGTCAGCGCGTTCCAGCTCGAATCCGCGCGGCGCGCGCTGGCCGCGAACATCGTCACCGCGTCGATCACCGTGTCGGTGCTCAATGCGCAGATCGACACGACCGAGCGGCTCGTCGCGCTCGCGAACGACCAGGCGCACGACGCCGAGCGCCGCCACGCGCTCGGTTCGGCCTCGCGCGGCGACGCGCTGAACGCCCGGCAAAGCGCCGACACGTTCGCGGCGAGCCTGCCCGCGCTGCGCCAGCAGCGCGACTCGGCCCGCCATGCGCTCGCGGTGCTGGTCGGCCGCACGCCCGACCGGCCGCCGGCCGATCTCGCGCTCACCGATCTGCACCTGCCCGAGCAGGTGCCCGTCGTCGTGCCGTCGGACCTGCTGCGAAGCCGCCCGGACATCCAGGCCGCCGACGCGGGGCTGAAGGCCGCCGCCGCCGAAGTGGGCCTCGCGACCGCACAGATGTTTCCGCAACTGTCGCTGTCGGCGGCGATGGGCAAAGGCGGCTTCAGCTGGCCGGCGATGCTGTCGGGCGCCGGCGCGATCTGGAACGTTGGCGCGTCGCTGAGCCAGCCGATCTTTCACGGCGGCGCGCTGCTCGCCCAGCGCCGCGCGGCGAAGGCGACCTACGAGGCCGCGGTCGACCAGTACAAGCAGGCGGTGCTCGGCGCGTTCCAGAACGTCGCCGATTCGCTCGCGGCGCTCGAGCACGACGCGGAGGCGCTCGAGGCGTCGTCGCGCGCCGCGCTGTCCGCGCGGGGCGCGTACGACGACGCGGCGGCTCGCGTGCGGCTCGGCGCGCTGCCGCCGTCGGCCGCGCGCGCGAGCGAGTTGCAGTACCGCAATGCGCGGCTCGACGAGATTCGGGCGACCGGCGCCCGGTTCGCGGATACCGCGCGGCTGTACCAGGCGATGGGCACGCCGCCGGCCGACACCGGCGACAAGTCCGCTGAAACCGGCCACGCGGCCGGCGACGGCACGGCCGGCACGCAGGCACGCGCCGCCACGCCCGCGGCCGCCCCTTCGGCGCAGTAACCGGCCCCTTCGATCGGACGCGCGTACGGATTCCCGACACGCGCGTCCGATCGCCGATCTTCCGCTTGACCCTCACGTAGCGTAACGTTCGAGACTCCAGTGTGCGCACCGAACGGAGGAACGAATGCGGCTGAAAGTGGGAGAACTGGCGAAACGCAGCGGGCTGACCGTCCGCACGCTTCATCACTATCACGCAATCGGCCTGCTGACGCCTTCGGCGCGCGCCGACAACGGCTACCGGCTGTACGACCGCGACGACATCGCCCGGCTCCACCAGATCCAGGCCCTGCGTCGCTTCGGACTGTCGCTCGCCGAAATCGGCGACTACCTGAACCGGCCCGGCACCCCGCTCGTCGATGTCGTCGCGAAACAGATCGCGTCGCTCGACCGCCAGCTCGCGCAAACCGCGCAGCTGCGCGAACGGCTCGTGAGCCTGCATGCGCAGCTCACGGCGGGCACCGAGCCGGAACTGGCCGATTGGCTCACCACACTGGAGTTGATGACCGTGTACGACAAATATTTTTCCGAGGAAGAACTCGCGCGCCTGCCGATGTACCAGAAGAGCCAGGCGGGCGACGCAGAATGGATCGCGCTCGTTGCCGACGTGCGTGCGCTGCACGATGCGGGCGTGCCCGCCGAGGACGAGCGCGTCCGTGCGCTCGCCGCGCGCTGGATGGCGCTGCTGGTGCGCGACACGAACAACGATCCACGCTTGCTCGCGAAGCTGAACCTGATGCACGAGCACGAACCGTCGATGCAGTCGAAGATCGGCATTTCGACCGCGTTGCGCGACTATGTGCTGCGCGCTTCGTCGGAAACGAAGATGCGGCTCTTCGAGAAATACCTCACGCCGGACGAGATCCGCTTCATGCGCGCGCACTACGCCGAACGCTCGATGGAATGGCCGCAACTGATGGCCGACGTGCGCGACGCGATCGATGCGGGCACGCGGCCCGATTCGCCGCACGGCCGCGCGCTCGCGCAGCGCTGGCTCGAGCTGTTCTGCAGCTACGCGGGCCAGGATCCGGCCACGCATGCGAAATTCCGCCACGCGCTGATGAACGAGCCGGCGCTGACGAAGGATTCGTGGACCGACGACACGCTGCTCGGTTTCGTGCGCGAAGCGATGGCGCAGCTGGCGCCGGCGCGCTGATCGCATGATTCGCGCGGGCGGCACATGGATTCCCGTGTGCCGCCCGTTTCACCATTGGCAGCCGGTATCGCGAACCGCGTCCAGCGCGAGCATCGGCAACGCGAGCAGGCCTGCACCCGCGTACGCATGCCGGCAATCGGCACGACGCGCGCCCGATATCCCGTCGGCCAGCTGTGCATCGACGGTGCGACGACGCGGCGCCGCGCCGCCCGACGATGCGCCCAACGCGCCGACCGCCGCCTGCGCCGGACTGCGCGCCGCGCGTTGCCGTGCACCGATCGCGTCCAGATCGCGACGCCAGTCGAGATCGGCGCTTGCAGCGGTGGCCGGAGGGCCATCGCGTGCGGCCGTGCTTGGGCCGGCGCGGGTTTCGCTTGGCCTGCGCGACGTACCCGGCGCATCCGGAGACGAACGCGCCGCCCTACGCGCATCCGCCACCGCCGCGGAACGTTTCGCCGATTGTCCGGTGCCGCGCCTGCCCGGGCTCGGGCCGGCCCGCCCGGTCTCGCGTGCGATCACCGCGGGCGCCGGTCGCGCGGGAATCCACTCGACACGCAGCGCGATCCGCGGCTTCTCGCCGGCGTTCGGGCCGGCCGGCCGCGGCGCCCATTGCAGCACGAACCATCCGGCCACGTGGATCGATACGGACACCGCGACGGCCAGCGCAACCACGCGCGACCGACGGCGCCCGCCCGCATCGACGCGCCGCGTGCGCGCTGCGTCAGTCGGGCTCGCCGCCGCCGTCATCGCTGAACGCGAGCAGGTCGCCCGGCTGGCAGTCGAGATAACGGCAGATCGCCTCGAGCGTCGCGAAGCGGATGCCCTTGACCTTCCCCTGCTTGAGCAGCGACAGATTCTGTTCGGTGATGCCGACGGCTGCCGCCAGATCCTTCGAGCGGACCTTGCGCGTCGCGAGCATCACGTCGAGCTTGACTACGATCGTCATCGCGCGCCTCAGACGAATTGCCGATGCTCGGCGTCGAGCTCGCTCGCCTGCCGGAGAATGTGCGCGATGACCGCAATGCACGCGGCGGTGAACAACGCGACCACGTACGGCAGGGTGAAACCGACGCTGACCACCCGATGGCCGACCGGTTCGCGCAGCGTCGCCCACACGCTCAGCAGCGGCTCGCACAGCAGGCTCAGCACCACCCACAGGCCGATCGCCCGCCCCGTCTTGCCGAGGTGACCAGCCGCCTGTGCGGAGAAATAGTCGCGCCGCGCATAGGTGCGGAACAGCGCGCGCAGATGCCGCAGGCCGTTTGCAAGCGCGACGAGCGGCACGCTCGACAGCACGATGCCGACCGCCTTCTGCCACCACGGGAACGCGGCGACATCCACATGCAGGTTGGAGAGCACCGAATCCGTGAGGCCGAAGACGAAGCCGGGCCCCGAGGCCGCGCTCAGCGACGGAAACAGCCAGCACGCGGCGTTGAGCACCAGCATGCAGAAGATGAATCCCAGCGTGACGGTGGCCATCCGCTGGCTGATACGGGCGATGCGATCGGAATGCATGACGTCTCCTCGACGACGAATGAACGAGCGTCGATTGTACGTCGATAATTATCGTAAAACGATAATTAATTGTTGTTCCGTTGTGATTTTTTATCGCGAAGCGTGCTTGACTCGTACCGCCCCGCCCGTATCGCGCGCAACGGACCGAGCGTCGGCCCGGTCGTAGCGCACCGTCCAGTCGGGGTGGGGCAAGGCCGCGTGCCGCTGCCCGCCGCGCGCGACCTGCCCGTTCAGCGCCCGCGCGTGCCGAGGCCGAGCGCCTTCATCCGCCGGTACAGCGTCCGTTCGCTCAATCCGAGCCGCTCGGCCAGCGCCTTGCGCGTGCCGGCGAACGTGCGCGCAATACGGACCAGCTCCGCGTCCGACACGCCGCGCGCGTCCGCCGCCTGCGCCTGCGGCGCCGCCGCTGCCGCGACGAGCTCGGCCGGCAGATGCTCGACGCGGATCGTCCCGTCATCGGCGAACAGGCACGCGCGTTCCAGCACGTTGCGCAGCTCGCGGATGTTGCCGGGCCATGCATATGCGTCGAGGCACGCACGGGCGCGCTCGGTCAGCACGAACGGCCGCGCATGTGCGTCGCCCGCGTTGCCGCGCGCATTCGCGATCCGCCGCAGGATCGATTCGGCCAGCAGCGCGACGTCGCCCCGCCGTTCGCGCAGTGCCGGCAGCGGAATCGGAAACGCGTTGATCCGGTAATAGAGGTCCTGCCGGAACCGGCCGTCGTCGATCATCTCGCGCAGCGGCTTGTGCGTGGCCGCGACGAGCCGGAAATCGGCGCGCAGCGCCTCGACCCCGCCGACGCGCCGGAACGTGCCCGATTCGATCAGCCGCAGCAGCTTCACCTGCATCGGCAACGGCACGTCGCCGATCTCGTCGAGAAACAGCGTGCCGCCCTGCGCGGTTTCGACGAGGCCCGGCTTGCGCTGGTTCGCGCCCGTGAACGCGCCCTTCTCGTAGCCGAACAGCTCGCTCTCGAACAGCGTCTCGGCGATCCCGGAGCAATCGACGACGACGAACGGCCCCATCGCGCGATCGCTCGCCTCGTGCAGCGCGCGGGCGAACAGCTCCTTGCCGGTGCCCGATTCGCCGAGCAGCAGCACCGGCAGCGTCGACGGCGCGACGCGCTGCAACGCGCCGAGCGCCGCGTTGAACGCGTCGGCGCCGCCGACGAGCCCTTCCGCGCTCGGCTGCGCGGACGCGCTGCGCACCGTCGTCAGCCGCTCCACGTACGCGATCACGTTGCCGTCCGCGTCGAAGATCGGCCGCAGCTCGACGTCGACGTGCTCGGGGCCGCGCGGCGTGTGATGGATGTGCAGCACGCGGTTCAGCCCGCGCGACTCGAGCGCCTGCTTCATCGGGCAATGCTCGCCGGCCTGGTCGCACGGCACGTCATAGTGATGCGACACCTGGAAGCAATGCCGGCCCACGTGCTCGACGCCGGCTACACCGAACTGGCGCCGGTACGCATCGTTCGCCGCGAGGATGCGGTAGTCGGGATCGACCACGATCATCGGCTGCGGGTCCTGCTCGAGATACGCGACGAGCGCGCGGACGTCCGGCATCGCGTCGCGGCGCGGTGCGGGAACGATCGGAATGGTGTCGTGCGGAGGCATGCGGAAGCTCGCTCGGCGAAGGGATGCCCGGACGGACTGCCAGGCTGACTGCCAATTCTGCCACGACACTGCCAGTTGTGGCAGTCCTGGTCCGCCACCGGATGCCGCCGTTTCGTCCACCGGGCCGCCACCGCGCCGAAAAACCGAGCCGAATCAAGTCCCTGCCACATCGGCCGGCGCCGCGCGGCCGGCTGGCACGCTTCTTGAGGTAAAGATCGCGATTGCAGATGCAGAACCCGATCGAGGACACCCCGTGAGCAACGCCCCCGCCCTGTCGGTCGAAGGCTTTTTCGACCCGGCCACCCACACCGTCAGCTATCTCCTGCTCGATACGGCGAGCCGCGCGTGCGCGCTGATCGACAGCGTGCTCGACTACGATCCGAAATCCGGCCGCACGCGCACCGCCAGCGCCGACCGGCTGATCGCGCGCGTCGCCGAACTCAGCGCGACCGTGCACTGGCTGCTGGAGACGCACGTGCACGCCGACCACCTGTCGGCCGCGCCGTACCTGAAAGCACGGGTCGGCGGCCAGATCGCGATCGGTTCGCACGTGCGCCGCGTGCAGCACGTGTTCGGCACGCTGTTCAACGCGGGGCCGGGCTTCGCGGAAGACGGTCGCCAGTTCGACCGGCTCGTCGGCGACGGCGACACGCTCGCGCTCGGCGCCCTGACGATCCGCGCGCTGCACACGCCGGGCCACACGCCCGCGTGCATGACCTACTGCGTCGACGACGCGACGCAACGCGCGGCGTTCGTCGGCGACACGCTGTTCATGCCCGACTACGGCACCGCGCGCTGCGACTTCCCCGGCGGCGACGCGCGCACGCTGTACCGCTCGATCGCTCGCGTGCTCGCGCTGCCGCCCGACACGCGCCTGTATCTGTGCCACGACTACCAGCCGGGCGGGCGCGACGTGCAGTTCGTGACGACCGTCGCCGAGCAGCGCCGCGCGAACGTGCACGTGAAGGACGGCGTGAGCGAGGACGATTTCGTCGCGATGCGCACCGCGCGCGACGCGACGCTCGACATGCCCGTGCTGATGCTGCCGTCCGTGCAGGTCAACATGCGCGCCGGCCACCTGCCCGAGCCCGAGAACAACGGCGTGCGCTATCTGAAGATTCCGCTCGACGCGATCTGAGCGCCCGCACCCCACCGAGAACTCCGACATGACCAACATCCGCAAGCTGACCGACGCGCTGTCGGTCTCGCCGCAGATCGCGGCGGCCGACCTGCACGCGCTTCACGCGGCGGGCATCCGCGCGATCATCTGCAACCGGCCCGACGGCGAAGGCGCCGACCAGCCGACCGTCACCGAGATCCGCGCGGCCGCCGCGCCGCTCGGCATCGACGTGCATTACCTGCCGGTCGATACCGGCAAGGTGACCGACGACCAGGCCGCGCAATTCGGCGCGCTGGTCGCGTCGCTCGACGGGCCCGTGCTCGCGTACTGCCGCAGCGGCACGCGCTCGGCCACGCTGTGGGCGCTGTCGCAGGCGGGGCTGCGTCCGCTGGACGACCTCGTCGCCACCGCCAGCGCGGCCGGCTACGACCTGAGCGCGCTTGCATCGCGTATCGCGCAAGGCGGCCGCCCGGCGGCGCCGGCCGTGGACGCACGGCACGACATCGTGATCGTCGGCGCGGGTGCCGCCGGCATCGCGGTCGCGTCGAGCCTGCTCGCGCGCGACGCGTCGCTCGACATCGCGGTGATCGATCCCGCCGACGTCCACTATTACCAGCCCGGCTGGACGATGGTCGGCGCGGGCGTGTTCCAGCCCGGGACCACCGCGCGGCCGATGACCGATGTGCTGCCGCGCGGCGTGCAGCGCATCCGCGCCGCGGTCGCGGGCTTCGAGCCCGACGCGCACGCGGTCGTGCTCGACGGCTGCCGGCGCATCGGCTATCGCAAGCTCGTCGTGTGCCCGGGGCTCAAGCTCGACTGGCACGCGATCGACGGCCTCGCCGACACGCTCGGCCGCAACGGCGTCACGTCGAACTACCGCTACGATCTCGCGCCGTACACGTGGGAACTCGTGCGCGCGTTCCGCGGCGGCAATGCGCTGTTCACGCAGCCGCCGATGCCGATCAAGTGCGCGGGCGCGCCGCAAAAGGCGATGTACCTGTCGTGCGATCACTGGCGGCGCACGGGGCGCCTCGACGCCGCGAACGTCGAATTCCTGAATGCGGGTGGCGCGCTGTTCGGCGTCGCCGACTACGTACCCGCGCTGATGGAGTACGTGAAAAGCTACGACATCGCGCTGTCGTTCGGCCACAACCTCGTCGCGATCGACGGGCCCGCGCGCCGCGCGACGTTCTCGCGCGCACTGCCGGACGGCGGCAAGGAAACCGTCGAGCGGTCGTTCGACATGATCCACGTGGTGCCGCCGCAGAAGGCGCCCGACTTCGTGCGCGCGAGCCCGCTCGCCGACGCGGCCGGCTGGATCGACGTCGATCCGGCGACGCTGCGGCACAAGCAGTTTGCCGACATTTATGCGCTCGGCGACGTCACCAACACGACCAATGCGAAAACCGCCGCGGCCGCCCGCAAGCAGGCGCCCGTCGTCGCGCACAATCTGCTCGCGTCGCTCGGCCGCGCGCACGGCGACGCCGCCTACGACGGCTACGGCTCGTGCCCGCTCACCGTCGAGCGCGGCAAGATCGTGCTCGCCGAATTCCTGTACGGCGGCAAGGTCGCGCCGACCTTCCCCGCCTGGCTGATCGACGGCAAGCGCCCGTCGCGGCTCGCGTGGCTGCTCAAGGAGCGCGTGCTGCCGCCGCTCTACTGGAAGGCGATGCTCAAGGGCCGCGAATGGCTCGCGAAGCCCGCGATCGCAGGTTGACCGGAGCGCGATGACGTCATGCTGATTTCCCTCGTACTCGGCGGCTTCGTGGGCGCCGTGCTCGGCCTGACCGGCGCAGGCGGCGGCATTCTCGCGGTGCCCGCGCTCGTCGTCGGGATGAGCTGGCCGATGCAGCAGGCCACGCCCGTCGCGCTCGTCGCGGTGGCCGGCAGCGCCGCGCTCGGCGCGCTCGAAGGCTTTCGCCGCGGGCTCGTGCGCTACCGCGCGGCGCTGCTGATGGCCGTGGCCGGCGTGCCGCTGACCACCCTCGGCGTGCGGCTCGCGCACGTGCTGCCGCAGCGCCTGCTGCTCACGCTGTTCGCGCTGACGATGCTGGTCGTCGCCGGCCGCCTGCTGCGACAGGCGCTGCGGCGGGTCGCGGCGGATGCCGACGCGTCACCGCTGTGCGTGGGCCGCATCAACCCCGACACCGGACGGCTCGTGTGGTCGTGGCCCGTGGGCATCGCGCTGGCATCGACCGGCGCGGTCACCGGCCTGATGACGGGGTTACTCGGCGTCGGCGGCGGCTTCGTGATCGTGCCGATGCTGCGCAAGTTCACGAACGTGTCGATGCACGGGGTGGTCGCGACGTCGCTGATGGTGATCGCGCTGGTCGGCACCGGCGGCGTGCTTGCGACGCTCGTGTCCGGCACGCGCGCGCCGCTCGACGTGACGCTGTGGTTCACCGTCGCGACCGCGCTCGGCATGGCCGCCGGCCGCGGCGCGTCGCGCCACCTCGCCGCGCGGCACGTGCAGGCCGGTTTCGCGGCCGTGCTCGTGTGCGTCGCGCTCGGGCTGCTGGCCAAGGCTGCGTTCGGTAGCTGAACTCGCGATGCTCGCGGGTTATCGCGCTCCGGACAACGAAACGATGGTCAGTCTCCATCAAAACAAACGCGGCATGATCATCACTTGCGCCATTTGCACAGTTTGTCGGCAATCCGCGATCGCTCGACATAGCACAGCGCCGAAACCGCGCACATCGCTCCGATTGCCGAATACAGCAAGGCCATTCCTTCGCTTCTTGCGACGTTCGGCCATGCTGCATTTGTCAGAACCGCAAGAACGATCGATCCCACCACGCCACCCACGACGACCAGCATCGGTAAGACAACCTTCTGCGGCAGTCGTGTGCCCGCCCAATAGATCGGATACGAGAGCAGCATTGCCACGGGAAATGCAACCGCGAAAGCAACAACGGAAAACGCGATCGAAACGCTACCGAAATCCTTGACGGACAAAAAACCGATGAGCAAGCCTGCCACGATCGCGGCAGTCAGACTTGCACCAAACAATTCTGAAAATTTCATTCCCCCCCCGCGGTACCCACCAGCAATATAGGGACTCTTCCCCCCGCCACTCGTCTCGCCAAAACGAAACGCCCGGGCCGACTCGTCGTCGGCACCGGGCGTTTTTCATGACGGCCGCAATCGGCGCGTCAGGCCGCGAACCCCGCCATCCGCTTGCGTTCCTGACGCAGCATCACGAAGTTCGCGATCACGACGCCGGCCGTCACCGCGATGATGAACAGCGTCGCGAGCGCGTTCATCTCCGGGTTCAGCCCGAGGCGCACGCGCGAGAACACGACGAGCGGCAACGTCGTCGAGCCGGGGCCCGACAGGAACGCCGACAGCACGAGGTCGTCGATCGACAGCGTGAACGACAGCAGCCAGCCGGCGATCAGCGCCTGCGAGATCAGCGGCAGCGTGATCGTGAAGAACACCTTCAGCGGCGTCGCGCCGAGATCGAGCGCGGCCTCTTCCAGCGACGGGTTCAGCTCGCGCACGCGCGACTGCACGATGATCGCGACGTACGAGATGCACAGCATCACGTGGCCGAGCCAGATCGTGAACACGCCGCGCTCGGCCGGCCAGCCGATCCACTTCGCGAGCTCGATGAACAGCAGCAGCAGCGAGATCCCCTGGATCACCTCGGGGATCACGAGCGGCGCGTTGATCATCCCGCTGAACAGCGCGAAGCCGCGAAAGCGCCCCATCCGCGCGAGCACGAAGCCGGCCCATGTGCCGATGAACACCGATGCGAACGCGGTCAGCACGCCGATCTTCAGCGACAGCCACGCGGCCGTCAGCAGCTCGTCGTCCTCGGCGAGCGCCGCGTACCAGCGGAACGAGAAGCCCGACCACACGGTGACGAGCTTCGACTCGTTGAACGAATAGACGATCAGGCTGATGATCGGGACGTACAGGAACGCAAAGCCGACGAACAGCGCCGCGAATTGCAGGTAGCGATTCGGCTTCATCGACGCCCCCCCTGTTCCTTCGCCTGGAAGTGCTGGAACATCGCCATCGGCACGAGCAGCAGCAACACCATCGCACAGGTCACGGCCGACGCCATCGGCCAGTCCGCGTTGTTGAAGAACTCGTTCAACATCACGCGGCCGATCATCAGCGTATTCGCGCCGCCAAGCAACTCCGGAATCACGTACTCGCCGACCGCCGGGATGAACACCAGCAGGCAGCCCGCGATGATCCCGTTCTTCGACAGCGGCAGCGTGATCTGCACGAACGCCTTCCACGGTTTCGCGCCGAGGTCGTACGCGGCTTCGAGCAGGCGCAGGTCCATCTTCACGAGGTGCGCGTAGAGCGGCATCACGAGGAACGGCAGGTACGAATACACCATCCCGATGTATACGGCGTAGTTGGTGCGGTACAGCTCGATCGGC
Source organism: Burkholderia sp. 9775_39 (assembly GCF_015712225.1). Lineage (NCBI taxonomy): Bacteria > Pseudomonadati > Pseudomonadota > Betaproteobacteria > Burkholderiales > Burkholderiaceae > Burkholderia > Burkholderia sp. 9775_39. The sequence continues at coordinate 40,462 of NZ_JACCQC010000021.1, read as the reverse complement.
GTATGCGTGAGCCCGATCCACATCAGGAAGTTGTTCAGCAGGCCGTTGTTCTTCAGGATGCCGATCCACGCATACACGCGGATCAGGAACGACGTCCAGAACGGCAGCATCACGCCCATCATCAGCAGGTTGCGGGTGGCCGGGTTCGAGCGCGCGATGTAGTACGCCATCGGATAGCCGAGCAGCAGGCACAGCAGCGTCGTGATCGCGGCGACCCACACCGAGTTCACGTAGGTCGCGAAATACAGGCTGTCCGTGAACAGGAACGCGTAGTGCGACAGGTTCAGCGCGATGTGCACGACGCCGTCCGCGTACGATGCAAGCTCCGTATACGGCGGGATGCCGAGCTGCAGCTCCGCGAAGCTGATCTTCACGACCAGCACGAACGGCACGAGGAAGAACAGCACGAGCCACGTGAACGGCCCGGCGACGACCGCCGTCGCGCCCGTCAGGTTGAAGCGCCGCACCGGCCACTCGAGCAGGGACTTGAACGCGTTCATGACGTCAGCACCACGCCGGCGGTCGCGCTCCAGCGCACGTAGATCTCGTCGCCGAGCGCCGGCGTGTCGAGTTCCGAAATCGCGAGGCTCGACACGTTCGCGATCACCGTCTTGCCGCCATCGAGCTTCACGTGATACAGCGAATAGCCGCCCATGTACGCGACGTTGCTGATCCGGCCTCGCGCCCAGTTGAACGCGCCTTCGGGCGGCTTGCGCGTGAGCGCGATCCGCTCGGGGCGCACCGACACCGTGACCGGCATCCCGAGCGGGCCGGAGATGCCATGGCTCACGTACAGCCGGCTCGGCAGTTCCGGCGATTCGATGTACACGTGATCGGGTTCGTCCTCGACCGTCACGCCGTCGAACAGGTTCGTCGAGCCGATGAATTCGGCCGAGAAGCGGCTGTTCGGGTATTCGTACACTTCGTTCGGCGAGCCGATCTGGACGATCTGGCCTTCGCTCATCACCGCGAGGCGGTTCGCCATCGTCATCGCCTCTTCCTGATCGTGCGTGACCATGATGCAGGTGACGCCGACCTTGTTCAGGATGTTGACGAGCTCGATCTGCGTGCGCTGGCGGATTTGCTTGTCGAGCGCGGACATCGGCTCGTCGAGCAGCAGCAGCTTCGGGCGCTTGACCAGCGAACGCGCGAGCGCGACGCGCTGCTGCTGGCCGCCGGAGAGTTGATGCGGCTTGCGCTTCGCATACTTGCCCATCTGCACGAGTTCGAGCGCGGACGCGACGCGCGCCTTCAGCTCGGCCTTCGGCGTGCCTTCCTGCTTCAGCCCGAACGCGACGTTCGACTCGACCGACATGTGCGGGAACAGCGCATACGACTGGAACATCATGTTCACGGGCCGCTTGTACGGCGGCATCTGCGCGAGGTCCTCGCCGTCGATCAGGATCTTGCCCGACGTGACCGTCTCGAGGCCCGCGAGCATCCGCAGCAACGTCGACTTGCCGCAGCCCGAGCTGCCGAGCAGCGCGAACAGCTCGCCCTGGCGCACGGTCAGGTTGACGCTGCGCACGGCTTCGGTGTCGCCGAATTTCTTGACGACGTCGACGATCTGGACAAAGTTCTCGGCGCGCGCATCGGCGCCGGAGGAGGAAACGGAGAACGGCGCGCCCGCGACCGGCGCGCCCGACTGGCTATTCATGATGTGCTGCTTCTCTCCTGCGTTAGACGAACAAAGCCCCCGGGGGCACCAGGGGCTTCATGACTGCTGATTCACTTCGGCTCGCGTCAGCGGCCCGACTTCAGCTCGGTCCACAGACGCGTCTGCAGACGCTGGATTTCAGGCGGCAGCGGCTTGAGCAGGAACAGCGTCTTCACGACGTCGGCCGGCGGGTAGACGGCCGGGTCGTTCGCGACGTCGGGCCGCACGTACTTGCGTGCCTCGGCATTGGCGCTCGGGTAGTACACCGCGTTGGTGATCGCCGCGTGCACCTTCGGATCCTCGATGTAGTTGATCCACTGCAGCGCGGCTTCCTTGTTCTTCGCATCCTTCGGGATCGCCATCACGTCGAACCACACCGGCGCGCCGCCCTTCGGAATGTAGTACTCGACCTTGTACGGCTTCTTCGCCTCGATCGCGCGATGCTTCGCGATCACGACGTCGCCCGACCAGCCGAACGCGAAGCAGATGTCGCCGCCGACCAGGTCGTTGATGTAGCCCGACGAGTTGAATTGCGTGATGTACGGACGGATCTTCTTCAGCACGTCCATCGCGGCCTTGTAGTCGGCCGGGTTCGTGCTCATCGGATCCTTGCCGATGTAGTGCAGCGTCGCCGCGAACATCTGGTCGGGCGCGTCGAGCACCGACACGCCGCAGGTCTTCAGCTTCGCGAGGTTTTCCGGCTTGAACAGGATGTCCCAGTTGTCGAGCGGCACCTTGCCGAGCGCCTGCTGCGCCTTCGTCAGGTTGTATGCGAGGCCGGTCGTACCGTACGCCCAGGGCACCGAGTACTTGTTGCCCGGGTCCGCGCCGGCGACGAGCGCCATCAGTTGCGGATCGAGGTACTTGAGGTTCGGCAGCTTCGACTTGTCGAGCGGCGCGAAGATGCCGGCGGCGATCTGCTTGCCCGCGTAGTTGCTGGTCGGCACGACGATGTCGTAGCCCGAGCTGCCCGTCAGCAGCTTCGCCTGCAGCGTATCGTCGCTGTCGTAGTTGTCGTAGCGGACCTTGACGCCCGTTTGCTTCTCGAAGTTCGGGATCGTGTCCTTCGCAATGTAGTCCGACCAGTTATAGACATTGAGCTGCGTATCCTTCGCCGCTGCCGCCGATGCACCCACGCACAGCGCGAGCGCTGCGAACCGGCCCACTACCTTTGCTTTCATCCCGTTCTCCCTCCGGCCGGACGCACTGCCCGGCTGCCGTCTGCCTCGTCATGGCGGCGCATTCGGGCGCGCCGCCCCTCGAAAACCCCGAAAACTACCATCATTCGCGCCCCGTCACAAAAAAATCATGCCGGTGTCGCGCAAACGGAACAGATTACCGCCGCCGGCCCGTCGGGCCGCCCGCGCGGCGGGGCGTTCCGGGGGAATTCTATCGGGTAATCGACGGCTGTCCACCCGGAAAAACGGACAGCGGCGAACCGGCGTTCGCATGCCCGGCGTGCCCGCCCGGCGCCCGCAGGCAACGCCCGGCCGTACTGTCCCGCTGCCGCGCCGGGACAGCATGCCGGCGCGAGCGTCCGGCCGGGCCGCCGCGATGCATTAAAATGGCGGCTGACGATTCAACTGCGCGAACCCTCCCGATGGCCTCCAATCTTCACGACCTCCCCGACAGCCCCTGCATCGGCGTGTGCTCGACGCTCTTCGACGAAGTCTGCAAGGGCTGCGGCCGCACGGCGGCCGAAGTGTCGAACTGGGTGTTCCTGAGCGACGACGAAAAGCGCGCGGTGTGGGAACGCATCACGCGCGAAGGCACCGCGATGCGCTTCCAGTACGACAAGCTGTAACGCGTCCCGCGTCGGCGCAGGCCGACGCGATGCGAACGATCGGGCAGCGCCGTCCGCTCACACGCCGCTCGCTCGCCCCCCGGCCGACTTCATCCGGCCAGCCTCCCTGCCCGCCTTCGCTGTTACACCGCCGCGCACCGACGCGACACCTTCCCTCTCTCCCCGCTCTTCCCGCTGCCGACGTACGCGACGTCCGCAATGACGTCACGCGTCCGCCGTCCCGAGCCGCCAATGCCGACCGCTCGGTGCGAACCGTTGGGCACTTCGTTCGTCAACATCGTCGGCGCACGCCGATTCCATATCGCTTCATCGTCGCCGAAGTTTAAAAATATCTGATCTGACATTCTTAACAATTAAAACACCGGCTTTCCGCATGAAAATCGAATTCCCCTCCCGACCAAAACTGGAAATCTCATAAAAAATATCCTCGAAAATTTGTACAAGTCCGATTTCTTTTCGGAAATCGAGTTGATAAATTTCCTCCGCTCATCGGAAATAACCGCGAGCAAGTTTCATTTCATTAATCCAGACAAACCCGGATCGCCGAATCCATTTTCGGCATTCCGGATTGCCACCAGGAACACGTCCAGATGAAATTCGTTAAGATGACGAACCAGGCCTCGCGCCTCGTGATTGCAGGCCTGCTCGCATGGGGCACCACCGCGGCTTTCGCCGACACGTTCGACGTCAAGGTCACCGGCACGGTCAAGCCCGGCGCGTGCACGCCGACGCTGGCCGGCGGCGGCACGTTCGATTACGGGCTGATCGGCTCGGCCCAACTCAGCCCGACCGCGCCCACGCTGCTCGCGATCCTGTCGGATTCGATCACGATCACCTGCGACGCCGCCGCGCGCGTCGCATTGACGGCGCAGGATAATCGCGCCGGCACCGGCGCCCTTTCCGGCAATATCAATTTCTTCGGCATGTCGAAATCGGATAATGTTCAATTCGGCCTCGGCACGGCCAGCGGCAAGAATATCGGCGGCTTTGCATTCCGTTTCCGGAAGAATTCGTTCCAGGCCGACGGCGCGGCCGTCGATTCGATTTATTCGAGCACCAAGGGCACCACCTGGACGGCTTCCGACGGCGTGGTCGACAACACCGGCGGCTACGAGTCGTGGGCCAAGAAAGGCCAGACCGTGCCGGTCGCGGCGAAGGTGTTCTCCGGCACGCTCGACGTGCAGGCCGCGATCGACAAGACGTCGAATCTCGACCTCAGCCAGGAAATCAATCTCGACGGCCTCGCCACCGTGTCCCTCGTGTACCTGTAATGCCGGTACGCGTCGTGCCATTGATTGACTCGATCGCCTGACAGGCGTCGACCGCGCCGCCGCTTCACGAAGCGGCGGCGCGACACACGCTTGCACCAACAGCCAGCCGGTTCCATGACTCTCCCAGCCCTCCATTTCCCGCGGTTTTTCCCGCTCGCCCTGCTCGCCGGTTGCCTGCTCGGCCCGGCCGCCGTTCACGCGATGGGCGTCGTGCCCGAAACGTCGGTCGTGATCGTCGACGAAGCCGACGGCGAAGGCACGATCTCGGTCAAGAACACCGACGATCACCCGACGCTGCTGCATACGACGATCGAACCGATTCCCGAAGACGACGCCGTGCTCGTGGTCGTGACCCCGCCGATCGCGCGAGTCGAAGGCGGTGCGGTGCAGCTCGTCCGGTTCGTCCTCGCCAGCGACGCACCGCTCGCCACGCAGCGCCTCGCCCGCGCGTCGTTCTCGGGCATTCCGCCGCAGCGTCCGGGCCGCAACGAGATCCGGACGATCATCCGCCAGAACCTGCCCGTGCTGATCCAGCCGCGCGATCTCGCGCGCAACGACGCACCGTGGACGTTGTTGAAGTGGTCGGTCGAAGGCGGCGAACTGGTCGTGCGCAACGACAGTCGCTACGTGGTACGCCTCGAACAGAAAGTGCAGCTGCTTCCGACCCGGCAGATCGTGTCGCTGCCGGCGCCGTACGTGCTGGCCGGGCAAACCCGCCGGATCGCGCTCGCCGAGCGTCCCGCAACGCTCGAACAGGTACGAATCTTCCCGGCCACCGTCTACGGCTACTCGGTCGATCACTACGACGCGGCGCTCGCGCCCCGTGCGGCCGATGCGGCCTCGCACCGGTAGACCGCACGGCATCGTTTTCGGACCGTCCATGTCGCGCACCGCTCATCGCCGAAACGCACTGCTCGCGTTCGGGCTGTACGTCGGCGCGGGCAGCGCGCCGTGCGCCGCGCCGGCCGGCCCCGGACACCCGTCGACCGACGCGCTCGAATTCGACGCAGGCGCGTTGCGCGAGCACGGTATCGACGCCACGACCAGCCGCTATTTCGCGCACGCACCGCGCTTCATGCCGGGTCTCTCGGCCGTCCGGCTGACGGTCAACGGCCGGCGCGCCGGCCGTGCCGATGCGCGTTTCGACACCGACGGCAACCTGTGCGTCACGCCCCAGTTGTTGCGTGCGGCCGGCCTCGTCGCGCCCGACACGTTCCGCGACGCGACCGCCTGCCACGATTACCGGCGCGCGTATCCGCAGGCGATCGTCACGTTGCGCCCGGCCGACGGCGCGATCGATTTCGTCGTACCGGCCGACGCCCTCGATACGCGCCCGCGCACGCCGGATACGTTCGCACGCGGCGGTCTCGCCGGCCTGGTCAACTACGACGTGCTTGCGATGACGACACGCAATCCGGCCGGCACGTCGCAGTACTGGCAGGCCGCGACCGAGGCCGGATTCAACGCATCGGACTGGATCGTGCGCAGCAGCCAGATCGTCACGTCGGTGGACGGCCGCGTGGGCGTCGAGCATCAGGCAGCATACGCGCAGCGCACCTTCGCCGCGCGCGGCACGACGCTGCAGGCCGGGCAGATCGTTCCACAATCGACGCTATTCACGGTGGGCCGGATGTTCGGCGTGCAGACGTTTCCCGACGAAGCGCTGGCCGCCGCGCCCGGCGCCGCTGCCCGGGTGACCGGGATCGCCCGGACGCAGGCACGCGTGGAGGTGCGCCAGCTGGGCGTGCTGATCCACGCGTCGCAGGTGCCGCCCGGACCGTTTTCGCTGGGCGACCTGCCGCTCGTCAGCGGCGCCGCGGATCTCGATGTGACGGTGGTCGAGGCAACCGGCGGCGTTCAGCACTTCGTCGTGCCGGGCGCGTCGCTGCCCGGCGCCGGGCTCGCGGCGGCGCAAGGGCTGGCGATCGCCGTCGGCCGCGTGCAGAACGACGGATACGCGCAAGCGCCGTGGCTCGCGACCGCCACGCGCGGCTGGCAGATCCGGCAGCGTGCGCGGCTGAGCGCCGGCATCCTCGCGTCGTCGCCGTTGCAGTCGGGCGCCGCGCGCGTCGAATTCGCGCCGCTTGCCGGGCTCGGTGCGGCCGTCGGCATCGACGTCAGCCGCACCGCCGCCCGACGCGGCACCCAGGCCCGCATCGCATTGGCGAACACGCTCGACACGGCGCTGCGCGCCAGTCTGTCGTTCGTGCGGCGCACGCCCGGATACCGGGAGCTGACCGACGCCGTCCGGTCGCTGGACGCCTTCACGCCACCCTCGCATACCCAGTTCGCGACCACACTCGGCTGGCACGATCGCGCACTCGGCGCGCTGTCGTTCGATTACACGCGCGTCGGGCTGTTCGACGGCCCCGCGCTGCAGCGCGTGTCCGGCACGTGGACGCGTCCGTTCGGACGCGCATCGGTCGCGCTGAACGTGAACCGCACGCTCGGCAGCCGCGGCGCGGGCGGCACCCAGGTCTACGTGAACATGAGCGTGCCGATCGGCCGTCGCAACGTCGGCACCTATGCGAACCTCGACGGCCATGCGGCGCGTTCCGGCGCACGCTACGCCGACACGTTCGGCCGTACCGGCCACTACAGCGTCGCGGCCGACTACGACACCGCGAGCCGGTCGCCGTCGATCCGCGCGAGCGTCAGCGCGACGCCGAACCATGCGCGCGCCACCGTCAATGCGGGCGTGTTCGGCGCCGGCCGCTCGATGCTCAGCGTCAACCTGCGCGGCGCGCTCGCGTGGATCGATGGCGCCGGCATGCTGTCGCCGTATGCGATTCGCGACACGTTCGCGCTCGCGCGCGTCGGCGAACAGCCGGGCATCGAACTCGCGACGCCGTCCGGCCCGGTCTGGACCGATCGGCGCGGCCGGGCCGTCATCGCGTCGCTGCCCGCATACGCGCAAACCTTCATCCGGATCAGGACGAAAGACCTGCCGCGCAATATCGATCTGAAGAACGGCATGCAGACCGTCGAAGCAGGTCGCGGCTCGGTGAGCCGTGTCGAATTCTCCGTCGAGACGACGCGGCGCGTGTTGCTGACCGTGACGCAAGCGAACGGCGCGGCGTTGCCGGTGCTGTCGACCGTCATCGACGACGACGACCGGTTCGTGACCGTATCCGCGAGCGCGGGCAAGCTGCTGCTCGCGGGCGCGCAGTTGAGCATGCCGCTGCGCGTCGTGCTGCCGGACGGCCAGCACTGTCGGCTGACGATCGCACTGCCGGACCGGCCGCCCGTCACGACGCGCTACTACGAGCGGGCCGACGCGCGCTGCGAGCCGGACCCCGATACCGCCCGCGACGCCCGCACATAAAAAAAGCGGCATGCCGACCGCCATGCCGCCAACCCCAACTCTGTTCTTGTTCCGTCGCGTCTAGAACTTCATCCCGACGCCCACGCCGACGATCAGCGGATCGATGTGCAGCGTGCCGATGCCCTTGTCGCCCAGCGTCGCATCGGTGCTCATCCAGATCTTCTTCACGTCGACGTTCATGAACACCTTCTTCGTCAGCTGCACGTCCACGCCGAACTGCAGCGCGGGGCCGAAGCTGCTCTTGTTGATCGACACGCCCTCACCGCCGACGTTGAGCCCGTTGTTGTAGAAATACGTGTAGTTCAACCCGGCGCCGACGTACGGGCGCACCTTGCCCGCATGGTTGAAGTGATACTGCAGCAGCAGTGTCGGCGGCAGCACGCCCACGCCGCCGAGATTGCCGAGACTCGACGTCAACTGATGCCGCGACGTGCCGAGGATCAGCTCGACGCCGAGGTAGTCGCGGATCATGTACGTGAAGTCGAGCTCGGGCACGATCGCGTTGTTCACGCCCGTGTTGATCGCGCCGAGCGTGTCGCTCGCGCGCTCGTTCGGCTGGATGCTGATCGCGCGAAGCCGAACCAGTACGTCACCCTGATGGATGCCGTCGCCCGGCGACGCCGCGTGCGACAGCGACGGCATCGCGATGGTGGCCGCGACGGCGGCAGCGGTGACACAAGTTCGAATCGTTTTATGCATGGTACGGACCCCCAAAGAATGGTTTCCATTCTCCCTGTAGGGTCTTTTCGTCATCTTGATATTGGTCAAGCCAGCGTAAACGTGGGACGGTTTGCCGCAGGCTCGGTCGCACTGCCCGTCAGCAGCAGGTCGAGCAGATCGCGCACGCTGCGGATCGCGCGGCCGAACGGCAACGCCTCCCGGCCGCGGAAGAACAGACCGTTCGCGACATCGCCGCGCAACGCGGCCGCGAGCCGCGTATCGATGCAGAAGTGGCCGAATTTCTCGATGCCGTCACGCAGGCCGCATACGCTCAGGCATTCGAGCGCGGTCGGGCAGCGCTGCTTCAGCGCGCCGAGCTTGGTGCGAATGCGTGTCTCGTTGCGCAGGTAACGATCGAGCCACGGCGTCTTCACCGCGCGTGCCGGCAGCCCCGTCACGCTGACGAATTCGACGATGTCGTCAGGCGTCGCATCGGCGAGCACGCGCTTGAAATGCGGATGCGCATCGCCTTCCTCGGTCACCGCGAACGGCGTCCCGACCTGCACGCCGTCCGCGCCAGCCGCGAACGCCGCGCGCACCGTATCGTGACTGTTGATCCCGCCGGCCACGATCAGCGGGATCGTGTCGCGGGCGATGCCGAGCGACGCCATCACCTGCGCGGTCTCGTCGAGCACGCGCGCGAAATCGAAACGGGCGTCGTGCATGTCGTCGATCTGCGTGACGCCGAGGTGGCCGCCCGCGTGCGCCGGATGCTCGATCACGATCGCGTCGGGCAGGCGCCCCTTCTTCATCCACTTCTTCAGCACCAGCGCGATCCCGCGGCTGTCCGACAGGATCGGGATCAGCGCGATGTCGTGCCCGTGCGTGAGGTCGGGCAAGTCGAGCGGCAGACCCGCGCCCATCACGATCGCGTCGGCGCCCTCGTCGCACGCGACCCGCACGTAGTCCGCATGCGCGCTCACCGCCTTCATCACGTTGACCGCGATCATCCCGCGCCCTTCGCTGTACGTTTTCGCGAGACGGATCTCGCGCGCGAGCGCGTCGAGGTTCGCCGCTTCGAGCGTCGCGCGATCGGGTTGCGCGCGGCAACGCGCGAGCAAATCCGCATGATGGTGGCGCAGGTCGATGCTCGCGATCGTGCCGACCGCACCTTCGCGCGCGACGCTGCCCGCCAGCCGGTGCGCGGAGATGCCGACGCCCATGCCGCCCTGCACGACGGGCAGCAAGGTGCGGCCGCGAATCGTCAGCGGCGGAAAGGAAGTGCGTACGGTCATCTGAAACCTCGTCGGAACATCGGAACCGCGATGATCGACGATCCACCGCCGCGCACCTTGACGGCCGTCAATAAAAAAACGGCACGCGAACGTGCCGTCTCCGGTTCGGGCCGCGCGCGGCGCTCAGGCCGGCTTCAACTGCATCGACTTGTATTCGAGATACTCTTCGAGCCCGTACACGCCGTTCTCGCGGCCGTGCCCCGACTGCTTGAAGCCGCCGAACGGCGCGGCGCCGTTCCACGTGCCGCCGTTGATGTCGACCTGCCCGGTGCGGATGCGGCGCGCAACGCGCATCGCGCGTTCGTCGCTGCCGGCCCACACCGCGCCGCCGAGCCCGTACGGCGAATCGTTCGCGATCCGCACGGCTTCGTCTTCATCGCGATACGTGATGATCGACAGCACCGGCCCGAAGATCTCTTCCTGCGCGATCATCGATTTCGGATCGACGCGGCCGAACACGGTCGGCTTCACGAAGAAGCCCTTCGCGAGCCCTTCCGGCAACCCGGTGCCGCCCGTCACGAGTTCCGCGCCTTCGTCGATCCCGCGCTGGATGTAGGCCTGCACGCGCTGCTGCTGCACGGCCGACGCCAGCGCGCCGAGGCGCGTCGCCTCCTGCCGCGGGTCGCCCGCGACGTACGTTTCGGCCACGGCCTTCGCGATCTCGCGCGCTTCGTCGTAGCGAGCTTCCGGCACCAGCATCCGCGTATGCGCGGAGCAGGTCTGGCCGGCGTTCAGGTAGCACGCGTTGACGGTGCCCTTCACCGCCGTCGCGAAATCGGCGTCGTCGAGGATCACCGATGCCGACTTGCCGCCGAGCTCCAGCGCGACGCGCTTGACGCCCGCGGCCGCCAGTTCGGCCACGCGCTTGCCCGCGCGCGTCGAGCCGGTGAACGACACCATGTCGACGTCCGGGTCGGTCGCCAACACCTCGCCGACGACCGGGCCATACCCGCACACGAGGTTGAACACGCCGGCCGGCAGCCCGGCCTCGTGGATCGCTTCGGCGAGCATGAACGCGTTGAGCGGCGCGACTTCGGACGGCTTCAGCACCACCGTGCAGCCGGCCGCGAGCGCCGGCGCGACCTTCAGCGTGATCTGGTTGAGCGGGTAGTTCCACGGCGTGATCGCCGCGACGACGCCGACCGGCTCGCGCACCACCAGCGAATTGCCGACCCGGGCCTCGAATTCGAACGATTCGGCGAGCTTCGCGTACGCCTTCCAGTTGTAGATCGGGCCGCCGACCTGGATCGCGCGCGACAGCTTGATCGGCATGCCGACTTCGCCGGTGATCGACTGCGCGAGTTCCTCGCTGCGCGCCTGCAGATGCTCGACGATCTTGCGCAGATAACCCGCCCGCGTCGCGGCCGGCGTGGCCGCCCACGCGTCGAAGGCCGCGCGCGCCGCGCGGATCGCGTCCTGTGCGTCGGACGCGACGCCCTCGGGAATCCGGCCGATCACGGCTTCGGTGCCCGAGTCGATCACGTCGATCGTGCCGGTGCCGGCCGGTTTGCGCCATGCGCCGTCGATGTAGAACTGGTCGTAGATTTTCATCGTGTTCCGCCTCCAGGGAAGCCGCCATTCTAGCGAGCGTTTCGGTGACGGGTGTGACGAATGACAGCGATTCGAAAGGACCGGCGCCCCGTCGCCCCGTCGCCCCGTCGCGCCGGTGCTCCGCCGCCCGCCGCACACGGCCGGCGCGGCATCCGTCGGGTCGCCGCCACGTCAGCATCCGCCCGGGTGCGCGGCCGGGCCCGCATCGTGCTATGTTTTTAATATCGGCATCGGCCCGTTGCGGCCGGCGCCGCCCGGAATCGACGCACTTCGTGAGCGCTGCCATGTCCGACGCATCCCATACCCTCGGCTCGCAAGACCGCCTGGAGCTGCTTTGCTGGCTCACCTGCGGCAACCTCGGCGCGTTTTACCTCAACGAATCATGGCCGGACGCCGCGTTCCAGGTGCAGGCCGCGCACCGCTGGCTCGACCGCCATCACCGCCAAGCCGACTGGCTGTCGGTCGCCAGGCTCGCGGCGCTCGCGCAGGACATCGCGAAGCGGCATGCGGGGTTCGTCGACGCGTCGTGGGCGCGCGACGCGGTCGAGGAAATCGTCGATACCGACGATCTCGACTATCGGGCCAAACTCGTGCAATGGGTGTACGAAGACTGCTGCAAGGCGCTCGCGGACAAGCGGCTGGCGGATTGAGCCGCGCGGACCGTGCCCGCGCGCGGGCCGCGGCATCGCCTGACGGGATACGCGCTGTTCGCCGTGACGAACGTCACGGCCTGAATGACTGCCGGGGCACGGCGCATGTGCGCCGCCCCGGCGCCGGCACGCGCAACGCGTGCCGATGCGTTTACAGCAGCGACTTGGCCTGCGTGAGCACCTTGTCGCAGATCTGCTTGGTCACCTGCTGCTTCAGGCCGCCGCCGCTCAGGTCGAGCTTGCTGCCGTTGCCTGCGTCGAGAATCCCGCTCGCACCGCTCGTATAGCCACTGTCGGACGACGCGGACGCGTTGCCGCCGAGCTTGCCGATCAGCGCGTCCTTCACCGACGCCGCGCCGCCGCCGGTCGCGCCGCCGAGATAGTTGTTCTGGATGCAGAACTGCAGCAGGCCCGCGACGTTGCCCGTGCTGCCCGGCATCAGCGACGCACCGCCGCCGCCCGTCAGCGCGCCGCCGAGGCCGCCGAGGTTGCCGAGCGCCCCGCCCGCGCTGCCGCCGGAATCACCGCCCCCGCCGACCTGTTTCAGGACGTCGCCCAGTTGCGCGTGGGCGACCGAAAACGGCGCGAGCAATCCGATCAGCGCGCCGGCAACGGTCGCGCGGTAAAGACGTGCATTCATGTAAAGCCTCCCGGTTGTGATTGCGTGAGTACCGCGAATCGCATCCAAGGATACTCAATCGACCGTGGCATGACAGCCTTCGACGCCGCGTGAAACGTCAGGCATCGTGATATCGCGGCGATTTGACAATGCTTGACGGGCGTTTCCGTGTCGCAGGCCCGCGCGAAGCGTCATAGAATCGTCGTCGGCCGCCTGACCGCTGCGATCCGACATCCACCTCGAACATGAATGACCCTCGCGTGGCGCTTGCCCATCGATTTTTGCTGATCGCCGGCGCATCGGCCGCACTCATGGCCGGCGCCGGTGCCACCGATGTCGCCGCTGCGGCGCCCGTAGCCACGACGGCTTCGGCCTGCACGTCGCCTTCGTTCGACCGTTATCCGGCACCGGCCGCCGCCCGTGCGCCGCGCAAGCCGGCTGCCACGCCTCGGCTCACCAGCAAGGAAGCGCGCCTGTACCGCACCGTCATTCGCGACGAATTCGCGCAACCGGCCAATTTTGCCGGTCACTACCGCGTCGCGATCTGGGGTTGCGGAACGGATTGCCGAAATTTCGCGATCGTCGACAAGGACACGGGCGCGACGTACACGATGCCCGGCGTGAAATCCATCTCGGGCGTGATGGGCAATGACGACGAACGTGTCGACTTCCGTGCCGGCAGCACGCTGCTGATCGTCGCCGGCTGCTTCAACGATGCGTGCGACGACGGCTACGCGAAAGCGGCCCGGTTCTTCTACGAATGGACCGGTTCGCGGCTGCGTCCAGTCGGCCGGTGTCCGCTGGCCATCGAGCCGGTTCAATAAGCGGCCCGGGCCAGCCATGACGACCATTCACCTCAGTTTCGACGACGGCCCCGGCCCCTCGACGCCTGCGCTGCTCGACGTGCTGCACCACGCATCGTGCACGGCGACCTTCTTCGTGCTCGGCAAGCATCTCGCGGGCGCGCTCGACGTCGCAACGAGAATCGCGCGCGACGGCCACCGGCTCGGCAACCACACGTATTCGCACGCGAAACCGGGCGCGCTCGCCGACGCCGCGCTGATCGACGAGATCGACACGACCGACGCGCTGATTCGCGACGTCTACCGTCGCGCCGGCCTTGCCGCGCCGGACACGATCCCGCTGCGCCTTCCATACGGGTTGATGCCGCAGGACGGTCGCGCGGCCGTGCTCGCGCGCGCGCAACGCGAACACACGGGCTGGACCGCGATACTGGACGACTGGCAACGGCCGGCGCCGTCGCCGCACGCGCTGTTCGACGCGATGTGCGCGCATGCCGATGCCTGCGCGGCGCAGCATCGCGACGTGCTGTTCTGCCTGCACGATGGATCGCGGCACGGCGACGCGCGGCCCCACACGGTCGAAGCGGTGCGGCTGTTCCTGAACCGGCAGCGCGCTGCCGCCACGCCCCGTTAGCCCGCGGGCACCGCCCCATCCAGCAACTGCCGCCAGCCGCCGAGAAATCCGATGCCGGGCCCGGGCATCCACAACCCGCGCTGCGCGGCTTCGAGATGGATCAGCGTCTGGTCCGCGCAGAACAGCGTCGTCAGCGCGTCGTGGTGGTCGCGCAGCCAAGCCGGCGCCGCATCCGGGCGCGTCGCCGCATAAGCGTCGAGACTGGCCACCCATCGCCCGCGGTCGAACACGAAGCCATCGTCCCGGTCCGCATCGCGCGACAGCGCGAACGACGCAAAGGCCGCCTCGAGCCATGGCGCGCCCTGGCCCACGTCGTCGAAATCCAGCACGCCGTTCACCGCGTTGCCGACGTACAGCAGGTTGCCCGCGTGATAATCGCCGTGCAGCCAATGCGCCGGCCCCGTCAGCCACGCCGCCGCCGCGTCGAGATGCGCGCCGATCCGGCGGATCACCGTGTCGTAGGCATCGTTCAAATCGCCCGGCAGCGACGGCATCGCGCGCGCCGCGACGCGCGCATGCCGCGCGGACAGCCACGCCAGCGGCGCCGCTTCGCTCGCGGGTATCGCGGGTATCGCGGGTATCGCGGCCAGTGCCGTATGCAGATGCGCGAGCGTGCGCATCGCATCGGTCGCCCCCGCGTGCGGGTCGTCCGGCAGGCCGGGACGGCCGTCGATATGCTCGAACAGATGCAGCCAGCGTCCGTCGGGCAGCCGCACGCCGGTTCGCGCGTCGACGGTCGGCCGCAGCCGCGGCAGCGCGGGCAGCCGCGGCGCCGTCGTGCGTGCCGCGCCGAGACGGCCGAGGATCGACGCCTCGCGCTGCATCTGCCCGAGCGGCTTGCCGGCCCACGACACGCGCAGCACCGCGCGCCCCGCATCGCCCTCGACGAGATACGTTTTGTTAGTATGGCCCGACGCCAGCGCCTGCAGGCGCGCCGGCCCGATGTTCCAGTACCGGTGAAGCCACGGTTCCAGCGTTTTCACGTCACTCCTACTCGTTGCATTGACCATGTCAGAGCGTCCTTCGGCCCGCATGCGGGACATCAACATCGAATGGCTGACGCGCGCCGCCGAATTCGGCCACCTGTTCCAGACCCGCTGGCTCGGCGAGCGCTTCTTCCATCTGCCCGGCGACATGCTCGCGCTGCAGGAACTGATCTGGCGCGAGCGCCCCGACTGCATCGTCCAGACCGGCATCGCGGCGGGCGGCGGCGTGGTGTTCACCGCGTCGATGCTGGAACTCGCGGGCAATCACGGCCGCGTCGTCGCAATCGAGCCGCGCCTGCGCGACGAGGTCCGCCAGCGCCTGCAATCGCACCGCCTCGCCGATCGCATGGTGCTGATCGAAGGCGAATCGTGCGCGCCCGACACGCTTGCATCGGTACGTACGCAAATCGACGACGGCGCGCGCGTGATGGCGATCCTCGATCTCACGCATACGCACGCGCACGTGCTGCGCGAACTCGAATGCTATGCGCCATTCGTGACGCGCGGCAGCTACGCGATCGTGATGGACACCATCATGGAGTATCTGCCCGAGTCGATGTTCGACGGCAAGCCGTACGGCCGCGGCAACAACCCGGCCACGGCCACACGCGAATTCCTCGCCCGCGACGATCGCTTCGAAGTCGACCACGACATCGAGGACCGCGTGCTCATGACGCTGTCGCCAGGCGGGTTCCTGAAGCGAGTGCGCTGATCAGGCGCGCGGCTTGCGCGGAGCCGTCGCGCGCCGCATAGCTGTCGCGGATCCGCGCCGCGTGTTCGCGCAACGGTCCGGCGCGTAACAGGCGTTCGAGCGCATCGGTAATGTCCGCGACACCCGCCTGCTGCAGATCGAGCACGCAGCCCGCACCGGCCCGCTCGACGAAGTGCGCCGAATGAAACTGGTCGTTGCAGAACGGCGACAGCAGCATCGGCACGCCGCACGCGAGCGACTCCATCACCGAATTCGCGCCGCCGTGGCTGACGAACGCGTGCGTGCGCCGCAGCAGCGCCAGTTGCGGCGCGTAACGTACCGCGATCACGCGTGCGTCACCGGCCGGCAGCAGATCCGAATCGACCAGTTCACCCACCGACAGCAGCAGTTGCGCGGACGTCGCGCGCGTCGCGTCGATCACCTTCGCGAACAGGTCCGGATGGTAGTAAAGCTGGCTGCCGAGCGACATGTAGACGAGCGGCCGATCCGCGTCGAGGCGCTCCCACGGGAACGCCGTCTCGTCGCCGCGCGGGCCCGACGGCATCGCAGGGCCGACCAGTTCGACACCCGCGGGCGGCGCGCCGACCAGCGCGTCGGTCGTGAACGCGAGCGTCAGGTGCGGCGACAGCACGTCGCAGCCGCGAAAGCGTGCGTCGAGGCCGTAGCGCGCGAACAGGCGCGTGCGTTCCGGTGCGAGCCATCGCACCGTGCGCAGCAGCTCCGAATCGAGATCGTCCGGCAGCACCGGATTCAGCGAATTCGACATCGACACCCACGGCAGCCCTTCCAGTTCCGCGGCAATCGCCGCCGCATAGAGCAGCGGATCGATCACGACCACGTCGGGCTGCCATTCGCGCAGCACCGCGCGGATGCCGTCCACCTGCGCGGGCGCGAGGTCGATCAGCAGCGTGCGGATCCAGTGCCGCAGCCAGTCGGCGTCGCGAATGTTCGCGGCGAAGCTTGCACCGCGCGACAGGTCGTGGCGCGCGGGCGTCTCGCGCGGCCCGACGAACGCGAAACCGCCGGCGCCGTCGAGCTGGTCGCTGATGTCGGCCGGCGCATAGAACGCGACGTCGCAACCGGCGGCGCGCAGATGCTGGGCTGGGCCGATGCACGGATTGACGTGGCCCTTCTCGGGCACCACGCAGAACAGGATGCGTTTCATGAACGGCTCAGGTGGGGCGATGCACGGAATCGGGATGAAGGCGATCGAGATGATCGAGATGATCGAGGATCAGAGTCAGCGTCGTCCACAGCACGCGTTCGGTATCCGTCTGCAAAGCGGGCGCGGCCACGCCGAGCGTGTCGGCCAGCGCATGCGTGCGGTCGCGATCGAGCAGCGTCGCGAGATCCATCGCCGGCGCGAGCCGCCCGCGCTTGGGACCGTGCACGAGACGGTCCGGCAGGTTCAGGCGCGCCCCGAGATCGCGCAGGCACTGCTTGTTCGGATCGGGCGCGATGCTCGTCAGATGCGCGACGACGGCGGCATCGACGAACGGCGGATGCAGATCCACCGACGCGGCGTCGAACAATGCGTGACACAGCGGCAGATAGTTGGCCGACCGGTCGCGGCGCAATACCTGATCCGCACCGTCGCCGGTTATCGCGACCTCGACGCCGTCCGCTGCCATCGCCTCGGCCAGCAGCAGCTTCGCGACCGGATGCAGGTTGAACATCGGCTCCTCGACCGCATGGGTCGTTCTCGGCAGCGCCGCGATGAAATCGGCCTCGGTCGCGCGCACGATCTTCACGTTCGCCTGCATCTGCGTGGCGAGTTCGAGCGCCGCGTCGCGTTCGCAGTAATCGGGCATGTCGGTCACGAGGATGTAGGCCGTCACGTGCCGCAATGCGCCGAGCTCGCGCAGCAACGCGAGCAGCAGCGCCGAATCGAGCCCGCCGCTCAGCGCCAGCGCGACCCGCTTGCCGCTGTCGAGCGCGCGCTGCAGCGACGCGCGCAGCGCGGTGCCCAGATCGGCGGGCTGCGGCCGCTCGGGCGCCGGCTGCACCGTCAGCCCCTGCGGCGACCGGATCAGTGCATGGCCGGGTGGCACCGCGAGCACGTCGCGCAGCACGGTGCGGCCGACGAGGCGCTCGCCGCTCAGGTAGCCCGCGATGGCGGCCGCGTCCGGCGCGCCGGCCGGTTGCCCCGACGCCCGCAATACGGCGCGGATACCCGACGCCGACACGCCGCTGCGCGGATGGTAGTGCAGACGATCGAAACCGAACGGGTCGCGCGTGCCGACGATCATGGATAACGAGCCTTCAAGGTGTCCACTTCAATGCGTTTGAGGATGCGATGCGGCGCCACCGGCGCGCTGCCACCCTGACAATGCAGGCACGCTTCGAGCGGCGTCTCGCGTTGCAGATAGGCGAGCATCGCGTCGAGCATGCCCGCATCGTCGCGCAGCGGCAGGCCATCGGCCTGAAAATCCTTCTCGCCCTGGTACAGCGTATGGAAATGCGCGGGGCGCGTGCACGTGTAGAACATGCCGTCGCGAATCATATGGCAGCGCTCGCGAATCCAGCAATCGTGATACAGGCGCTGGGCTTCGTCGAGATCCGTGCCCGGCTGGGCGCGGTTCATCGTCGTGAACACGTCCTGCATCTTCCAGTTCAGGCGCACGTCGAAGCGCGCGGCCTGGCGCTCGACATGCGCGACCAGGTCGGCGGAAAGCGCGGGCTTCGGATAGCGCGAGATCGTCAGCGCATCCACCGCTTGCCAGAACGCGTCGGGCATCTCGCCGAGTTTCAGGCCGTTGGTCGTGACCGAGATCACGGGCGCGATGCCGGTCGCGCGTACGCGCTCGATCATTTCGACGAGCGCCGGATGCAGCAACGGCTCGCCGCCGACCAGCTTGAACATGCGCGGGCGCAACACCTTCGCGGCCTTGCGCAGATCGGCTTCGATCGATGCGGGGCTCGCGTACCACTCGGGCAACAGCGGCGACAGCGAGCAGCATTCCGCGCAGGTCAGGTTGCAGTGATCGACGATATGCGCTTCCAGCGAGCGCGTCTGCACGCGCCCGTCCTCGACGCGGTAATCGCGATCCAGCGGCGGCGGAAACACGTGTTGCCGCTCGCCGGAGCGCGGCGGATTCGGGATCTGGTTCGGATTCGCACTCACATCAGCTTCCTGCTTCCACGCAACGGGAAAAGAAATCGATCAGATGGCCACGCGCGTCCACCATCGCGGACGCCATCGTCACCGCGCCATTCAGGTGCGACGCGAAGCACGACGGATCGTGAAGCCAGCCTTGCACGATCCACAGCTTGAGCGCGTGCTGCACGCACGCGGCATCGACCGCCCACGCGATGTGCGCGGGGTTCACCGGCCGCACCCGCTGGTAAGCACGCACGAACGCTTGCGCGAGGTGCGGCGCTTCCAGCGGCAAATGATTCAGGCAGCGCACCAGCTCGTATTCTCGAGGCGCGCCGATCGACGCTTCCCAGTCGACGATCAGCGGCGGCAGCGTGCCCATGAACAGATAGTTGAACTGGTTGTAATCGTTGTGGATCGGGTGCTGCGGATCGTCGGCCGGAAACGCTTCGATGCTGCCCGGATAGTAGCGGTCGAGCATGCGCAGCGCGAGATCGACGTAGCGGCGCAGGTTCGTGGCGTCGGCGGCGTTCGCATCGGCTCGATCGAGTGCATCCAGCAGGTTCCGGCGTACCGCATCCGCGTCGATCGACGTCAGCCGCGCACGGAGCGTATCGAGCGACGGCAGATGCAGTCGTTCGAGGCTCACGTGCAACGCGGCCAGACTCGCGCCGAGCGCATCCCATTCGGCTGGCGAGAACGTATCGTAGGTCTTGAATTGCCCGGCTTCCCAGCGCGTCAGCATCGCGTGCGCATGTTGCCCTGACCACAGCGATGCGCCGGACGTCGTGCGCTCAAGCGTCTGCACATGAAAACGGGGGTCGTCATGCGTTTCCAGATGCGCGAGCACGGCGGTTTCCTTGACTGCGCGCGCATGGTGTTCGAGCGCATAGAGTTTCACTGCCACGCCCGCGCCGCCGCTGGTCGGCAGATGCCACACCCGTTCGCTCACTTGCGTCGGCGGCCCGACGCGACCGAGGTCGTACGCGCCGCGAATCTCGTCGAAGGTGACGGCGAGCGAATCCATTCAGATGTGCTCGGCCGGCCCATGCCGATAAGGATGGCCCGTCAGAAACGTGTTGTGTCCGACGTAGCGCAGCTTGTACATCGCCGGCCGGAACAACACCGACGGATCGTTGTTCGCGATGCCGAGCAGCGGGTACAGGTCGTGTCGCACGAAAAACGCGTTATTGCCCATGTCGTCGCAGCAGACGAGTTCATAGCCTTTATCGCGGCCGAGATGCACGAGCGATTCGAGGCTCGCGCCGTAATAGGTCGAGCCGTCCCATTCGTGGTCCGGATTGAAGCACATGACCCAGCGCTCGGGCGGCGTGTAGTACGGGTTGTATTCGATCACGACGATGCGCGGCTCAAACGCTTGCAGCCCACGCCACACCCAGTAATCGTTGCCGTCGATGTCGATCGACAGCAGGTCGAAGTCGGCCGGTACGTTCGCGTCGGTGAGCAGTCGGTCGACCGTGTCGGGCTGCACGCGATCGTGATGCAAGCGGACGCGCTCCACGCCCGCGTAGTGGGCGGTGAGCTTGCCGAACCGGTATGTGCTGCCTTCCACGAGTACGCCGGCCCAATCGTGTTCACGCAGCAACCGCGCCGTGTTGCTGTTGCGCAGGCCGTCGCTCGCGCCGATATCGACACAGAAACGGTTGGTCGGCGCGATCCGCTCCATCAGGCGCGCCAGGATGCCCTCCTCGGTGCCCTGCGCGTACAGGCTGGGCGCAAGGCCGGACAGATCGAGCGGGAGAGGATGGTCCTGCATCGAGGGCAGCTCCGGGGTGAAATGGGGAATGATGGGGCGTTGGGTGCGTAATTTACCTGAAGTCGATTACGCGGAGGAAACTCGGATGCGCGATGCGGTCGCGTTTTACCGCAGTGGATATGAAAAAGCCCGCATCGACATTACTGTCGATGCGGGCTCGTAGCGGTTCCGGCGATTCGCTCAGTGCGGTAGGCCTACCGTGCACCCACGACCGGAGAAAACCTCAGGACACTTACTCCTGCCCCTGGCTCGCCAAGAACTCCTCGTAATTCCCGCCGAAGTCGAACAGCGTGCCATCCGTCTTCACTTCGATGATCCGGTTCGCCAGCCCGCTCACGAACTCACGGTCGTGCGACACGAAAATCAGCGTGCCTTCGAACTGCTCGAGCGCGATCTGCAGCGACTCGATCGATTCCATGTCCATGTGGTTGGTCGGCTCGTCCATCAGCAGCACGTTGTGGCGGCCGAGCATCAGCTTGCCCCAGATCATGCGGCCCTTCTCGCCGCCCGAGAGCACCTTCACCGACTTCTTGATGTCGTCCGACGAGAACAGCAGGCGGCCCAGCGTGCCGCGCACCATCGTTTCGTCGTCGCCGTCCTTGCGGTACTGGTCGATCCAGTCCATCAGCGTGATGTCGTTCGGGAACTCCTCGTACGTGTCCTGCGGCATGTAGCCGACGTTCGCGTTCTCCGACCACTTCACCGTACCGTGATCGAGCGGCAGCGCGCCGAGCAGCGAGCGCAGCAGCGTCGTCTTGCCCGCGCCGTTCTCGCCGATGATCGCGATGCGCTCGCCCGGCTGCACCGACAGGTTGAAGTTCTGGAAGATCGTGCGCTCGTACTTCTTCGTGATCTCTTCTGCGACCACCGCGACGTTGTGCAGCTTCTTCTCGAACTCGAAGCGGATGAACGGGTTCTGGCGCGACGACGGCTTGAATTCCTCGATCTTGATCTTGTCGATCTGCTTCGCGCGGCTGGTGGCCTGGCGCGCCTTCGACTTGTTCGCCGAGAAGCGGCGCACGAAGTCCTGCAGTTCGGCCACGCGCTCCTTCGCACGCGCGTTCGCCGCAGCCTGGCGCTCGCGCGCCTGGGCCGACGCGAGCATGTAGTCGTCGTAGTTGCCCGGCCAGACCTTCAGCGTGCCGAAATCCATGTCGGCCATGTGCGTGCACACCGAGTTCAGGAAGTGACGATCGTGGGAGATGATGATCATCGTCGAGTTGTACTCGTTGAGCGTGTGCTCGAGCCAACGGATCGAGTTGATGTCGAGGTTGTTGGTCGGTTCGTCGAGCAGCAGCACGTCCGGCTTCGAGAACAGCGCCTGCGCGAGCAGCACGCGCAGCTTCCAGCCCGGCGCGACGTCGGCCATCGTGCCGTTGTGGAACTTCTCCTCGATGCCGATGCCGAGCAGCAGCGCGCCCGCGCGCGCTTCGGCGTCGTAGCCGCCGTATTCGGCGAACTTGCCCTCGAGCTCGGCCGCGTGCATGTAGTCGTCGTCGGTGGCTTCCGGGTTCGCGTAGATCGCGTCACGCTCGGTCATCGCGGCCCACATCTCGGTGTGGCCCATCATCACGACGTCGAGCACGCGCACGTCTTCGTACGCAAACTGGTCCTGGCGCAGCTTGCCCAGGCGGACGTTCGGCTCCAGCGCGACGTTGCCGGCGCTCGGCTCGAGGTCGCCGCCGAGGATCTTCATGAAGGTCGACTTGCCACAGCCGTTCGCGCCGATCAGACCGTAGCGGTTGCCCTCGCCGAATTTGACCGAGATATTCTCGAACAAGGGCTTCGGCCCGAATTGCATCGTGATGTTGGCAGTAGAAAGCACGGCAGGTCCCGTTAAGAGAGAAATCGACGGAAAACCGTGTATTTTAGCAGGTGTCGGAGAAACTGCCGACCGCACCGTCCCGGCGGCGTATTCCCGGCCTCAGGCCCGGCGCCGGCGGCCCGTCAATACGACGGCACGCGCTGCACCGCCGTCTCACCGGAATCCCGCATGCTCGCCAGCCAGCTTCGCGAACAACTCGTCGGCGCATGGCGCCTCGTGTCCTACGAAATCCGCCCACGCGACGGCAGCACCGTCACCTATCCGCTCGGCCGCGACGCGCGCGGCTGGATCCTGTACACGCCCGACGGCTACATGTCCGCGCAGCTGATGGCGGCCGGCCGCCCGCCCTACGCGGACGGCGACCTGCAGGGCGGCAGCGTCGAGGAACGCGCGGCCGCGGCGCGCGGCTACATCGCGTATTCAGGCCCCTTTAATGTCGACGACGACGGCATGTTGACCCATGAAATGGACGTCAGCCTGTATCCGAACTGGATCGGTAACGTCCAGCAGCGCGTCGTCAGCCTGGACGGCAACCGGCTGCAGCTCAGCACGGCCGGACCGGTTCGGATCGACGGCCGGGAGGTCGAGCCGGTGATCGTCTGGGCACGCGCCGGCCGCTGAGCGTGCCTGGGGCGCAGCACGGCCGTCGCGCGGCCGGCCGCGGCCATGATACCGATGCCGCACCATGGTGCATGCCGCTCCCGCGGCTGCGCGTCACTTGCCGGCCTTCTTGGCCGCTTGCTGCGCCGCCTTCGCCTTCATCTGCCCGAACAGTTCGGAGCACGGCACGTCGCGGTTGTTGCTCGGCGCGATCAGCGGGATCAGCGCCGCGAACGGGTTGATCAGCCCGAGGCCGACCATCGCGCCGGCGCGCAGGGCAAGCGCGCCCGCATCGACGCCGACCTTCGGGTTCTTGAACGTGCCCTTCGCATACAACGGCGAGCGCAGCGAGAAGATCCGGAAGCCCTTCGTGTGCGGATGGATCTTCAGGTCGAGCGATTCGTCGCGCAGGTTGATCGGGCCGTCGACGTTGATGAGCGCATCGTCGGTATCGAGCGCGAACACCTTCGGGTCGAGCATGCCGTCGGTCGCCGCGAAATCGATCGCCGCGCAGTTGATGTTGACGTCGCGGTTGCCGAACAGCTTCTCGTAGACCACGTTCGCAACGTTCAACCCCGCGGCCTCCATCAGCAAGCGGCTGATCCGGCCGTTGGTGATGAGCGCCTTCACTTCGCCGGTCGACGTCGCCGCGAGCGCGGCCGGCGAATTGCCCGTTGCCGACAGCGACGCGTCGCCGTTGATTTCGCCGAGCGCCGTCTGCATCACCTTCTGCGTCGGGAACAGCTGCTTGAGCTTCAGATGCCGCGCGGCCAGCGTGAAGCGGCCCTTGAGCGGCGTGCGGCTGCCGTCGAGATGCGCGTTGGTCGCGAGCGTGCCGCCCGCGACGCCGAACTGCAGCGGCTCGAGCGACAGCACGCCGTCCTGCAGCAGGATGTGCGTGTACAGGTTGGTGATCGGCAACTGCGGGCTCTTGATCAGCTTGCGGCCGGTGAACTTCACGTCCGCGTCGATCGCGCTCCAGCGTTCGGTACGGAACGTCGCCACCGGCAGCACGCGGTCGGGCGGCTGACGCGTCGTGTCGCCGCGCTTGGCCTTGCTCGCGGCCGTATCGGCGCCGATCACCGGTGCGAGATCGGAGAACTGCAGCAGGTTCGACACGAGTTCGCCCGACAGCTTCGGACGCGGTTCGCGCTGCGCCCAGGTGAGCGTGCCGCCGAGATCGCTGCCGCCGACGCGACCGTTGAAGTTCTCGTAGCGGAAGGTGCTCGCATGCGGCTTGAAGTTGCCGATCAAGCGCCCTTCGGTCGCGTACGGCGGCGTATCGGGCAGCGTGATGCCGGTGAGCTGGTAAAGGTGCGACATCGACGTGCCCTGCAGCCACAGCCGCAAGTCGAGCGCGGCGAGATGCATCGGGTCGGTCAGCGTGCCGACGATCGCGAGCCGCGTATCGCCGGCCTTCACGTCGGCCTGCAGCGGGAACGGCCGCGACGTATCCTGGATCGCGAGCACGCCGCCGACCTTGCCGGTACCGTTGATCGGCACGTTCTTGTAGCGGCCGTCGACCTTCAGCCCGAATGCATAGGTCGGACCGGACGGTTTCGCGGGCGCCGCGGCCCCGCTCGCGCCGGACGCGGCAGTCGCCGTCGATGCGGAACGCGCGGACGCGGCGGACGCACCCGACGCAGCCGACGCACCCGATGAACCCGATGAACCCGCCGAACCGGCAGCAGCCGAAGCAGCCGACGCCCCCGACGACGCAGCCGCGCTCGGAGCCGACGCGCTCGACGCGGCCTGCGCATCGGCCTTCGCACCCAGTTGCGCGGCGCCGTGCTTGCCGACGCGCTGCGCCGACGCCGCACGCGACGTCTGCTCCTGCTCCTTCAGCACGTCGCCGAGCGGGATCGGCTGGCCGAGCGTATCGATCGCGATGGTCAGGTCGGCCTTCGTGATCGCGTCGCGATACGTGACGGTGCCCTTCGCGAACCCGAAGCTGTCGAGCCGCACCTTCCACCGCGAAGGCTGCGACGATTGCTTGAACTGGAAGGTCCACGTATTGGTGCCGTCCGCGCGCCGCTCGAGATCGACGGCAGGATTCACGACGTCGATCGACGGGATGACGATTTCATGTGCCAGCAGCGGCAGGATCGCGAGATCGAAGTGTGCGGCATCGAGCGTGACGAACTTGGGCGCCTTCGCCCAGTCGGGATTGCCGATCTCGAGCTGGGTGGCCGAGAAGCTCGGCCAGGGCACCCATGCGCGCCAGCCGGTCTCGCCATCGGGGCGACGCCAGCCGACCTTGAGGTCGCCGTTGATCGCGAACGGGCGGCCGAGTGCGGCACTCACCTGTTCGTTGACCCACGGTTTCGCCCGGTTCCAGTCGAACGTGAAGAGAAAGACGCCGGCCGCCGCGATGAGCACCGCGACGATACCGACGATCCATGCAGCCGATTTGCCGATGGCTCGGGTTAGCGTCATGGCGGTTCCGTTGTTGTTCTGAAGCGTTGCCGCACGATGCCGGGCCGCTTGCGTGGACGAACGGCGCACGACAACTGCGGCTTTTCAATCGGTATTATGACGCACGACGTGGCGGCCTTTCGGCGCCATTAACGCTTTTTTTCATTTGTGACATGACCTCCCTCACCGGCCTCATCGATGCGCGGCACATCACGCGGCGCGACGCCAGCAGCGGCAAGACCTTGCTGGCCCCGACCGATTTCAGTCTCGCCGCGGGATCGCGAATTGCTATCACGGGACCGTCCGGGTCGGGCAAGAGCGTGCTGCTGCGCGCGCTCGCGCTGCTCGATCCGCTCGATGGCGGCCAGCTCCTGTGGCGTGGCCGCCGGATCCGGCGCGGTGCGATTCCGCGCTACCGGCGCAGCGTCGCCTATGTCCGCCAGCGCCCCGCGCAGATGGACGGCACCGTCGAGTCGCAATTGCGCTATCCGTATTCGCTCGCGATCTATCGCGACATCGCGTTCGATCGCGCGCGCGCCGAAGCGCTCGCCGCGCAGGCCGGTCGCGGCGCCGACTTTCTCGACAAACGCGCGAGCGACCTGTCCGGCGGCGAAGCGCAGATTACCGCGCTGCTGCGCGTGCTGCAGCTCGATCCCGACGTGCTGCTGCTCGACGAGCCGACCTCCGCGCTCGACCCCGAGTCGGCACGCGCGATCGAAGCGCTCGTCGGCGCGTGGTTCGACGCGGCGCCCGATGCACGGGCCTACATGTGGATCTCGCACGATCCCGCGCAGGCCGCGCGGATCGGCACGATGCAGCTCGTGATGCAGGCCGGCGTGCTGCACGCGGCCAACCCGACGGAGGCTGCGCAATGAGCCCGGCACTGCAGGACCTGAGCCTCGTCGACGTCGGCATCGCGGCCGCGCTCGTCGCGGTCAACGGCGCGATCTCGGCGGCGCTGTCGCTCGGCCTCGGCCGCAAGCTCGCGCTCGCGGCCGTGCGCACCGTCGTGCAGTTGCTCGCGATCGGCTACGTGCTCGGCTGGGTGTTCGGCCATCCGCACTGGTACGTCGTGCTGCCGCTCACCGCGCTGATGACGCTGATCGCCGGTTTCGCCGGTGCGGGGCGCGGCAAGCGCACGTACCGCGGCCAGCGCCTCGACAGCATCGCATCGATCTGGTTCAGCAGCTGGTTCGTCGCGGCGGTCGGGCTGTTCGTCGTGATCCGCATCCATCCGTGGTTCGCGCCGCAATACGCGATCCCGATCCTCGGGATGATTCTCGGCAATACGCTGACGGGCGTATCGCTCGGCGTCGAGCGAATGATGGAAGAACTCACCGCGCGCCGCGATCGCGTCGAAACCGCGCTCGCGCTCGGTGCGACGCGCTGGGAAGCCGCGCAGGACGCCGCGCGCCAGGCCGTGCGCGCGGGCATGCTGCCGACGCTGAACCAGATGGCGGTGGTCGGCGTCGTGAGCCTGCCGGGGATGATGACGGGCCAGGTGCTGGCCGGCCAGTCGCCGCTGCAGGCCGTGCGCTACCAGATCGTGATCATGTTCCTGATCGCCGCGGCGTCCGCGCTCGGCACGGTCGGCGCGGTGCTGATGACCTATCGCCGGCTGTTCTCGGCCGATCACCGCTTTCTCGCATCGCGACTCGAAGAGCGCACGCATTGACGCGTCGCTGCAGCGCGCGAGGCGCGGCCAGCGCGGTCAATGCGCGCTGCGTCGCTTGCCGATCGCCTGCCGGAGTGCGGCCGAGATATCCGCATCGGGCGCGAGCCAGTCGACCGAAGCAATCAGTCGCACCGCGCGCGACGTCGTCACATACGCCTGCGCGCCGACATAGCCGCCGCTGCCGGCCGAGCGCGTGGTCACGACGAGCGCCTGCGGCGCGCGGGCGCCGAGGTCGGCCGTGTACGCATCGACGATCGTGCCGTCGCGCGCATGCAGCGTGCCCGTCACGTAATCGTCGGTATCGAAGCCCGGGGCGGCATGCGCGGTCGAATACACGCGCACCGCGTAGCTGCCGGTCGAGCACGGTTCGAGTGCGCCGCTCGATATCACCGCCACCTGCTGCCGCGACGGCAGCTCGACCTTCTTCACGAAACCGCATTCGTCAGCCGCGTGAGCGTGCGCGACAACGAACGCAATGGCAGACAGCAGCGCGTGCATTCGAAGTTTCATCGGGAAATAGTGACCGGAAGGAGAGGATGCGGGCGAGCATAACGTGACATCCACATGACGTCACGCCTCGCCATTGCACGATCGCGGCACCGTTCCGCGAAGCAGGCGGCCAAACGCATGGCGACGACGGCACGACCCGCTCGCGTGCGGCCCTGCTCGCTCCGCCATCGAACCGGTTGCGCGCGCACCGACAGAAATGCCGGTCCGCGCGTGCCCGCTCAATGCTTGATCGACACCGTCACCTTGGTACCGTCGCTCATCGTCACGGACTTCGACCCGCCGTTGGTCGAGATCGACACCCACTTCACCTGGCTCACCGACACGACGTCGGGGCACTGCAGCGACTTGCCGCCGGCCGTCACGCTGCGCGTGCCCTTCGGCGCGGCCGCCTGGAAGCTCAACTGCACGTTGGCGACGCCCTTCGCATCGACCGACGGTGCGAGCCGCACCTGGGTCTGCCGCACCATCGCGCCGTTCGCGTCGCGCGGCAGGTTGTCGGCGTTCGGGCAGCCGTCCGGCATCGCGACCGCGCCGCTCGGCGGCACCGACTTCCAGTTGAAGTCGTCCGTCTCGCCCGAACGGATCTTGCGGGTCTCCTGCGTATTGCCGAAGGTCTTCGAGTCGACCTTGACGGTGTATTCGAGCTGTCCCGTACCGCCGCCCTTCAGGCTGCCCTTGACCGGCGGCGCCGCGAATACGCTCGCGCTGACGCACGCCGCCGCGAACACGACCGACCACGATGCGGCGACTGACAAGCTGCGTTGGCTCATGCTGACCTCCTTGTAATGCGGCGGCACGCGCGTGCCGCGCGGTTTTCGATGCATGATGCGTTGCCAGTCTACCGCCAAGCGCGCTGCAATGCGCCGCAAACGCATCGGGTGTTACCCCGCTTGCGTTCGCGGCGCCGCAACCTTACGCGCGCTGCCGCTCAGAAGCCGCTCAGCACGAGCTTGCCGATCGCGCGTCCGGCCTCGAGCATCCGGTGCGCGCGCCGCACGTTCTCGGCATTGATCGTGCCGAGCTGTTCGCCGAGCGTCGTACGCAGCGTGCCGCCATCGACGAGCCGCGCGACTTCGCCGAGGATCCGGTGCTGCTCGATCATGTCCGGCGTCTCGAACATCGCCCGCGTGAACATGAATTCCCAGTGAAACGCGGCGCTCTTCGCCTTCAGCAATTCGACCGGCACGGGCTTCCCGTTCTCGACGATCGTGCAGATGCCGCCCTGCGGCCGAATGACTTCCGCCGCGGCCGGGAAATGATGGTCGGTATCGTTGAAGATCAGCACGTAGTCGACGCTCGGATGGCCGGCCTCGCGCAACTGCGCCGGCAGGTCGCCGAAATGGTCGACCACCGCATCCGCACCGAGCGAGCGCACCCAGTCGGCCGACGCCGGCCGCGACGCGGTCGCGATCACGTGCAACTTGCCGAGCGTCTTCGCGAGCTGGATCGCGATCGAGCCCACGCCGCCCGCGCCGCCGATGATCAGCACCGACTTGCCGGCGTCCGCGCCCTGCGGCGACACGCGCAACCGGTCGAACAGCGCTTCCCACGCGGTGAGCGCGGTGAGCGGCAGCGCGGCCGCCGCCGCGAAATCGAGCGTGCGCGGCTTCAGCGCGGCGATCCGTTCGTCGACCGCATGGAATTCGCTGTTCGCGCCGGGCCGCGTGATGCTGCCCGCGTAGAACACTTCGTCGCCGGGCCGGAACAGCGTGACGTCGGCGCCGACCGCGACGACCGTGCCGGCCGCGTCCCAGCCGAGCACGCGCGGCGTCTCCTCGACCTGCGGCTTCGGCGCCCGCACCTTGGTGTCGACCGGGTTCACGGAAATCGCCTCGACCTTCACGAGCAGATCGCGCGGGCCCGGCACGGGTTGTGGCAGTTCGACGTCGAGCAACGCTTGCGGGTCGTCGATCGGCAGATAACGGGTGAGTCCAACGGCTTTCATCTCGATACTCCTTTCAGGGAATCCGGCAGGCTGCGGCGCAACCTCCATGCGTGCCATCGTAGGCAACCCGATCCTTCGAGAAAACCGCTATATTCCCTGAAACATTTTCAGGAATTTCAGAATAATGACGTCCGATCCGATTCCGGCGCCCGACAAGCCGCTCGACCTGCTCGACGTTGCGCTGTTCGTCCGCGCGGCGCTGCTGTCGAACG
This sequence comes from Burkholderia sp. 9775_39, assembly GCF_015712225.1. Taxonomy (NCBI): domain Bacteria; kingdom Pseudomonadati; phylum Pseudomonadota; class Betaproteobacteria; order Burkholderiales; family Burkholderiaceae; genus Burkholderia; species Burkholderia sp. 9775_39. The sequence goes on along the minus strand of NZ_JACCQC010000021.1, from coordinate 10,439 downwards.
TCAGCGCGGCCGGGCGCGAATTCGGCGTGTCGGCCGCCGTTGCCAGCGCACGCATCGCGCAGCTCGAACGCCAGCTCGGCGCCCGGCTGCTGCACCGCACCACGCGCCGCATCAGCCTCACGCAGGACGGCGAAGTCTTCATGGCGCGCGCCGACGCGCTGCTGGCGGCCGCCGACGCCGCACGCGCGTCGGTGGGCCGCGGCCGCAGCGAGCCGTACGGGCGCTTGAAGGTGTCGATGTCGTCGTCGTTCGGCCGCCAGCACGTCGCGCCGGTGATTCCGGCGTTCCTGCGCCGCTACCCGTCCGTGTCGCTCGATCTGCGGCTGTCCGACGAGATCGTCGACCTGGTCGACGACGGCTACGACGTCGCGATCCGCCTCGGCGCGCTGAAGGATTCGACGCTCGTCGCGCGCAAGCTCGCCACGAACCGCCGCGTGCTGTGCTGCTCGCCCGCCTATCTCGCCGAACGCGGCACGCCGCGCCATCCGGCCGACCTGACGCAGCACGAGTGCGTGATCCTCGGCGACCAGCGCGACTGGTCGTTCGCGACGCCGCAGGGGCCGCTCACGGTGCGGGTCGGCGGCCGGCTGGTGGCGAGCAACGGCGAGGCGATCCGTGAAGCGCTCGTCGACGGTTTCGGGATCGCGATCAAGTCGACCTGGGACGTCGGCCCGCTGCTCGCTAGCGGCGCGCTCGTCAGCGTGCTCGACGACTATCCGTTCGCGGAAGACGTCGCGATCTGGGCCGTCTATCCGAGCCGCGCGCACGTGCCGCTGAAAACGCTCGCGTTCATCGCGTTCCTGGCCGAGCATTTCGGCGATCCGCCGTACTGGGATCGCGCGAACGGGTGACCCCGCTGCCGCGCACGGTTTCGTGCCGGCCCCGGCCGCCATGCGCGGCCAACCGGCTACAATGGCGCGTTCGCGACGCAATGGCCCGCCGCCGCACCGGGCCCGCGCTCGCAGGCGGCCGCCCGTGGGCCGCGCACGTCATTCATTCGTCTCCCAACCACTCGTCATGACCCACAATCTCGTCATCCAGAGTCTTGCGCCGCTGTCGGACGCCCATCACAAACCGCTGCTCGCGCTGTCGCGCGGCACCCGCATCGTGCAGACCGACGATCACGCGCTGCGCATCGAAAACGCGAGCCCGGCGCAGCGCCTCGACATCGACGCGTACTGCGGCACGCATGCGCTCGACTTCGGCTTCGTCGAGGCCGGCCGCACGCTCGGCGATTTCGGGCTCGCCGTGATGGACATGGATTCGACGCTGATCACGATCGAATGCATCGACGAAATCGCCGATTTCTGCGGGCTGAAAACGCAGGTCGCGGAGATCACCGAAGCGTCGATGCGCGGCGAGATCCGCGACTTCAACGAAAGCCTCACGCGCCGCGTCGCGCTGCTGGCCGGGCTCGACGCGCACGCGCTCGAGCGCGTGTACGAAGAACGGCTGCAACTGTCGCCGGGCGCCGAGACGATGCTGGCCGGCGTGAAGGCCGCCGGCATGAAGACGCTGCTCGTGTCGGGCGGCTTCACGTTCTTCACCGAGCGGCTGAAGGCCCGCCTCGGCCTCGACTACGCACATGCGAACACGCTCGAGATCGTCGACGGCAAGCTCACCGGCAAGGTGCTCGGCGAGATCGTCAACGCCGACGTGAAAGCCCGCCTGCTGCGCGAGACGTGCGCGTCGCTCGGCCTCGAACCGCACCGCGCGATCGCGATGGGCGACGGCTCGAACGACCTGAAGATGATGGCCGAAGCCGGGCTGTCGGTCGCGTTCCACGCGAAGCCCGTCGTGCGCGATGCGGCGACGGTCGCGTTCGACCATGTCGGCCTCGACGGGCTGCTGCGACTGTTCTGATTTCGCGGCACCGTCAATGAAAAACGCCGGCGCGACAGAGCATCGCGCCGGCGTTTCGTTTTTGTGCCGGACGTGGCCGCCCTGCGATCAACCCAGTGCGGCCTGCATCGCACGCTCGATGTCCGCGCGCAGATCGCCTTCGTCTTCCAGACCGACGTAGAAACGCACCAGCGTGCCGCGATGCGGCCAGTCCGGACGCATCGACGCGACGTCGTAAGGCATCGCGAGGCTGCACGCGCCGCCCCAGCTCCAGCCGATCGCGAACAGCTCGAGCGACTCGACGAAACGGTCGACCTGCTCCGCGCTGTAGCGTTCGTCGAACACCACCGAGAACAGCCCGCCCGCGCCCGTGAAATCGCGCATGAACGACGCGTGCCCCGGGCAGTCGGCGATCTGCGGATGCAGCACCGTCGCAATCTCCGGCCGCGCCTTCAGCCATTGCGCGAGCGCGAGCGCGCTCTTGCTGTGCGCGTCGAAGCGCACCTGCATGCTCGGCAGGCTGCGCAGCACGAGCGAGCAATCGTCGACCGACACGCCGATCCCGCAGCGCATCCGTGCGAGCTTCAGCTTCGCATGCAGCTCCGCGTTCGCGGTGATCGTCGCCCCCATCAGCACGTCGCTGCCGCCCGACTGGTACTTGGTCAGCGCCTGCACCGAAATGTCCACGCCGTGCTCGAACGGCTTGAACGCGAGGCCCGCCGAAAAGGTGTTGTCGATCGCGGTGACGATGCCGCGCGCCTGCGCGGCCGCCGTGATCGCCTGCACGTCGGGCACTTCCATCGTCACCGAGCCGGGCGCCTCGATCCAGATCAGCCGCGTGTTCGGCTGGATCAGCTCGGCAATGCCGGCGCCGATCAGCGGATCGTAGAAGCGCGCGGTGATGCCGAAGTCCTTCGCGAGCCAGTTGCCGAAATCGGCGTTCGGGCCGTACACGTTATGCGGAATCAGCACGTCGTCGCCCGCTTTCACGATCCCGAAGTAGACGTTCATGATCGCCGCGAGGCCCGACGGCTGCAGCAGCGCGTGCGTGCCGCCCTCGATCTCGGCGAGCCGCTGCGCGAGCGCGAGCGACGTCGGCGTCGCGTGCAGCCCGTAGCGCCACTGGTTGTCGTTGTGCCAGACCAGCGCGCGCATCGTCGCGAGATCGGGGAACACGACCGTCGACGCGCGCGCAACCGGCGGCACGAACGAACGGAAGCCTTCCGGAATGACGTCGTCGGGTTGAACGATGCGGGTTTGCAGCGCGCGCTTGGGAGTGGATGCAGTCATGACGGGGAGCCGGGCACGAGGCCGTTCGGTTGCGGAATATGTCGTTAGAGTAGCCAAAATCGGCGCGCTTGGCCCGGTACAATGCGCGCCGCGCACACCGAGCCAGCGCGTGCTCAGTCGTCGGTACGCAGGTTGACGACGCCGCCTACCGTCTCGATTTCGTGCACGCGACCGTCGCGCACCTGCAGCGCCGCGCGCTTGCCCGGCGCCAGGCGCAGCACGACCGGCTGCGGGTCCGATTCGTCCGAGTTCATCCGGTCGGCCTTCAGGTCGCCCGTCGCGTCGAAGCGGCCGATCCACACGCCGGTGATGTTGGTGCCGTCGTTCGATTCCTCGATCTCCAGCGTATCGCCGTCGCGGTCGCCCGCGAGCAGCACGACCTCGCCCGTGTCGGCGAACTGATATTCGCCGTGCACGCCTTCCTCGTCCGTCTTCGGGCCGAGATGCACGACGATCGGCCGGTCGCCGAGCGTGCCTTCATAGCGCGGCAGGCGGGCGAACTCGGGATTCGGTTTCAGCGGCCGCGCCGGCGCCGGTTCATCCTGCTGCACGCCCGGCGCGACTGCCTGCGCGGCGACGCTCCCCGGCATCGCGATACCTGCGACCAGCGCGCCGGCGACGAGCGCCCGTTGCCATTCCCAATATCGACCCACGTTGTGTTGCTCCTTGCTTCAGATTCGCCCGACATCGCGGACGGCACCGGGTCGAGACCCGGTTCCTGCGTGACCGCGCAAGCCTGCGCGGCGAATGCGCCGGCCTGCGCGTGTCGCGTCAGCCCTGCATCAGGCGTTCCACCGCATCGCGACGCGGAATCGGCGCGACCGCGCCGTAACCGGTCGTCGACAGCGCCGCCGCCGCGTTCGCATAACGCGCGGCCGCGAACGGATCGTCGCCCGCGACGATCCGCGCGACGAATGCGCCGCCGAAGCAGTCGCCCGCACCGGTCGCGTCGACGGCCTCGACCGCGAAGCCCGGCACGACGCGCCGCTCGTTCGGCGTCGCGACATACGCGCCTTCCTTGCCGAGTTTCAGCGCGACGACCTGCGGCCCGTGTTCGAGCATCGCGTCGACGATCGCGTCGCGATCGTTCGCGCCCGTGAGCGCCGTGACGTCGTCCCAGCTCGGCAGGCAGATGTCGGTCTGGCGCAGCGCCTCGCGCATCACCGCGCGAGCGCGCGGCAGCGGCCACAGCTTCAGGCGCAGGTTCGTGTCGAAGCTGACCTTCGCGCCGTGGCGACGCGCATGGTCGATCGCCGCGAACGCCGCATCGCACGCGGCCGTGCTGATCGCAAGACTGATCCCCGACAGGTGCACGGCCTTCGCGGCCGCCAGCGCGTCGAGCGGCAAGTCGCCTGTCGCATAGCGGCTCGCAGCCGACCCCGCGCGCAGATAGTCGAACTGATGGCCGTCGGCGCCGTGCGTGACGAAATACACGCCGGTCGGCGCCGCGCGGTCGATTCGCACGTACGTCGTGTCGACCTGCTCCGACGCCCACATGTCGGCGAGCAGGCGGCCGAACGGATCGTCGCCGATCGCCGACACGAAGCCCGTCGATGCGCCCTGGCGCGCCGCCGCGATGCAGAAGTTCGACGTGTCGCCGCCGAAGCCCTGCAGGAATTCAGGGCGTCCCGGCTGCGACTGGTTGAATTCGATCATCGCCTCGCCGAGCGCGAGGATCTCCGGAAATACCGCGGCCATCGCTTACACCTCGCCCCACAGATCGTGGCCGTCGGCGCCCGTGATCTTCACGGACACGAAATCGCCGACCTTGTAGCGCTTCGATGCCTTCGCCGCCGGTTCGACGTAGACGACACCGTCGATCTCCGGCGCATCGGCTGCCGTACGGCCGATGCCGCCTTCCTCGCCGACTTCGTCGATCAGCACCTTGAGCGTCTTGCCGACCTTGCGCTGCATGCGGTTCGCCGACACTTCCTCGGCGACTTCCATGAAGCGTGCACGGCGTTCCTCGCGAACCTCGTCCGGCAGCGCGCCGTCCAGGTCGTTCGCGGTCGCGCCTTCGACCGGCGAATACGCGAAACAGCCGACGCGATCGAGTTCCGCTTCGCGGACGAAGTCGAGCAGCGTTTCGAACTGCTCTTCCGTCTCGCCGGGGAAACCCGCGATGAACGTGCTGCGGATCGTCAGGTCCGGGCAGATCTCGCGCCATTTCTGCACGCGCTCGAGCACCTTCTCCGCGTTCGCGGGACGCTTCATGCGCTTCAGCACTTCGGGGTGCGCGTGCTGGAACGGCACGTCGAGATACGGCAGTACGTGGCCCTTGAACGGACCTTCCGCCATCAGCGGAATCACTTCGTCGACGCTCGGATACGGATACACGTAGTGCAGACGCACCCACGCACCGTACTGCGCCGCGAGTTCGCCGAGCGCGGCGACCAGGTCGGTCATGCGCGTCTTGATCGGCTTGCCGTTCCAGAAGCCCGTGCGGTACTTCACGTCGACGCCGTACGCGCTCGTGTCCTGCGAGATCACGAGCAGTTCCTTCACGCCCGACTTGAACAGGTTCTCGGCTTCCAGCATCACTTCGGCGACCGGGCGCGACACGAGGTCGCCGCGCATCGACGGGATGATGCAGAACGTGCACCGGTGATTGCAGCCTTCGGAGATCTTCAGGTATGCGTAGTGACGCGGCGTGAGCTTGATGCCGGCCGCAGGGACGAGGTCGACGAACGGATCGTGCGGCTTCGGCAGGTGCGAATGCACGGCCTGCATCACTTCGCCCACCGCGTGCGGGCCGGTGACCGCGAGCACCTTCGGGTGGACTTCCTCGATCAGGTTCGAGCCGCTCGCGCTCGACTTCGCGCCGAGGCAGCCGGTGACGATCACCTTGCCGTTCTCGGTCAGCGCTTCGCCGATCGCGTCGAGGCTTTCCTGCACGGCTTCGTCGATGAAGCCGCAGGTGTTCACGACGACGAGGTCGGCGCCGTCGTAGGTGCCGGAGATTTCATAACCTTCGGCGCGCAGTTGCGTGATGATTTGTTCGGAATCGACGAGCGCTTTCGGGCACCCGAGGGATACGAACCCTACTTTGGGGGATTGGGACATCTGGAGTGTGGGGGCGTGGCAGCAAAAGCGTGAGTTTACAGGGATTTAGGGGTGGCGAGGCAAAATGAGCGACCGGGAAGGATCGTCGCGTGCCGGATTGGCTGAAGCGCCACATCGGCGGTGCCGGGCGGTGCGATCGACACATGCGGGCGCCTTCTGCTCGGCAACGGGATCGCCATGCGGTTTCGAAGCTGCGCTGCAGAAAAAACAGGGCCAAGGTGCGGTTTTTCGTTGCGCCGCCCAAGCACGGTCCATACCGGGCCACACCCGATGTACGCCGGCAGCCCGCGACAACGGTATGCCGCCGCGCCGCCTTCCTGGCCAAGCTTGCCGCTCCCGTCCCGACTCCTGTGCGTCGGACGCGCATGTTTCCGCTCGTCCGGCGATCGAGATTGACGCCGCGCGGCATCGCGCCTCATAATGCGACGAACTACTCCGTTTATTAATTTTCGCGCAGCGAACCGAAGCATCTGCCAGCAGCGAGATGACCGCCCGGCGGGACTTCCGGCCGCGCAACGCCCGCGCAAACAAACCCTGCTCGATCCCCGTCAGAAGGACATGCGATGCCCCAATCGAAATCGAACATCAGAAAGAAAACCGGCCTGGCCCTACTGGGCGTCGTGCTGTTGTACTGGATCGCGGTGCCGATCCTTCCGTTTACGTCCATCCCGAACAAGGCGTTCGTGATCCCGGCGCTGGTCGTGATCGGCGAGATCGTGTTCGTGGCCGCCGTCGCGCTGCTGGGAAAGGAATACTGGGCCCAAATAAAAGGATGGGTGACTCGGCGCTTATGCAGGAAAAACGCGAGTGGCATCGGGAAGTAACGCTCTGTCGCCGGCGCCGGCGGTCTGGGAAGACATGCCACGCGGTCGGTCAAGCCCATCGCACGAGAATCGGCATGGACTCGCGAAGCCGCTATGCGAAAATCTCGGCATCCGCTCTCTTCAATCGACCCAACGGGGCTCGCATGACTACCCACCTCACGATCGAATTCACCGAACACGCCGCAGAAGCCATCGGCGAACAGACCAGCACCAGCTTTTCCTACGATCAGGGCGCCCATGTCCCGCAACCGGGCGACTTCGTCGAACTCGAAAACTCCCGGCAGACGTTTCTGGTGATCGGCCGCGTGTTCTCGCTGAAGGCCAACTACAGCGCCGTCAAGCTCGTGCTCGACCTGCCGCCGTCGGACGACGATCAGGATTTCGGCCCGGCGCACTGAGTCACGACGAAACGCGTCACGCCAGTCAAAGCCAACGCGCATGCAACGCCGGCCGCGGCGCTGCATGCGTCACCGCCATACGCGTCAATCCTGCGTGACGGGCACATACATGGCCTGCATCAGCCCGCTCGGCAACCGCTTCGTATCGTCGAGCCGCAGCACCGTTTGCGGCAGGTCAGCACCGAACAGCGGAATCCCCGTGCCGAGCACGATCGGCACCCAGCTCAGCGTGATGCGATCGACGACGCCGGCCTTGAGGCCTTCTCGCACGGTCAAGCCGCCGTCCAGATAAACGTGACGATGGCCTTGCTTCGCCAGCCGCTCGAACAGCGCCGCAAGCGTGCCGTCGAACGGTTCTTCGCCGTGGCGCGACGCCAGTTCGCGGCGCGTCATGACGACCATCCGCTTGCCGGCATACGGCCACGGGTCGAAGTTGATCACCGTGTCGTACGTATTGCGCCCCATCACGATCACGTCGATGTCGTTCATGAGCGCCGTGTAACCGGTGTCATCCGGCGAATCCGATGAAAACGGCTCCAGCCATGACAGATCGCCATTGTCGCCGGCGATGAATCCATCGAGACTGAGCGCGAGAAACACACTGACGCGAGGGCGCATACGAAGCATCCTTTCATGAATGCAAGGATGGCGAGTATAGCGGCGATCCGCGTACCCTGCCGCTGCTTGCGCCACATCGACAGAGCGGCGTCGCTCGGCTCGATCGCCGGCCGGATCACGCTTCCATGGTCGCCTTCGCCGCCAAGCGACCGAGCCACGGCGTCAGAATCACGCCGGGGTGCGCAACCACCGCATACACGCCTGCGACGCCGGGCAGAAAGCCATTGAGCGGCACGCCGTCGCTCGTCATCGGACGAAGCGCCGACCTCGCGGACAACGGCGCGAGTGTCGCCCGCCCCGCATCGGCGCGGCATCGTACCGCTCGCCTTGCGCGGGAACCGCTCGCGCGTTTCGCGCCTCGCCGTGCAGCGCCGCTTATGGTACGACAGGCGAGCACGAGCCCACACCATCAGGCGCGGCGCGTCCCGGCTTTCGTTCGTATGGACTGGATCTCGATCGACTGGACAACGGCGATGCCCGCGCAGACGAAGCACGGGCATTCGATGCCGACGATCCTGGACGACCGTCGGCGATTTTTTCCGCAGGCGGCAGCCGCGCATCGTCGTGCCCGAATGCACGACCGCGAGCGGCCGCCCTGCTTCGCGGCGCCGACGTCCGACGGCTCGCGCCGCCGCGGCCGGCCTGCCGCGAAACCGTTACTTCTTTTCGGGCTCCGATGCGCCCGGCTGCTTGAACGGGAACGTGCTGAACATCGACTTCGCCTGGTTCTGCATCTGTTCCTGCATCTGCACGAACATGTTCTTCGACTGCTCGATGTAGCTCGTCATCATCCCTTGCATCATCGGCGCCTGCATGTTCATGAACTGCGACCAGACTTCCGGATTCATCGCGTTACCTTCGTAGAGGTTCTTCGATTGATCCGCGAGCTTGTTCTGGATGTCGATGAATGCCTGGATGTTCTTTTCCAGGTACGTGCCCATCATGCCCTGCATCGCATGACCGTAGAAACGGATGATCTGCGACAGCATCGACGACGAGAACATCGGCACGCCACCGCTTTCCTCTTCGAGGATGATCTGCAGGAGAATGCTGCGCGTCAGGTCTTCGTTGGATTTCGCATCGACGACCTTGAAATCCTCCTGCTCGAGCACGAGCTGCTTCACGTCGGTCAGCGTAATGTACGTGCTTGTCTCGGTATCGTAGAGCCGGCGGTTCGGGTACTTCTTGATGAGCCGTTCGGCCGTCTTCTTTGTAGTAGTCATGTAACGCCTTTGAGTGCAGCGTAGCGCAAGTGACGAATCCCCGCCGCCCGAATCCGGGAGGCGGGGGCCTTCGGAAAACGCCTGGCTGCGCGGCCACCCGGCCCGCGCAGCCAGGACGCTCAGCCCATGTGCAGGCCGCCGTTCAGCGAGAAGTCGGCGCCCGTCGCGAAGCCGGAATCGTTCGACGCGAGCCACGCGACGATCGAGCCGATTTCCTCGGGGCCGCCGAGACGCCGCACCGGGATCGTCGCAACGATCTTCTCGAGCACGTCGGGGCGGATCGCCTTCACCATGTCGGTGCCGATGTAGCCCGGCGACACGGTGTTGACCGTCACGCCCTTCGTCGCGACTTCCTGCGCGAGCGACATCGTGAAGCCGTGAATGCCGGCCTTCGCGGTCGAGTAGTTCGTCTGGCCGAATTGCCCCTTCTGGCCGTTCACCGACGAAATGTTGATGATGCGGCCCCAGCCACGTTCGACCATCCCGTCGATCACCTGCTTCGTGACGTTGAACAGGCTCGTCAGGTTGGTGTCGATCACGGCGGTCCAGTCTTCATGCGTCATCTTGCGGAACACGACGTCGCGCGTGATGCCCGCGTTGTTGACCAGCACGTCGATCTCGCCGACTTCGGCCTTGACCTTGTCGAACGCTTCCTTGGTCGAGTCCCAGTCGCCGACGTTGCCTTCCGACGCGATGAAGTCGTACCCGAGCGCCTTCTGGTCCTCGAGCCATTTCACCCGGCGCGGCGAGTTCGGGCCACAACCTGCGACCACCTTGAAGCCGTCTTTCGACAGACGCTGGCAGATGCTGGTGCCGATGCCGCCCATCCCGCCCGTTACGTACGCAATTCGCTGAGACATAAATCTCACTCCATTTTTTGGTTTCGAGAGCTGCCGGAGGCCCCCTCTGACTTCACGTGACGCCGGCCGAAGCCGCAATCGGCCGGCGCACGGATTCGGTACGCCGGTGACGAACGGCCGGTTACGGACGCTCGACCGCGAGCGCGACGCCCATCCCGCCGCCGATGCACAGCGACGCCAGCCCGCGCTTCGCATCGCGCTTGACCATCTCGTGCAGCAGCGTCACCAGGATCCGGCAGCCCGACGCACCGATCGGGTGACCGATCGCGATCGCCCCGCCGTTCACGTTCACCTTCGACGTGTCCCAGCCCATCTGCTTGT
>NZ_JACCQC010000020.1:0-139084 GCF_015712225.1 Burkholderia sp. 9775_39 | reverse complement strand
GTCCGGGGGCGGGCGAATCGAAGGATGAGAAGGGGCGGGCGTCCGCGCTCAACGCAGCGCCGGCGTATCGGGTGCGTGCTGCGCGTGCCGCGCTGCCGCGGCGTCGCGACGCCGGGCGAGCCACGCATGGACGAAGCCGAACAGCACCGGCACGAACAGCAGCGTCGACACCGTGCCGAACGCGAGGCCGCCGATCACCGCGCGGCCGAGCGGCGCGTTCTGCTCGCCGCCGTCGCCGAGGCCGAGTGCCATCGGCAACATGCCGATCAGCATCGCGAGCGCGGTCATCACGACGGGCCGGAAGCGGTTGAAGCCCGCGTCGAGCGCCGCTTGCCATGGCGGCGCGCCGGCCGCGAGCAACTCGCGCGCCGCGTTCACGACGAGAATGCTGTTCGCGGTCGCGATGCCGATGCACAGGATCGTGCCGGTCAACGCGGGCACCGACAGCGTGGTGCGCGTGACGAACAGCATCCATGCGATGCCGGCGAGCGATGCCGGCAGTCCGCCGACGATCACGAGCGGATCGAGCCACGACTGGAAGTTCACGACCATCAGCAGGTAGACCAGCGAGATCGCGAGCGCGAGGCCGCCGAGCAGCCCCGCGAACGACTCGTGCATCGCCTGCACCTGGCCGCGCAGCACGATCGACGCGCCGGGCGGCAGTTGCGCGCGCGCGGCGTCGACGAGCTGGGTCACGTCAGCCGTGACGCCGCCGAGGTCGCGCCCCTGCACCGACGCGAAGATGTCGAGCACCGGCTGCACGTTGTAGTGCGACACCACGGCCTGCTGCGTCGCGCGCGAGAACGAGCCGAGCGCGCCGAGCAGGTTCTGCGCGGGCGCCCCCGCGGCCGGGCCGCCGGCTGGCGTCTGCGGCGAGCGGGCGGTGCCGGCGGGCAGCGGCACGTTCGCAAGCGACTGCAGCGAATTCACCGTGTACTGCGGCGTCTGCACGAGCACCGGGTAGCTGACGCCGTTGCGCGGATCGAGCCAGAAGTTCGGCGTCGTCTGCGAGCTGCCGGACAGCGCGATCAGCAGGTTCTGCGCGACGTCGCGCTGGTCGAGACCGGCCTGGATCGCCTTCGTACGATCGACGTTCACGTTGATAGCGGGTTCGTCGCCGGGCTGCTGGATGCGTGCGTCGACGAGCCCGCGCACGCCGCGCAGCTTCGCGAGCAGCGCGTTCGCGACCGCACGGTTCTGGTCGAGCTTGTTGCCGACGATCTGGATGTCGATCGGCGCGGGCAGTCCGAAGTTGAGGATCTGGCTGACGATGTCGGCCGGCAGGAACGCGAACGTCACGCCGGGGAACGCCTGCGCGAGCACGTTGCGCAGCTTCGCGACGTACGCGGCGGTCGACGCGTGATCCGGCTTCAGCGTGACGAGCACGTCGGCGTCCTCGGTGCCGATCGGGTCCGACGAGTCGTACGTAAGGTTGATCCCGCTCACCGGCACGCCGATGTTGTCGAGCACGCCCGCGAGCTGGTTCGCCGGAATCACGCTGCGGATCTTCGCTTCCACTTCGTCGGTGAGCCGCGCGGTTTCCTCGATCCGCGTGCCGGTCGGCGCGCGCAGATGCAGGCGAATCTCGCCGGTGTCGACCGACGGAAAGAAGTCCTGCCCGGCGAACGCGTAGAGGCCCGTCGATGCGACGCAGGCGAGCAGGAACGCGGCCGCGAAGCGGCGGCGGCGCGCGATCGCCGCCGACAGCAGCGCGCGATAGCGCAGCCGCACGGCCTCGAAGCGATGCTCGAACGCGGCCTGGAACCGCGCGATGCGTGCGAATGCGCCGCGCGGCGGCCGGCCGCTGCCTTTGGCGCGCATCAGCGCCATCGCAAGCGTCGGCACCAGCGTGCGCGAGAAGAAGTACGACGCGATCATCGCGAAGATCACGGCTTCGGCGAGCGGCACGAACAGATAGCGCGCGACACCCGTGAGCAGGAACATTGGCACGAACACGATGCAGATCGACAGCGTCGACACGAAGGTCGGCACCGCGATTTCGCCCGCGCCGGTCAGGATGGCCTCCTCGAGCGGCGCGCCGAGCTCGAGATGATGCGTGATGTTCTCGATCGCGACGGTCGCGTCGTCGACGAGAATGCCGACCGCGAGCGCGAGCCCGCCCAGCGTCATGATGTTGATGGTCTGCCCGAGCACGGACAGCGCGAGCAGCGACGTGAGCACCGCGAGCGGGATCGTGATCGCGATGATCAGCGTCGCGCGCCAGCTGCTGAGGAACAGCAGGATCATCAGCGCGGTCAGGCACGCGGCGATCAGCGCTTCGCGCACGACGCCCTGGACCGCCGCCTTCACGAATACGGACTGATCGTCGAGCGGCGCGATGCGCAGCGTGTTCGGCAACCCGGCCGCGATCTTCGGCAGCATCGCCTTCACCTGGTCGATGATCGTCAGCGTCGATGCGCTGCCGGTCTTCTCGACCGTCAGCAGCGCCGCGCGCTTGCCGTCCACCCGCACGATGTTGGTCTGCGGCGCGTAGCCGTCGCGAACGTGCGCGACGTCGCGCACGTAGACGACGTTGCCGCCGATCGTCTTCACCGGCAGGTCGTTCAGCGCGGCGACCGTCTGCGTGCTGCCGTTCATCTGCACGTTGTATTCGTGCGTGCCTATTTTCGCGGTGCCGCCCGGCAGGATCAGGTTCTGCGCGTTGATCGCGTTCACGACGTCGATCGGCGCGAGCCCCTTCGCCTGCAGCGCGCGCGTATCGAGATCGACGACGATCTGGCGGATCTTGCCGCCGAACGGCAGCGGCACCGCCGCGCCCTGGACGGTCGCGAGCTGCGTGCGGATGAAGCTGTTGCCGAGGTCGTACAGCTGCTGCTCGGCGAGCGTGTCGCTCGACAGCCCGAGCTGCAGGATCGGCACCGTCGACGCGTTGTACGTGATGATGTTCGGCGGCAGCGTGCCGGGCGGCAGGATGCGCAGGATCGACGCGGCGTTGCTCGCGGCTTGCGCGATCGCGCGATTGATGTCGGCGCCCGGGTGGAAGAACACCTTCACGACCGACACGCCGTTCAGCGATTGCGACTCGATGTGCTCGATGTCGTCGACGTCGGACGTGAGCGCGCGTTCGTAGTTCGACGTGATCCGCTTGGCCATGTCCTCGGCGGAGAAGCCGTTGTACGACCAGACGATGCTGACGACCGGAATGTCGATGTTCGGAAAGATGTCGGTCGGCGTGCGCAGCAGTGCCAGCGGCCCCGCGATGAAGATCAGCAGCGCGAGTACGACGAACGTGTAGGGCCTGCGTAACGCCAGCCGGACGATCCACATGATGGTGCTCCTCGAAGCAGGGCTCGGATGCGCATTCGATGCGACGAGCACGCAGTCTGCCGGCGCGGCGTTGACCCGACCCTGACTCGAGGATTACGAAACCGTTATCTGTGCGGGCGCACTGCAGCGTCGGCGGTGGTCGCCGGTAGCTCGCCCTTGCTTTTTCATATTCCTTACCATAAAGTAAGGAATATTGGAGGTGCCGCAAATGACAGCAGCTACTATTACTTCAAAGGGTCAGGTGACCATTCCGGTGGATGTACGCAATCAACTAGGCCTGGAGTCCGGAGACCGGATCGAATTCAGCTTCAACGAGGCAACGGGCCGGTATGAGATCTACCCGGCCACGCGCTCGCTCGCCTCGCTCAAGGGCATCGTGAAAAAGCCCGAGAAATCGGTGTCAATCGAGGACATGAATCGGGCCATCGCCGAACAGGGAGCGTCCGCGCGATGATAGGACTGGATCCGAACGTGCTGGTCCGCTATTTCGCTCAAGACGATGCCGTGCAATCAAAGAGGGCGACCGCGCTGATGGAGTCGTTGTCGGCGGAGCGTCCGGGGTACGTTTCGCAGGTGGCGCTGGTCGAGGTCGTCTGGGTGCTGGGACGTTGCTACGGCGTAGAGCGCGAACAGATAACAGACATCATCGACTCAATGACCGCTACGAAGGAACTGGCCGTTGAAGGCGCTGACACGGTGCGAAAGGCACTTCGCGTTTTCGCGGCATCACCGAAGGCGGATTTTGCGGATTGCCTGATCGAGCGGTCGGCACACGTCGTCGGGTGCGAGTACACAGCAACCTTCGACGTGGCCGCCTCAAAGGTCGCTGGCATGCGGTTGATAAAGTAATCACGGCGCAAGCCGACGATAGAAGAACGGGCGATCAGATAACAAAACCGTAATCGAAGCCTCACCTTCAGGAAAGCGCGCGAATCGCAGAATGAATCCAACTCTTCATCGCATCGATGGGGAGCGGATGTCCGGCCTGATCTGCGGACGCGAACACGCCATCTTTGAGAGGTGAACATCATGAACAACCTGATTCGTGCAGTCCTGCTGTCCTGCGCACTGAGCGCACCGATCGTCGCATTTGCGCAAACCACCGACCATGCGGTTACCCGCGCCGAGGTGCGTGCCGATCTCGTCCGCGTCGAAAAGGCCGGTTATCGTCCCATCGGCACCGATCCGTACTATCCGGAGGACATCCAGGCCGCGGAGGCGAAGGTCGCCGCGCAGCAAGCGCAATCGGTTGCCGCACGGCCGGCCGACGCGGCAAGGGCGGCGACGTCGTCGCTCGCGTCGCTCGACACGCAGCCGTTGTACGAGCATCACTGAGCGCGGTTGGCGACCGCCGTCCGCGGCCCGACGGCGGTTCCTTCAACGGGCGGCACGCATGCCGCCGGGAGTCAGCTCTCGCCCTTCTCGAGCACGTTCTGCGTGAGCGTGATCGATGGAATCGTCGGCTTGAGCAACGCGCGGCGCGCACGACGGCTCAGCCACTTCCAGCCGGCCGCGAGCAACAGCGCGACCAGCGGGATCGAGGCGATCGTCCACGTCCCGTTCGGGTAGTCGAAGGCCATCAACACCAGCACGCCGAGCAGGAACAGCAACGTGAGCCAAGACGTCACGGGCGCGCCCGGCATCCTGAACGACACGTCTTCCACGTCGCCGCGCCTGACCGCGGCGCGGAACTTCATCTGGCACACGACGATGAAGCCCCAGGTGCTGATGATGCCGAGCGACGCGATGTTCAGCACGATCTCGAACACGCTCGACGGCACGAGATAGTTGAGCAGCACGCCGACCACGTAGATCGCGACCGTCACCAGAATGCCCGCGTACGGGACGGATTGCCCGCTCATTCGCGCGAGGAACGCGGGGGCGGAGCCGCCCATCGACAGCGAACGCAACACGCGCCCCGTCGAATACAGGCCGGAGTTGAGGCTCGACAGCGCGGCCGTGAGCACCACCAGGTTCATCACCGAGCCGATGCCGGGCACGCCGAGCGCGCCGAAGAACGTGACGAACGGGCTCTGGCCCGCCTTGTACGCGCTCCACGGCAGCAGGCAGACCAGAAGAACCACCGATGCGACGTAGAAGATCGCGATGCGCCAGATCACGTTGTTGATCGCGCGCGGCAGCACCTTGCGCGCATCCTTGCATTCGCCGGCGGCCGTACCGACCAGTTCGACGCCCGCGAACGCGAACACCACGCCCTGCACCAGCACCAGTGCCGGCATCAGCCCGTGCGGAAAGAACCCGCCGTTGTCGGTGATCAGATGCATGCCGGTGCCATGACCGGCGACCGGCATGCCCGTGCCGAGGATCGCCGCGCCGATCACGAGAAACAGCACGATCGCAGCGACCTTGATCAGCGCGAACCAGAACTCCATCTCGGCGAACCACTTCACGCCGATCAGGTTCATCGTCGCGACGATGCACAGCGCGACGAGGGCGAAGATCCACTGCGGCACGGCCGCGAACGGCGCCCAGTAATGCATGTAGAGCGCGACGGCGGTGATGTCGACGATGCCGGTCATCGCCCAGTTCAGGAAGTACATCCAGCCGGCGACGAACGAGGCCTTTTCGCCGAGGAACTCGCGCGCGTACGACACGAAGCTGCCGCTGCTGGGGCGATGCATCACGAGTTCGCCGAGTGCGCGCAGGATCAGGAACGAAAACGCGCCGCACACCAGATAGACGATCGCGAGCGCCGGGCCGGCGGCCTGCAGCCGCGCGCCGGCGCCGAGAAACAGCCCGGTGCCGATGGCCCCGCCGATCGCGATCATCTGCACCTGTCGATTGCCGAGGGTCTGGTGATAGCCGGCTTCGTGCGATTCGAGCCAGCTGCGTTTGTCGGTTTCGCCGGTTGTCGACGGGTCGGGAATCGATGCCATGACGGTATCCTCGCGCGCGGATGGGATTGGATTCGCCTCGATCGCGGGACGATCGGGGCCACCGGTACCGGAGGAGCAGCGCACCGAATCGAGCGCGCCCGTCCTGATCGCGATTCGTCGCACGTGACGAAAGGCACGGTACGTCGCGAACGTATTCAGCCGTAATTCCCGTCACAAACGGAATGCAAATTTGGACTGGGCCTGTTCGAATCCGTGCATAGGGCCGCGGCGACGGGTGAACCAGATAGGTAATTTGGTGCGCCGGCGCGCGCTGCGAGGGCAACCGTTACCGACGGCGCCGGTTCGTGCACCGAAATGAGGAATTCGGCACGCCGAGCGGTTCGCCGAAATTTCCGTCTCGTGCCGGCGGGGCAAGCGTTTGACGGCAATGGCCCGGTTTTTGCTGGAGTGGTGTGGACCGCGCAATCGTTGCGCGCTGCCCGACGACATACCAGACAAGGAAGATTCACCGTGAGCCCGACGACCCGACCGTTCCCCCGACGCACCTGGCTGGCTGCGCTGCTCGCCGCCCCCGTGATCGCGCTGTTCGCCGCCGCGCCGGCCCATGCCGATGCGCTCGACACCATCGCGAAAAACGGCACGCTGCGCGTCGCGGTGCCCGAGGACTATCCGCCCTTCGGTTCGGTCGGCACGGACATGCAGCCGCAGGGCTACGACATCGACATGGCAGGACTCCTTGCGAAGGCGCTCGGCGTCAAGCTGAAGCTGGTGCCCGTAAACAGCGCGAACCGGATTCCGTACCTGACGACCAACAAGGTCGACATGGTGATCTCGTCGCTCGGCAAGACCCCGGAGCGCGAGAAGGTCATCGACTTCTCGAGCGCGTACGCACCGTATTTCCAGGGCGTGTTCGGGCCGTCCGACGTGAAGGTGAGCGCGCCGGCCGACCTCACCGGCAAGACGGTCGGCGCCACGCGCGGCGCGCTCGAGGAGATCGCGCTGTCGCAGCTCGCGCCGAACGCGACGATCAAGCGCTTCGAGGACAACAACGCGACGATCCAGGCGTTCCTGTCGGGGCAGGTCCAGTTGATCGCGGCCGGCAACATCGTCGCGGCGGCGATTCTCGCGAAGAATCCGCCGCGCCGCCCCGAGGTGAAGTTCGTGATCAAGAATTCGCCGTGCTTCGTCGGCGTCAACAAGAACGAACCACGCCTGCTCGCGAAGATCGACGATGCGATCGCGCATGCGAAGCAGGACGGCTCGCTGGGTGAGATGTCGCGCAAGTGGCTCGGCCAGCCGTTGCCGGCCGGACTGTGACGCATCGCCGTGTCGCCTGATACGTCGCCGCGGCCGGGTGCCCGGCGTGGCGCGTGTCGTTGTCCGAACCTGAATTTATCCCCTTCCCATGAGCTACCAGCTTCAATTCGGCGAGCTCGCCGAGTACGTCGGCGTGTTCGCGAGCGGCGCGGCGATCACGCTCGCGCTGACCGCGGTCGCGACCGTGCTGGGTGTCGCCGTCGGCGTGCTCGGCGCGGCCGCGTACAGCGCCGACGCGCGCGCGGCCGTGCGGCTGCGCCCGCTGATCGGCGCGTACGTCGAGGCGATTCGCAATACGCCGTTCGTCGTCCAGCTGTTCTTCATCTTCTTCGGCTTGCCGGCGCTCGGCGTGCACATCGACGAGTACACGGCCGCGATCCTCGCGATGACGCTCAATCTCGGCGCGTACTCGGTCGAGATCGTGCGCGCCGGCGTGGCCGCCGTGCCGAAAGGGCATCTGGAGGCCGCGTCCGCGCTGGCGATGTCGCGCGCGCAGATGCTGCGTCATGTCGTGTTGCCGCAGGCGCTCGCCAAGGTGTTTCCCGCGCTGTCGAGCCAGATCGTGATCACGATGCTCGGCTCGGCCGTCGTGTCGCAGATCTCGGTGGCCGATCTGACCTATGCGGCCAGCTACATCCAGTCGCGCAACTTCCGCGCCTTCGAGACGTACTTCGTGATCACGCTCGCGTAT
The DNA here is from genome assembly GCF_015712225.1 of Burkholderia sp. 9775_39. Taxonomy (NCBI): domain Bacteria; kingdom Pseudomonadati; phylum Pseudomonadota; class Betaproteobacteria; order Burkholderiales; family Burkholderiaceae; genus Burkholderia; species Burkholderia sp. 9775_39. Next base: position 130,930 of record NZ_JACCQC010000020.1, on the reverse strand, counting down.
CTGGCGATGGCGCTGCTGCTGCGCGCCACGCTCGGCGCGATGGGCCGCCGCCTGTTCACCCGCCGCGTGCGAGGTGCGCGATGACCGATTTCACGTTGGGGCAGATTCTCGCGAACCTGCTGCTGGCCGCGCGCTGGACGATCGTGCTGTCGATCGTGTCGTTCGTGACGGGCGGCCTGGTCGGCCTCGGCTTGCTCGTGATGCGCGTATCGGGCTCGACGGTGCTGCGCGGCGTCGCGAAGCTCTATATCGAGGTGTTCCAGGGCACCCCGTTGCTGATGCAGCTGTTCATCGTGTTCTTCGGCCTGCCGCTCGTCGGGCTCGACGTGCCGCCGTGGGTCGCGGCCACGGCCGGGCTCACGTTCTTCACCAGCGCGTATCTGGCCGAGATCTGGCGCGGCTGTGTCGAGGCCGTGCCGAAAGGGCAGTGGGAGGCGTCGGCCAGCCTGGCGATGAGCTACGTCGAGCAGTTGCGTCACGTGATCCTGCCGCAGGCCGCGCGCATCGCGATCGCACCGACGGTCGGTTTCGGCGTGCAGGCCGTGAAGGACACGGCGCTGGTGTCGATCATCGGCTTCACCGAGCTGACGAAGGTCGGCATCGCGATTTCGAACGCGACGTTCCGGCCGTTCGTCGTGTATGGCCTCGTCGCGCTGATCTATTTCGCGCTCTGTTATCCGCTTACCCGTTATGCGCGCACGTTGCAAAGGAGATGGCATGCCGCTCGTTGAAACCCGGGGTCTCGAAAAGAACTTCGGCACCCATCATGTGCTCAAGGGCATCGATTTCTCCGTCGAGCGCGGGCAGGTCGTCTCGATCATCGGGCGCAGCGGCTCGGGCAAGAGCACGCTGCTGCGCACGCTCAACGGGCTCGAGAGCATCGACGCGGGCACGATCTCGGTCGACGGCGAACGCGTCGATGCGCGGCACGCGGACCTGCGTGCGCTGCGGCTGAAGGTCGGCATGGTGTTCCAGCAGTACAACCTGTTTCCGCACCTGAGCGCGGGTCAGAACGTGATGCTCGCGCAGTCGGTGGTGAAGAAGGCGCACCGTCAGCAGGCACGCGCGATCGCGGAACTGATGCTCGAGCGCGTCGGCCTCGGCGACAAGTTCGACGCGTTTCCGGAACAGTTGTCGGGCGGCCAGCAGCAGCGCGTCGCGATCGCGCGGGCGCTCGCGATGAAGCCGAGCGTGCTGCTGTGCGACGAAATCACGTCCGCGCTCGATCCCGAGCTGGTCGGCGAGGTGCTGGGCGTGGTCGAGCAACTCGCGCGCGAGGACATGACGCTGATCATGGTCACGCACGAGATGAACTTCGCGCGTGCGGTGAGCGACCGGATCGTGTTCATGCATCAGGGGCGCGTGTGGGAGAGCGGGACGGCCGACGAGATCTTCGAGCGGCCGCAGACGGTGGAGTTGACGCGGTTTCTGGGCAGCGTGCGAAACACCGAAACCGTGACGCGCTGACCGACGCTGCGGTGCAGCCCGGCCGCGATAGATGACAGGACCGTAATCGAAGCCTCACCTTCCGGACAGCGCGCGAATCGCAGAATGGACACCACTCCTCATCGCATCGATGCGGAGCGGATGTCCGGCCTGATCGGCGGACGCTAACACGCTATCTTCGAGAGGTGAACATCATGAACAAGCTGATTCGTGCGGCATTGCTTTCCTGTGCGCTGAGCGCACCGATCGTCGCATTTGCGCAGACCACCGGCCATCCGGTCACGCGGGCCGACGTGCGCGCCGACCTGATTCAGGCGGAGCGCGACGGGTCGCTGCCGACGTTGAACACGGACTATCCGCCGAGCGCGCAGACGATCGCGCGCAATCGCGAACTGTATGCGATCGCGCATGGCGACCGGCACTCGGCAATGACCGCGACGTCGGCCGCCGTATCGACCGCGAGCGCGCAATGAAGCGGGGCGCCGTATCGAGACGCGTGACGGGGCTGGCGATCGCCGCGTGGCTCGCGGCGGCCGCGGCCCCGGTTTTCGCGCGCGGGCAGCCGCAGCTGCCCGATGACGACGGCGGGCGCGCCAGCGTGCTGCGCGCACTGAATCCCGAATTCGATCCGCACCGCCATGCAGTCGACCCCCGGCCGGCGCACACTCACGCCGCGCCCATCAGCCGTGCGCCGAGTGCGATCCCGCGCGCGGCGATCGATGCGCTGGCGGCGCGCTGACGGGCGTCCCAGCCCGCCAGCGCGGCATCGAACGCGGCGCCGCGCAAAGCTTCGGCAAGACCGAGCGTGTGATCAGCCGCTTTCGCGACGCCCGCCGCCGTGTGCGGGCGCACGATGCGCGGCGCTTACGCGTAGAAGTCGATCAGCGTGTCGAGATTGCGTTGCGCGTGTCGCTCGAGCGGCGCGAATTCCACCGACCGAAACAGCGGCGCCTGCCCGCGCAGACGTTCGAGCGCCCGCCTGCGCCTGGCGCGAAAACTGGCCGACGGCGCATCGGGATCCTGCGCCCACTCGCGCGCGATCGCACGGTCGTACTCGCGAAGCCGATCGGGCGCGGCCGCGAGGATCGCGAGATCGGCATCGAGAAAAATCTGCCCCGCGCGCTGCCGTTCCGGATCGGCGGCGAACGTGTCGGATAGCCGGTGCGACCGCGTCGCCAGCACGAGATCGCGGGCCATGGACCGATGCGATGCGTGCGCGCGCAACCATGACGCGGTACAGTGCGCGTTCGTGACCTGCGTGAGCCATTGCGCGCTGCGCGCTTCGTTGTCCGCGTAGTCCGGCAGCGTCGTCGCGTAGACGACGTCGTGGGCCCATACCGCGAGCTCGATGGCCGGCCACAGCGGTTCCGCGCGATACGGCGCGAGGTGCGCGAACAGTTCCGCCAGATGCGCGAGCGTGTGATAGAAGCGCTGCGGCTCGCCATACGCGCGCGCGACGAGCGGCCACACGGCCGCCGTGCCGAAGCACGCGTCGCACGCGACCTGCAGTGTGCGTTCGAGATCAGGGGTGACGGCGTGCATGGCGGCGCTCGGCTCGGGCGGACGATGCGCGCAGCATAGCAAACGCGGCGCCGTGCAGGCATGCAATTTGCGCGCGGGCACGGACCGCACGACTTCGGAGGTTTCCATGAAACGAATCCCGCCGCGACGTCCGCTGCTCGCGATCTGTGCAGCCTCGGCCTTCGCGCTGCACGCAGCCGCTGCATCGGCGGCGCCCGACGTCTCGATCAGCCGCGCGGATTACGGCACGACCGCGACCGGGCAGGCGGTGAGCCAGTACACGCTCGCGAACCGGCACGGCGTGACGCTGAAAGTCATCACGTACGGCGGCATCGTGACCGCCCTCGACGTGCCCGACCGAACCGGCCACGCGGCCGACATCGTGCTCGGCTTCGATTCGCTGCGCGACTACGAGGCACACAACGGCAACATCCATTTCGGCGCGCTGATCGGCCGGTATGCGAACCGCATCGCGGGCGGGCGTTTCACGCTCGGCGGCAAGACGTGGAAGCTGCCGGTCAACGACGGGCCGAACACGCTGCACGGCGGCCCCGACAGTTTCGATGCGAAGGTCTGGACGGTTACCGGCACGCACAGCGACGCGACCGGTTCGAGCGTCACGCTGCGCTACGTGAGCCCCGACGGCGAGAACGGCTTCCCCGGCACGTTGACGACCGACGTGACCTACACGCTGACCCGCGACAACCAGATCCGCATCGACTACCGCGCCACGACGGACAAGGACACGGTCGTCAACCTGACCAACCACAGCTACTTCAATCTGGCCGGGCAGGCGGGCGGCAGCGTCGAGCGGCAACTGATCGAGATCGCCGCATCGCGTTTCACGCCGACCGACGATACGTCGATTCCGACCGGGCAACTGGCGAGCGTCGCGGGCACGCCGATGGACTTGCGCCAGTTGACGCCGATCGGCGCGCATGTGCGCGATGCACATCCGCAGCTCGCGATCGCGCATGGCTACGACCAGAACTGGGTGCTCGACCAGGGCGGCCAGTCGGCTCCCGCGTTTGCCGCGCGCGCCTACGACCCGGCGTCGGGGCGTTTCCTCGAGCTGTACACGACGCAGCCGGGGCTGCAGTTCTATACGGCCAACGGGTTGAACGGCAGCGTCGCGGGCAAGGGCGGCGCGATCTACCGGCAAACCGATGCGTTCGCGCTGGAAGCCGAGCATTTTCCCGATTCGCCGAATCGTCCGGCCTTTCCGTCGACGGTCCTGAAGCCCGGCGAGACGCTGCACGAAGTGACGGTGTGGCGGGTGGGCGCGCGGTGAGCGTCGGCGTCGGCCGCATCGCGTTCGTCAAACGTTGATCACGCCGCGCCCGATTTCGATCACGCGCCCGCCGACGCCGATTTCGCCCGCGGCATTGACCGACAGGCGCAGCAGGCAAGGGCGGCCGACGGCTTCGCCCTGTTCGATCCGAAATGCGGCCGGCAGGTCGTGCCCTCCGGCCAGCAGCCAGCCGCCCAGGTTCGCGCAGGCCGAACCGGTGCCCGGATCTTCCGACACGCCGCCGCCTTGCTTCACGAAGAAATAGCGGGACACGACCGTTCCCGGGCGTGCGTCGTCGAACGCGAACACATACGCGGTCTTGCGGCCGAGGCTGCTCCGGGGCCAGATGTCGAGGTGCGCGCTGTCGGGTTGTGCGCGCCGCACGGCGGCCGGGTCCTTGAGCGCGACCAGCAACTGGTCGGCACCGGTATTGACCCACAGCGGCGGCGCGAGCAGATCGTCCTCGGCGAGCCCGAGCAGCGCCGCGACCTGCGCAGCGGACAACGCGCACGGCGCCGTGTTCGGCATGCCTGAGTGCGGCGCGGTGAAGGTCCACACGTCGTCGCGCGCCGTGACGTCGACGACGCCGGCCTTGAATTCGAGCGTGAGCGCGTCGCCGGCATTCAGCCGCTCGCGCACGACGTGCGCGGTGCCGAGCGTCGGATGGCCGGCAAACGCCATCTCGTAGCCGGGCGTGAAGATGCGAACGCGTGCATGCGCGCGTTCGGACGGCAGCACGAAGGTCGTCTCCGACAGGTTGAACTGCACGGCCAGCGCCTGCATGGTCGCATCGTCCATGCCGCGCGCATCGTCGAATACGCAAAGCGGGTTGCCGCCGAACGTCGATTCGGCGAAGACGTTCAACAGACGGAAGGTGTAGGGGGGCATCGATATCTCGTACGGGTCAGCTCGACTTGTCGAGCGGCGCAAGCATCGCCTGCATGTCGGGATGCTTCAGTACTTTCCGGTATTCCGCCGGACTCATGGCGTCGATCAATACGCGGCCGCTCACGTCGGCCTTGATGTACTCGACCGCGAGCAGCGCGATGACCGGATTGGTCGTCAGCGTCGCATGGTCGGGCGACTGATCGCCGAATTCCGCGACCACGGCTTCGGTGTCGTCCGCGATCGCGACGGCCAGCCTCCGCCCCGACAGCCGAAGTCGCGCGCTGGCGCCGCATTTGGCCATGTCGTAGCAGCGCGGGCCGTTGAGCATGCGATTGCCGTAGATCGCCACGTGCGTATCCACGCCGCGGGCCGCGGCTGCTTCGAGCAGCGGCCCGAGATCGTCGATTTCTTCGTCCCAGACACCCGCGAAGATCGCCGTCTTCGCATGGTCGATCACGCGCGCGAAGGCGCTGACGATCGCCTCCCGCCCGCTCAACGACCAGACCAGCCCCGGCTCTTGCCGCACCGGCAACCGGTCGAGCGCGTCCGCTGCGAGCTCGAGATCCGCGTTGAAGCGCGTGCGCAGTTCTTCCAGCAGCGACCGGTGCGGCACGGCCGCATAGCGGACCGGTTCGGAGCGGTTCACGAGCACCGCGCCGCGCGCCTCCAGGCGGCCCAGGGTCTCGTAGACCTTCGATGGCGGCATGCCGGCGCGCCGGCCGACTTCCGCACCCGTCAGCGCGGCTTGGCCGACGAGCGCCGCGTACGCCTGCGCCTCGTATTGCGTGAAGCCAAGCCGGATCAGTGACGTGATCAGTTCCGCGTTGTCGTTCATGTGGATGGATTCGGATTGCCGTGACGCGCTTCAGGGGATGCTTGATTAACTACCGAAGTAGTATAGAATCGATCTCGCTTACTACTGAAGTAGTAAGCGAGATTTCCCAACCTTACCGAGGAGGATCATCGAGATGCGTCAACGGATCAGTACCGGCTCCCCGTGGGAGCCGAAGGTGGGCTATTCGCGTGCCGTGGTCGTCGACAACACGATCTACGTATCGGGGACGGCCGGCAAAGGCGACGACGTGTATGCGCAGACGCGCGATGCGTTGGCGACGCTCGGCAAGGTCCTCGCGGACAGCGGATTCGCGCTGTCGGATGTCGTCCAGAGCCGGCTGGTGGTCGCGGATTTCGACCATTGGGAAGACGCCGCACGTGCGCACGGCGAGATATACGGCGAGATCCGGCCGGCATTCTCGCTGGTCCATGCGTTGCCGTTCGTCGATCCTGAGATTCGCGTCGAGGTCGAGGCGATCGCGGTGCGGACCGCCGCATGACGGTCGCCGGCCCGCCCGCCTACCTGTCCCGCACCGCGATCGCGATGCTGGCGCTCGCGGCGGGCGTCGCGAGCGCCAACGGCTATGCGCTGCAGCCGTCGCTGTCGGCCATTGCCGGCGATTTCGGCGTGTCGGCTGCGCGGATGGCGACCCTCGCGTCCGTGACGATGCTCGGCTATCTGGCCGGCCTGGCGCTGCTGGTGCCGCTGGTCGACCGGTTCGGTCCGCGCACGCTCATTCCGGCGCAAATGGGGGGGCTCGCGGTGTTGCTCGCGTGCGCGTCGCTGTCGTCGACGCCGCTCGCGCTCGACGCCTGCTTCGTGCTGGTGGGGGCCGCCACCACGGTCGCGGCGCAATGCAGCGCGGTGGTCGGCAAGCATGCGGAGCCGCGTCGGCGGGGCGCGGCGATGGGCGTGGTTTCCGCGGGCATTTCCGCCGGCATCCTGCTGAGCCGTTTCGTCGGCGGCGCGTTGTCGCAATGGTGCGGATGGCGGGGCGCGCTGCTCGCGCTGGCCGGCTGCGTGGCGCTGGCGGCCGTCGGCAGTGGCGTGCTGTTGCCCGGCGGTCGGCTCGAACGGCGTTCCGGCCACGCAGCCACGATCGGCGCGATTCCGCGGCTGTTGCGCGACAGCGCCGCATTGAGGCGCCGCACCGGCGCCGGCATGCTGTGGTTCTTCGCGTTCAATCTGGTCTGGGTCGGATTGGCGATCCGTCTGGCCGCGCCGCCGTACAGCATGGGGGCGGCCGCGATCGGCGCATACAGTCTCGCCGGCGTGCTCGGCCTCGGCGTGACGCGCGTGGCCGGCAAGCTCACCGATCGCTTCGGCGATCGGGCGGTGATCGGCTGGGGGCTCGCGGTGGCCGCGCTTTCCACGTTGCTGCTTGGCGTCGCCCTCGGACATCCAGGCTGGCTGGGCGTCGGGCTGGCGTGGTTCGATGCCGGTTGTTTCGCTGCCCAGGTCGCGAACCAGGCGCGGGTCGTGGCGATTCAGCCCGCGCGGGCCGGTGCATTGAGCGCCGCGTACCTGACGCTGTACTACGCAGCCGGCGCGGGCGGCGCCGTGGCGGCAGGCATGCTCGTCGAACGGATCGGGTGGGGTGCGATGATGTTCGTCGCGGCCGTTGCCCTGGCGGCAGCCGGGTGGGTCGGGGCCGCACGCGTGAGCGTCGATGCCTCGGGCGAACCGACGTCCGCCGGTTGAGTGCGTGCGGGACGGGCGACGGTCATCGGCCGGATGTTCGCGCCCACCTCAATGCGACGACACGAACACCGCATCGTCGAACGCTTGCGGAATCGCGAAGCTCGCGCGCATGCGCTGTGTTTCCTTCGCCGGCGTCAACCCGAACAGGCGCTTGAATTCCCGGCTGAACTGCGACGGGCTCGTATAGCCGACCGCGTAGCCGGCCGCCTCCGCCGTCAGGTCCTGGCGCACCATCAACAACCGCGCCTGATGCAGGCGCGTCGATTTCAGGTACTGCATCGGCGACACCTGCGTGACCGCCTTGAAGTGACTGTGAAAGCTCGGCACGCTCATGCCGGCTTCGTCGGCCAGTTGCGACACGTCGAGCGGCCGCGCGTAATCGGCGTGGATCATGCGCAACGATCGCCCGATCCGGCCGAATTGCCCGCGCATCGCCAGTGCGCTGCGCATCGCGTTGCCCTGCGCGCCGGTCAGCACGCGGAAATACAGCTCGCGAAGCAGCGCCGGGCCGAGCACCGCGGCGTCGAGCGGCCGCTGCAGCGCCTCGACGAACCGCAGCACCGACGTGTGCATCGCTTGATCCATCGGCGTCGACATCATGCTCTTCGGCGCCTGCACGGTTTCCGCGCGGCCAGCGCGGTCGATCTGCGCGGCGAGTTCGGCGGCCAGCGTGAAATCGAGGTGCAGGTACAGCGCGAGCAGCGGGCGCTCGGGCGTGGCGTCGGTTTCCATGCTGAACGGGACGGGCACGGAGACGGCCAGGTAATGGTGTTCGTCGTACAGATAGCGCTCGCCGCCGAAGTAGCCGCGCTTCGATCCCTGGCACACGATCACGATGCCCGGGTCGTACAGCACCGGCGTGCGCGACAGCGCGCGGTTCGCGCGCAGGATGCGCACGCTCGGCAGCGCGGTCAGGTTGTAGCCTTCGTCGGGCGCCAGCGCGCGCAGCAGCGTCACCAGGCGCTTCCGGTCGCGCGGCGGCAGCGCAGGAGAGCGAACGGAGGCGGGCGAGATGCTCATAGTTTTGTGCAAGAAAATCAGCGGAATCGGGCTTATTCGGCGTGGTTCGTCAGACTAGTATGCACGCTTCAATCGACATTCGGGAGAAGCTCAGATGGCATCCGGCAACATCATGCTCATTACCGGCGTCAGCAGCGGTTTCGGCCGTGCGCTGGCCCAGGAAGCGCTGGCCGCCGGTCACACGGTGGTCGGCACGGTGCGCAGCGCGCAGGCGGCGCGCGACTTCGAAGCGCTGTCCACGCAGGCGGCCGTCGCGCGCGTGCTCGACGTGACCGACTTCGCGCGCATCGACGGCGTCGTCGCGGACATCGAGGCGAACGTCGGGCCCGTCGACGTGCTCGTGAACAATGCGGGTTACGGACACGAAGGGATCCTGGAGGAAGCGCCGCTCGACGAGCTGCGCCGGCAGTTCGACGTGAACGTGTTCGGCGCGGTCGCGATGATGAAGGCCGTCGTGCCGTTCATGCGCGAACGCCGGCGCGGCCGCATCCTGAACATCACGTCGATGGGCGGCCACATCACGATGCCGGGCATCGCGTACTACTGCGGCAGCAAGTTCGCGCTGGAGGGCATTTCCGAGACGCTCGGCAAGGAGCTGGCGCCGTTCGGCATCGCGGTGACGGCCGTCGCGCCGGGTTCGTTCCGCACCGACTGGGCCGGCCGTTCGATGGCGCGCACGCCGCGCTCGATTGCCGACTACGACGCGCTGTTCGACCCGATCCGCCGCGCGCGCGAGGAAAAAAGCGGCAAACAACCGGGCGATCCGGCGAAGGCCGCACGGGCGATGCTCGCCGTGATCGCGGCCGACCATCCGCCCGCGCATCTGCTGCTCGGGAGCGATGCGCTGCGGCTCGTGCGCAACAAGCTGGCGGCGCTGGACGACGAGATCCGCGCGTGGGAAGCCGTGACGGTGTCGACGGACGGCTGACGGCTGACGCGCGCCGTGTCGTTCGTTTCCTGCCGGTGGATGATCGGCCGTTGCATTGCACGATGGCATCGTGGTTTCACAATAATGGCCGATAATGGCAACCGGCCCGTTCGCCACGTTCATCCACCTCACAGGAGCATCGCGATGCCATACGTCACCACGAAGGACAACGTCGAGATTTTCTACAAGGATTGGGGTCCGAAAGACGCGCAGCCCGTCATGTTCCACCACGGCTGGCCGCTGTCCAGCGACGACTGGGATGCGCAGCTGCTGTTCTTCGTCCAGCACGGCTATCGCGTGATCGCGCACGATCGCCGCGGCCATGGCCGCTCGGCGCAAGTCTGGGACGGCCACGACATGGATCATTACGCGGCGGACGCGTTCGCGGTCGTCGAAGCGCTCGATCTGCGCAATGCGGTGCATATCGGTCACTCGACGGGCGGCGGCGAGGTGGCGCGCTACGTCGCGAAGCACGGCGAGCCGGCTGGCCGCGTCGCGAAGGCGGTGCTGGTCAGCGCGGTGCCGCCGCTGATGCTGAAAACCGATTCGAACCCCGAAGGCCTGCCGCTCGACGTGTTCGACGGTTTTCGCAAAGCGCTCGCCGACAACCGCGCGCAGTTCTTCCTCGACGTGCCGAGCGGCCCGTTCTACGGGTTCAACCGCGAAGGCGCGACCGTGCACCAGGGCGTGATCCGCAACTGGTGGCGGCAGGGGATGGAAGGCAGCGCGAAGGCGCATTACGACGGCATCAAGGCGTTTTCGGAAACGGACCAGACCGAAGACCTGAAGTCGATCTCCGTCCCGACGCTCGTGCTGCACGGCGAGGACGACCAGATCGTGCCGATCGCGGATTCCGCGCTGAAGTCGGTCAAGCTGCTGAAGAACGGCACGCTGAAGACCTACCCGGGTTATTCGCACGGGATGCTGACGGTCAACGCCGACGTGCTCAACGCCGACCTGCTCGCGTTCGTACGGGCGTAATGACGGCGGCGCCGGCCCGCCGCGGCGGGCGGCGCCGCGATCGAAGGCGGGCGATCCGGACGCGCGTGGAAAAGGACGGATCGCCCGCCATCTGCTTCACCCCGGACCGACGAAACGAACGCCCGGATGCGCGAGACGCGGCATCCGGCCGGCCAGGAACGCGTGCAGTTCGCGTACCTGCGCGACCTTGGCGGAATCTTCCGGCCACACGAGGTAATACGCATCGCCGGTGCTGACGGCCGTCTTGAACGGCAGCACGAGCTGCTTCTCGTCGATGGCCGTCGCACACAGCGCGAGATCGCCGATCGACAGGCCGTGGCCGGCGATGGCCGCCGCGATGCCCTGTTCGAGCATGTCGAACACCTGCCCGCGCGTGATGTCCAGGTCCAGATCGTGACCGCTGCCGTTGAGCCAGCGGCGCCAGTCGCGCCGGTCGGGCGACGGGTGGATCAGCTCGCACGCGGAGGGATTCGCGCGCGCGACCGTGGCGGTGGCCCGCGAGCACACCGGAATCAGCCATTCGTCGAACAGCTTCACGCAATGCGTGCTCTCGCCGAACCTGCCCGCGCCGAGCAGGATCGCGCAATCGTAGGATTCGCTGAAGAAATCGACGGTATCGACGTCCATCCACACGCTCGCGATCTGCACCTCGAACGCCGGCCGCGTGCCGCGAAACGCCGCCAGCGCGTCGAGCAGCCAGCGCATCGTCAGCGTGGACGGCGCCTTGAGCCGCAGCACGTCGCGTTGCGTGCGGAACAGCATGCACGCTTCCTCGACCTGCCGGAAGCCGCGCCTGAGGCCGGCCGCGAAGATGTGGGCTTCCGCCGTCACGGTCATTTTCGGCCCGCGCCGGACGAACAGCTTCCGGCCGAAGTAGGCCTCCAGCGTCTTCACGTGCTTGCTGACCGCGCTTTGCGTCAGGCTCAGTTCCTCGGCGGCCAGCGTGAACGAGCCGGTGCGGGCGGCGCTCTCGAACGCGCGCAACGCATAGACGGGGGGAAGCGGTTTGGCCTTCATGGGTTTCGAGTATGAATAAAACTCATGTCATCAGACAGGATTTTCCGTTTTCGGTCGGCGGCCCGGGCGCGTGATACTGCCCGAAACCGCGCTTTTCGACCCATCGGGCCTCCATGATGCCACCGTGACGGGCGCGCCTCTCGACTCATCGAACAACTTTTTGTCATGACACTCCATTACCCGCTGCTGTTCGCCTATCTGGCCGCGATCGTGCTGCTCATCGCGACGCCCGGCCCGGTCGTCATGCTCGTGACGGGCACCGTCGCGCGGCGCGGATTCCGTCAGGGCGTGCTGACCGCGGTGGGCGCGAATGCCGCGAGCCTCGTGATGATCGCGGGCGCGATGCTGATGGTGTTCGGCGTCGTGATGGTCAGCGCTCGCCTGCTTGCCGGCCTGCATGTCGCGGGGTGCCTGTTCATCGCGGTGCTCGCGATCCGGACGCTGCTCGGCGAATGGCGCGCCAACCGCGCACGGCATGGCGATGGCGCGGCGGCAGGCGAACCGATACCGCAGCCGCGCGGTTTGCCCGGCGTCGTGCGCGGCTTCCTCGTCGGCATCGCGAATCCGAAGGACCTGCTGTTCTTCGTCGCGTTCTTTCCGCAGTTCGTCGGCATCACGCCCGATTCGCGCGTGAGCCTCGCGATCCTCGCCGCGTTGTGGATCGCGGTCGATTTCACGATCCTCGCCGGCTACATGGCCGCGATCAACCATCCGGCGATTCATCGGAAGCAGCGCTGGATCTCGGCCTCGTCGGCGCTTGCGCTGCTCGCGATTGCGCTCGCCGGGCTCGGCAGCACGATCGCGGGCGCCGCGTAGCGCATCGGCGATCTGCGTTACGCTTCGTCGGCACCGATTCTTTCATCGAGTTCTACCATGTCCCGTTCCGCCCCGGCTTTCTCCGAGCACCTTTTCTCGTATGGCACGCTGCAGCTCGATCAGGTGCAGCTCGCCACGTTCGGCCGCAAGCTCGACGGTCACGCGGACGCGATGCCCGGCTATGCGATGACGATGCTGCGGATCGACGATCCGGACGTGGTCGCGACGAGCGGGAGGACCCATCATCCGGTGGTGACCTATACGGGGCAGACGGGCGACCGCGTCACGGGCACCGTGTTCGCGATCACCCGCGACGAACTGCAGCACGCGGACGATTACGAAGTCGATGCGTATCGGCGCGAGCGCGTCGTGCTCGAATCGGGTGTCGCCGCATGGGTGTACGTGGACGCGCGTTCGCCGCGCGCCGACTGAATCCGCTACGCGGGCGGGATCGACGCCGTCGCGTGTGCGGCCGCTAGCCGTTGCGCAGGAACACGACGTAACCGCGGAACCACGGATTCGTTGCGAGGTACGGCGGCGCGTCCCATTCGCCGCCCTGGATCACGCCGATGCGAAACGGCAGCTGCAGCCGCGCGACGCGCGGCAGGTAGGCCGCGTAGTCGGGAATCGTGCGGCTGCCCTGGTACGTCTGCACGACCACCTCGTCGACGATGCCCTTGAGCTGGTTGACCTGGTCGGTATCGATGCGGCTGCTCCAGTCGAGCAGCCCCGTGATGCTCAGCCGGCAATCGGCGGGCAGGGTGTCGCGCAGCGTGCGCAGGAACGCGAGGTAATCCTCGAGGTGGCGCGTGCCCGCATCGAAGTCGATCTGGATGCCGGCGATCGTGCGGCCCGACGCACGCCAGCGCGCGAGCTGCGCGAGCATGATCTGCGTGACGCGCGGCGTCCAGCGCAGCGTATGCGCACGATAGACGAGCCACACGCGCGCGTCGGGCGCGGGCGGCAGCGCGACGCCCTGCGCGATCACGCGCACCTGCGACTCGTCCCGCGGCGACGCTTCGATCTGCCCTTGCAGCACATAGACGGCGCGCGCGCCGTGCACGATCGCCTGCGGCTTCACGCCCGCCCACAGCCAGAACGCGTCGTACCGCGCGGCGTCGACGGTGCCGGCCAGCGCGACGCGCGCGGCCAGCAGCAGCGCGATGCCCGCGATGCGCTTCATGCGCCGCTTACCAGTAGTAGCGGAGCTTCTGCGCCCACGGGCTGCCCGGATAGGCGGTCTTCAGCGTGTCGAACCAGCGCTTGCGCGTGCTCTTCGACACTTCCTTGCCGCCGCATTCGTTCGCGCCGGCCGGCGCATAGCACTTGATCGCGCGGTAGAACGCGTACGCGCGATCGTTCGGGTTCGCCTGCGTATCGGCCATCACCGCCACGTAGCTCGACATCCGCTCGTACGGCTTGCCCGCGAACTGCGACGGCGCCGCACCGAGCGTCGGCGGCACGCGCGTGGCGGCCGTGCTCGACGCATTGCGGATCCACGGCGGCACCGGATCGCTTTCGATGCCGGCCGCGGGCGGATGCAGGCGCACGAAATCCGCGAGGCAGTTCAGCCCTTTCGGGTCGGCGGGATTCTGCTGCAGCGTCGCGGCGATGTCGCGCGCCGACAGGCACGTGTAGCCGTCTTCGTTTTTCGCGCCGGCTGCGATGAACGGCTTCAACGGATCGGCGGGCGTGCCGGACACCAGCGCGGTATCGGCGAGGAAGTCCGCGTAGTGCGAACGCGTGAGCTCCTTGTACAGCAGCGTGTACAGCGCGGTGTCGCGCAGCGCGCCGCCGGTCGCCTGGTTTTGCGCCTGCGCGCGCAGCAGGTCGGCATTGGCCGCGCGCTGCAGCAGCACCGCGCGGATCGCCGCGTTCTGCACGAGCGAATCGTCGGCAAACGCGTCGTTGACGAGCCCGGCCTGCTCCAGGTTGATCGCGAGCGCGAGTTCCAGCATTTCGCGCTGGAAGCGGAATTTCGCGAGCGGGATCAGGTCGCGCCACAGCTGGCGGGCCTTGTCGTTCTGGCCGCTGTCTTCCAGCGCGAACCCGCGCAGCGCCTGCTGGCTCAGGCCGAAGTAGTCGAGCGGCGCGGCGGGCGCTTGCGGCAGCAACTCGAGGGCGGCATCCGGCTTGTGCCCGATCTGGACGTACCAGGTCGCGAGCAGGTAGTCGTAGAGCGCGGGCGCGTTCGCGAAGCGCGGCTTCTGCGCCTGCAGCTCGTCCAGCGTCATCGGCTTGCGGCTCGCGTCGCTGCTGTCGGACGCGCGCATGCGCAGCAGGTCGACGGTGGCGAGCACGGTCGGCGACTGGATCTGGCTCACGTCGAATTCCGATCCGAACAGCAGCTTGCTGTCGAGTTCGTTCGCCAACTGCATCAGCGGCACGTTCGACGTGGCCGGCGACCAGCGCGCGAGCGCGTGGCCGTACAGGTCGGCCTGCTGCGTGACGTTCCCGCCGAGCCACGCGACACGCCGCAGCAGCCCGGTCGCGGAAACCGCATAGCGCCCCTTCGGATACACCTTCAGGTAGGTCCGGAATACCGTGTTCGCCGCGTCGAGCGAGACCTTCGTCACGCGTGCGCGCGACGGCGTCGGGCCGTCGTTGTCGAATACGTTGGCCTGCGCGGCGTTCAGCTGCGCGCGGCCGGCCATGTAGAGGCCGGTTTCCTTCAGCCACGGGTCCGCGCTGTGCGATGCGTTCGCGAAGGCCCGCGTCGCGGTGAGGAAGTCGGCGCGGTAGAACGCGTTCGTGCCGTCGAGGTACGCGGCGAACTGCTGGCCGAGCGGCGACTTGACCGGCGGCTTCGTCCACGCGGCGCCCGCGCCGCCCGCGGTGCAGGTATTCTGCGCGATGTCGGCGCGTGCCGCGCGCAGGCGGGCGGCTTCGTCCGCGGGCAGGCCGCCTGCGCCGCCCAACGCGTCGTCGAACGCTGCCGCGCCCGCGCTCATGCTGCGGCAGATGCTGCCTTCGCCGTCGGCGTATCGGCTCGACGACCCATCGGCATCCGCTGCGCCGCCGGCCTTGTCGGGCTCCTTCTGGCCGATGTAGATCCAGCCGGAGAAATCCATCGGGAACGGCACGACGATCTGGTTGATCCGCTCTTTCGCGGGGATGGTCCTCGGGTCCGGAAACACCTGCGCGACCTTGGCGCTGTCGACCATCATCAGCATCGCGTTGATGCGCGTGTCGTTGGCGGGCGTCAGCATCGGTATGTTGCCGCACGAGTAGGAAGTCTGCCGGAGCGTGTTCGGTACGTAGCAGCCGTCGTCGCCGCTGGCGTGGGCGGCCGGCATCCAGAGCAGGCTGGCCGCCAGCGCGGCGAACAGGTTGCGGTGCAGCGTCGGGTTTCTTCGCATTTTTTCTTGTGCTGGTTAGGGGGCCGCGACGGCCGGGTCTCTCAGGGGGGCGCTTTGCCCTGGCGCGTATCGTACCTCACGGCGCGCACACGCCCGTCGAGCGGCGGCCCTGCTCGCGCATCACGCGCACACGCTGCTGGCGATGCCGCCTTCGTCGATGTCTTCGATCGCGGCGCGCAAGTCGTCGATCGCCACCATCAGTTCGCGGACCTGCCGCAACGACGGGTACTGATGCAGCACGGCCTGCCATTGCGGCAGGGTCAGCAGCGCGTGCCAGATGACGCCGAGGCCGTCCGGATCGGCATCCGGCTGCTGCGCGAGCGCGCTCGCGTATTCGAGGCTCGCCTGCGCGGACAGCAACTGCATCCGGCTCGCGGCGCCCAGCAGACGCGGCGTCGTGTCCGCGGACGCGTCGCAGCAATACAGCACTTCGCGTGGCAGCGTCGTTTCGTCGGTCGTCAACGCGTGCAGCGATGCGCCGTGCACGTGCACCGTGCCCTGATGCGTCTCGAATGCATAGACCGTGTCGGGCGCTGCCTGCGCGAGCAGGGTCAGGCCGCGCAGCAGCCGCGGCAGGTCGGTCGTCGCGGCATCCGCGGAGGCCTTCGCTTCGACGAGGAAGCGCACGTTCCACGCGGACGCCGGGTCGCTGCCGCGCGCGCGTTCGAGCAGGATCGCGTCCCATTCGGTTTTCGCGCGGTCGTGCCGGCCCGGGATCGACGAAGGCACGCGCATCGACGTGACCACGCGGTAGGTGCGCTGCGCGTCCACCGCGTCGAGCCGGCGCGCCAGTGCGTCGAGCGCCTGCGCCGCCAGTGCTTCGACGGCGGCGCCGCGCTGCTGGGACGCGGCGCCCTGCGCGACGGCGACCGTGCTGCCGACGAGCGGACCCTGGCGGACCCACAGCGCGCGATATCGACGGACGTCCTCGTCCGCGGCCAGCGCGTCGAGCCGCAGCATGCGTTCGAGCGCGGGGCCGTCCTTGAGCTTCACGATGTCCTGCTCGAACGCCGCGTCGGTCGCCATCTCGGGCAGCGCGAGCAGTTGCGCGAGCGCGGCATGCAGTTCGGCCCACGATGCCGCGGTCGCGGCCGCATGCAGGCGCGCGAGGCCGTCGCGTTGCCAGGCCTGCGCGCTGCGTTCGAGCTTGGCCGGATGCGCGATCGCATTGACGGCGGAGTGGAGCGCGCGCCGGTCCTGCTCGGCGTGCGCGGACAACGACGCGTATTCGCGTACGTTCGGCGCATCGTGACGCAGCACCGACGCCTGAAACGACGGATCGCCGGATGACGTGTCCATCGCGTCGCGGATCATCCGCGCGAGCGCATCGATGAAGCGCTGCCGCAAGTCCGCGCCGGGCGCGTGGCCATCCGCCCGCACCCTGCGCGCTTCCTCGATCACGATCGCCAGCGCGGTGGCCGGGTTCGTCGCGTCGGTCAGCGACGACGCGCGTTCGAGCGGCGGCAGCCGGTAACGGCGCGCGACGGTGCGCAGGGTGGCGTCGAGCAGGGCGGGAAGCGGTGTCAGCGACATGGCGGGTTGGGCGTGAAAGAGACGTGACCCGTCACGCCGTCAACGTCACCGACAGGCTGCCGAGCTCGCCGAAGCGAACCGTCAGCGCATCGCCGAGCGGCACCTCGATCGCACCCGCGTACGAACCCGTCGTCACGATCTGGCCGGCGCGCACCGCGTCGCCGCGCGACGCGAGGAAATTGACGAGCCACACCAGCGGCTTGAGCGGATCGCCGTCCGGATGGCGGCCGTCGATCGTGCGGTTCAGCGCGCCGTCGAACGACAGCGCCAGCGTCGCGAGCGGCACGTTCAGCCCGTCGGGCACGACCGGGCCGACGCACAGCCCCTGGTTGAATTGCCCGTCGGCCAGCAGCTCGAACTTCGACGCGCGCGCCGGCTCCGCATAGCGGCAGCCGAGCACTTCGAGCACGATGCGCACTTCGCGGATCGCGGCGCGCACGTCGCTTTCGTCGTACGGCTGCTCGCGCTCGGGCAGATCGCGATCGAGCACGAACGCGATTTCCGGTTCGATCCGCACGATCGGCCCGCCGACGACGCGGTACGGCGCATCGGCTTCGCGGATCGTCGACGCGAAGATCGGCGCGAGGATCACGCGATCGGGCGGCGGCAGTGCGCATTTCCAGCCGCCGACGGGTTCGCCGAGCAGGTCGGCGACGCGCTGCTGGATCGCGAGCGCGGTGTCGATGTCGTCGGGGCGCAGTGCATCGGGCAACAGCGGGCCGGGCGAGCCGGCATGGCGGGCGGCGACGAGATGCTGGGCGGCGCCGTCCACGCGTTCGGTAGTCGTTGTCATGTCGGTTGAGCGAGTCGAAAGTGGGGCCGGCAAAAAAGGGCCGGACGAAAGTCGCATCGTCGATGATAGCGCCTTCGGCGCGATGGCCGCTCGAAAGCCCGTCGGCTCATGCGTTGCCGGTCCGGTTTCGGTTGGCCGAGAACGCAGGCTTCCCGCTTCCCGTCGTGCCGTTTTGTCGCATGCGTGATCGCCGCCGCGGCTTGACCGCCGTCAACATCCGAACCTGCCGTCGGCCGATGATGGTGACATGGCCGCGCGCGACAGGGTGCGCGGCAGCTCACCCCAGCGAGGTTCGCATGTACGAGAAAATCATGGTGGCCGTCGACGGCAGCGCTTCGTCGAAACAGGCGCTTGCCGAAGCCGTGAAGGTGGCGCTGGCGGGCGATGCGCACGTCAGCGTCGTGTATGTGGTCGACAAGTCGGTGCTGTTCACGTACGCGGGCCGTGTCGATCCGCACGCGCTCGTCGAGGAAATCCGCGACGACGGGCGCAAGGTGCTGCGCGAAGCCGAACAGATCATCGCGTTGGCCGGCGCGAAGGGCGAAGGCGAACTCGTCGAGACCGAGAGCATCGGCGAGGACATCGCGGAACGCCTGCAACGCTACGTGAAGGAGCACGGGATCGACCTCGCAGTGGTCGGCACGCACGGGCGGCGCGGCATCCGGCGCGTGCTGCTCGGCAGCGTCGCCGAGCGTTTCGTGCGCGGCTCGAAGTGCCCGGTGCTGCTGATTCGCGGCGACGACGCCGGCGAGCCGGCCGCCGCGGCCGCGGCATGACGCGGCGCGCGCGATGATACGTCGCCAGTACCGCATCGTCGTCGCGGCGATCGCCGTGTTCGTGTCGCTCGCCGGGATGATGGCCGTCGTGACGGGCCTGCTGTTCGATGCCACGTCGGCGCTGCGCGGCGGCGCCATCGCGTTGATCGTCGGCGTGGCGGGCTTCGTCGTGATGCTGAACCCGGGGCCGAAAGGCGAGGAGTGACCGCCACGGGCGAAGGGGCGGCGCACGTCCGGCCATGGTTTGACGACGGCCCGCGGTAGCCGTTGCCTCGCCGGCGATGTCGCCTAGTCGCTCGTCGTCGCCGGCGCCTGCACGCCGTCCTGCACGATCTGAATCATCAGCCGCTTCAACGTTTCCGCCAGCGCGGTGTTGTTCGGCTGAAGCTTCCCTGCCTGCGCGAACGCATCGCGCGCTTCATCCTGGCGTCCCAGCTTCCACAGCACTTCGCCCTTGTGCGCCAACCCGGTCGCACGGGCTTCGCGTGCGTCGCTGTCGTCGTCCTTCGCGAAGATCGCGATCGAGCGGTCGAACCACACGAGCGCGTCGTCGTGGCGGCCGAGGCGATACAGCGCCCAGCCCTTGCTGTCGAGCGCATACGCATCGTTCGGCGCTTGCGCGAGATGCGCGTCGATCATCGCGAGCCCGCGCTCGACCGCGACGCCCGCATCGGCGAGCCGATAGCCGATGTCGTTCAGGCGGTCGTCGGGAATCCTGTCCAGGTCGAGCACGGCGGTCACGCGGCTCGCGTCGCGTTCGGCGATCGCGAGCGACAGCAGCTTCGCGACGATCTGCCGCCGCAAGCCATTGCTGATCCGCTCGCCGTTGGCGACCAGGGTGCCGAGGTACTGCGTATACAGGTCCGGTGCGCCGGGGGTGTTCGCGCTGTTCGCGATGGCCAGGCCCGGGCCCGCGCACCAGTCGATATCGGCCGAGCCGGCCAGCGTGCCGACGTAAAGATCGACGTTCCTCGGCGTGCGCGACTGCGCGTAGTAGGTGTAGCCGTTCGCATCCGAATACCCGCACGCCAGATATTCACTGTCGACGTCCAGTATGTACGGGACGTGGCCGAGCATCGCCTTGCCGCCCGGGTCGACCAGCCGGAACGATTCGCCCAGCTCGCCGTCGCCGACGACCGCGTTGAACACCCACTGCTTCTGAGGATGGCGTGTCGGCAGGCGGACCTTGGCCGTGCGCCCGGCCACATCCGTCGTGCCGAAAATCACGCTGTCGTGCTGATCCGGCTTGGCGGGCAGCCCCGCGATCACCTGGCCCGGCAGGAACAGCCGATAGCGCGCATTCGGCAGCGGCTGATGCGTGGCTGGATCGCGCAGCACGAACTGGTGAACGTAAGCCCCTTTGCCGAGCGACGCCGTCGGCGGGACATAGGTGCGGGCGTGGGCGGCCGGCAGCGCGGCGCAATTCAAGGTCGCGACGATGAGCGCGGCGAGAAGTCGGGGTGTCATGGAATTGCAGTTCTTTCTTGTAGGTCGTGGTTTTATCGTGCGACGGCCGGAAATGCACGGAACGACCCGCACCGTCCCAGAAAAACGACGGGCGACGGCGGGCGAATTCCAATCGATTGGGTCGAATCGTCCCGTGCAAATCAATGCGAATCCCGCGTGCGTCGGTGCATTGAAGCGCCGGGCGGGTGGTGCGGGAATGCAGTGCGCAGCATAGCAGGCTGCTGCGGCTCGATCCGATCCCCGGTGGGTTTCGTTGTTGCGGGTGGGTGAATGATTTCGTGATTTGTATCAAGTCGTGATATGTCCATCCGTCTGACAATGGGTTCGACACGGTGAGCAGGGCGAAACGATCGACATTCGGTCGTCCTTTGCAACCGGTATTTCACGTCCTTAAACAATCAGGGTCTGCCGAAAGACCGGAAAAACGAGATCCCCATGAGCCATTTCCTGGATAGATTGCGTTATTTCTCCACCACGAGGCCACGCTTTTCCGACGGCCATGGCGCCGTCACCGACGAAGACCGCAAATGGGAAGACGGTTACCGGATGCGCTGGCAACACGACAAGATCGTCCGCTCGACCCACGGCGTGAACTGCACGGGTTCGTGCTCGTGGAAGGTCTATGTGAAAGGCGGGATCGTCACCTGGGAAACCCAGCAGACCGACTACCCGCGCACGCGTCCCGACATGCCGAACCATGAGCCGCGCGGCTGCTCGCGCGGCGCGTCGTACTCGTGGTATCTGTACAGCGCGAACCGTCTCAAGCATCCGATGGTGCGCAGCGCGCTCGTGAAGCTGTGGCGCGAACGCCGCCGCACGCTCGGCCCCGTCGAAGCATGGCGATCGATCGTCGAGGACGACGATGCACGCCGCTCGTACCAGCGCCGGCGCGGGCTCGGCGGCTTCGTGCGTTCCAGCTGGAGCGAGGTCAACGAGATCGTTGCGGCCGCAAACGTGCACACGGTCGAGCGGCACGGCCCCGATCGCGTGGTCGGCTTCTCGCCGATCCCGGCGATGTCGATGGTGTCGTACGCGGCCGGCTCGCGCTACCTGTCGCTGATCG
The DNA here is from genome assembly GCF_015712225.1 of Burkholderia sp. 9775_39. Classification (NCBI taxonomy): domain Bacteria; kingdom Pseudomonadati; phylum Pseudomonadota; class Betaproteobacteria; order Burkholderiales; family Burkholderiaceae; genus Burkholderia; species Burkholderia sp. 9775_39. The sequence goes on along the minus strand of NZ_JACCQC010000020.1, from coordinate 109,495 downwards.
GCGGCGTGTGCCTGAGCTTCTACGACTGGTACTGCGACCTGCCGCCCGCGTCGCCGCAGACCTGGGGCGAGCAGACCGACGTGCCGGAATCGGCCGACTGGTACAACTCGACGTTCATCATGATGTGGGGCTCCAATGTCCCGCAGACGCGCACGCCCGACGCGCATTTCCTCGTCGAGGCGCGCTATCGCGGCACCAAGATCGTGTCGGTGTTCCCCGATTACTCGGAAGGCGCGAAGTTCGGCGACCTGTGGCTGCACCCGAAGCAGGGCACCGATGCGGCGCTGGCGCTCGCGATGGGGCATGTGATCCTGAAAGAATTTCATCTGGCAGGAAAGAGCGACTACTTCGCCGACTACTGCAAGCGCTACACCGACATGCCGTGCCTCGTGCGCCTCGTGCCGCACGGCGGCGGCTACGTGCCGGAGCGCCTCGTGCGCGCATCCGACTTCGACGACGCCCTCGACGAAGCCACGCATCCGGAGTGGAAGACCGTGATGATCGACGACGCGAACGGCGAATTCGTCGTGCCGGTTGGCTCGGTCGGCTTCCGCTGGGGCCAGCAGGACGACGCCGACAAGGGCAAGTGGAACCTGCGCGGCGAGACGTCGAAGGGCGCGGCGCTGTCGCCGCGGCTGTCGTGCACGGCCGCGCACGACGACGTGGTCGACGTGCTGTTCCCGTATTTCGGCAACCAGCCGCACGCGCACTTCAACGCGACGCAGCACGCGTCCGCGCTGTCGCGCCGGATCGGCGTGCGGCGCATCGCGACACGCAACGGCGAGATGCTGGTCGCGACCGTCTACGACCTGTTCGTCGCGAACTACGGGCTCGACCAGGGGCTCGGCGGCCGCGACGTGGCTGCGAGCTACGACGACGACCTGCCGTACACGCCGGCCTGGCAGGAAGCGATCACCGGCGTGAAGCGCGCGGACGTGATCTCGGTCGCGCGGCAGTTCGCGGAGAACGCGCACAAGACGCAGGGCAAGTCGATGGTGATCATCGGCGCGGGGATCAACCACTGGTTCCACATGGACATGTCGTACCGCGCGATCATGAACATGCTGATCATGTGCGGCTGCATCGGCAAGCCGGGCGGCGGCTGGTCGCACTACGTGGGCCAGGAAAAGCTGCGGCCGCAGACGGGCTGGACCGCGCTGTCGGGCGCGCTCGACTGGAGCCGCCCGCCGCGCCAGATGAATGCGACGTCGTTCTTCTACGCGCATACCGACCAGTGGCGCTACGACCCGATGGACCCGGCCACGCTGCTGTCGCCGCTCGCGGACAAGTCGCAATTCCACGGCGCGCCGATCGACTACAACGTGCGCGCGGAGCGGATGGGCTGGCTGCCGTCCGCGCCGCAGCTCGCGACGAACCCGCTGAAGGTCGGCGCGGCGCTTGCCGATCCCGCACACGCCGGCGCGGACGTCGCACAGCAATTGAAGGCCGGCACGCTGAAGCTGGCGAGCGAGGATCCCGACGCGCCCGCCAATTTCCCGCGCAACCTGTTCGTGTGGCGCTCGAACCTGCTCGGCTCGTCGGGCAAGGGTCACGAGTATTTCCTGAAGCACCTGCTCGGCACGACCCACGGCGTGCAGGGCGAGGATCTCGGTGCGACCGGCGGCCGGCGCCCCGAGGAAGTGACTTGGCACGACGAAGCGCCGCGCGGCAAGCTCGACCTGCTCGTGACGCTCGACTTCCGGATGTCGACGACCTGCATGTACTCGGACGTCGTGTTCCCGACCGCGACCTGGTACGAGAAGGACGACATGAACACGTCCGACATGCACCCGTTCATCCATCCGCTGTCGGCGGCGGTCGATCCCGCATGGGAATCGAAGAGCGACTGGGAGATCTTCAAGGGGATCGCGAAGCGCTTCTCCGACCTGTGCGACGGGCATCTGGGCGTCGAGCGCGACGTCGTGCTCGCGCCGATCGCGCACGATACGCCGGGCGAACTCGCGCAGCCGTTCGACGTGCAGGACTGGAAGCGCGGCGAATGCGAACCGGTGCCGGGCCGCACGATGCCGAACGTGACCGTCGTCGAGCGCGACTATCCGAATACGTATGCACGCTTCACGTCGCTCGGGCCGTTGATGGACATGCTCGGCAACGGCGGCAAGGGCATCGGCTGGAACACGCAGGACGAAGTGAAGCTGCTCGGCGAGCTCAACTACACGGTCGCCGACGGCGCCGCGCAAGGGCGTCCGCGCATCGACACGGCGCTCGATGCGGCCGAGGTGATCCTCGCGCTCGCGCCCGAGACCAACGGCGAAGTGGCGGTGAAGGCATGGCGTGCGCTGTCCGGCATCACCGGCATCGATCACACGCACCTGGCCGCCGCGCGCGCGGACGAGAAGATCCGCTTTCGCGACATTCAGGCGCAGCCGCGCAAGATCATCTCGTCGCCGACGTGGAGCGGGATCGAATCGGAGCATGTGTCGTACAACGCCGGCTACGTGAACGTGCACGAACTCGTGCCGTGGCGCACGATGACCGGCCGCCAGCAGCTCTATCAGGATCACGCGTGGATGCGCGCGTTCGGCGAATCGCTGTGTGCGTACAAGCCGCCGATCGATACGGGCAGCTACGAACACATGGTCGGCAAGCGCTCGAACGGCAACCCCGAGCGTGTACTGAATTTCCTGACGCCGCACCAGAAGTGGGGCATTCACAGCACGTACACCGATAACCTGTTGATGCTGACGCTGTCGCGCGGCGGCCCGATCGTGTGGATATCGGAGGACGACGCGAAAGCGATCGGCGTGGTCGATAACGACTGGATCGAGTGCTACAACTCGAACGGCGCGTTGTGCGCGCGGGCCGTCGTCAGCCAGCGGATTCCGTCCGGGATGGTGATGATGTATCACGCGCAGGAGAAGATCGTGAACGCGCCGGGCTCGGAGATCACCGGCACGCGCGGCGGCATCCACAACTCGGTCACGCGCATCGCGTTGAAGCCGACGCACATGATCGGCGGCTACGCGCAACTCGCGTACGGCTTCAACTACTACGGCACGGTCGGCTCGAATCGCGATGAGTTCCTGATCGTGCGCAAGATGAGCAAGATCGACTGGCTCGATGGCGAAGAGACCGCGGTCGATCCCACCACGCACGCAGTACGGGCCGGAGAAACGTCATGAAAATACGCGCACAGATCGCGATGGTGCTGAACCTCGACAAGTGCATCGGGTGCCATACCTGCTCGGTGACCTGCAAGAACGTATGGACGAGCCGCGAAGGGATGGAGTACGCGTGGTTCAACAACGTCGAGACGAAGCCGGGCATCGGCTATCCGAAGGACTGGGAGAACCAGGACCGCTGGCGCGGCGGCTGGCAGCGGCGTGCCGACGGCAAGATCGAGCCGCGTCTGGGCAGCAAGTGGCGGCTGCTCGCGCAGATCTTCGCGAACCCGCATCTGCCCGAGATCGACGACTACTACGAGCCGTTCACGTTCGACTACGCGCATCTGCAGGAAGCCGGCAACACGCGCGCGATGCCGGTTGCCCGGCCGCGTTCCGTGATCAGCGGCCAGCGGCTCGAGAAGATCGAGTGGGGCCCCAACTGGGAGGAAATCCTCGGCGGCGAGTTCGAAAAGCGCGCGAAGGACACCAACTTCGAGAACGTGCAGAAGGACATCTACGGGCAGTTCGAGCACACCTTCATGATGTACCTGCCGCGCCTGTGCGAGCACTGCCTGAACCCGGCGTGCGTCGCGTCGTGCCCGTCGGGCTCGATCTACAAGCGCGAGGAAGACGGCATCGTGCTGATCGACCAGGACAAGTGCCGCGGCTGGCGCATGTGCGTGTCGGGCTGCCCGTACAAGAAGATCTACTACAACTGGCAGAGCGGCAAGGCGGAGAAGTGCATCTTCTGCTATCCGCGTATCGAGGCCGGCCAGCCGACGGTGTGCTCGGAAACCTGCGTGGGCCGCATCCGCTATCTCGGCGTGCTGCTGTACGACGCGGACCGGATCGGCGACGCGGCCGGCGCGGAGAACGAGAAGGACCTGTACGAGGCGCAACTGTCGCTGTTCCTCGACCCGGACGATCCGGCCGTGATCGCGCAGGCCGAGCGCGACGGCGTGCCGGCCGCGTGGATCGAGGCCGCGCGGCGTTCGCCGACCTACAAGATGGCGATCGACTGGAAGATCGCGTTCCCGCTGCATCCGGAATACCGGACGCTGCCGATGGTGTGGTACGTGCCGCCGCTGTCGCCGATCAACGCGGCGGCCAACAGCGGCGATCTCGGCATGAACGGTTACCTGCCGGACGTCGAATCGCTGCGCATTCCGCTGCGTTATCTCGCGAACCTGCTGACGGCCGGCGACGAGGCGCCCGTGAAGCTGGCGCTCGAACGGCTGCTCGCGATGCGCGCGTTCATGCGCGCGCGCCACGTGGACGGCGTCGACGCACGCGGCGTGCTCGACCAGGTCGGGCTGTCGCTCGCGCAGGTCGAGGAGATGTACCGCTATCTTGCGATCGCGAACCACGAGGATCGCTTCGTGATCCCGACCACGCACCGCGAATACGCGGAGAACGCGTACGACCTGCGCGCGTCGTGCGGCTTCTCGTTCGGCAACGGCTGCTCGGACGGCCGTTCCGGCGCGAGCCTGTTCGGCCCGAGGAAGGGCAACAAGACGATTCCGATTCACGAGGCTTCCCGATGACGAGCACCGCATCCGATCCGACCTATGCGGCGCTCGCCGCGCTGCTCGACTATCCCGACGAATCGCTGGTCGTCGCGCTCGATTCGATCGACACGCACCTGCGCGAGCGCTCGCGTTTGCCAAAAGCGGTGCGCGCGGGCCTCGACCGGTTTTTTGCGTACGTGCGCGAGCGCGATCTGCTGACGCTGCAGGAGAACTACGTCGGGCTGTTCGATCGCGGCCGCGCGACGTCGCTGTACCTGTTCGAGCACGTGCACGGCGAATCGCGCGACCGCGGGCAGGCGATGGTCGACCTGCTGCAGATGTACGAGCGGCACGGGCTGTTCCTGAACCCGGGCGAACTGCCCGACTACCTGCCCGTGTTTCTCGAATACCTGTCGCGGCTGCCGGCGCCCGATGCCTGCAAGCTGCTCGCCGAAACCGGCGAGATCCTGCGTGCGCTGGCCGGGCAGCTTTCGCAGCGCGGCAGCCACTACAGCTTCGTCGTCGGGGCGTTGCTGCCGATGGCCGGCCTCGCACCCGCCGACGCGCCGGAGGCGGCCGACGACGACGTGGCCGCCGAGCGGCCGAGCGCCGACGACTACCGCGCGCTCGACGCGTCGTATGCGGACGAGGCCGTGCGCTTCGTCGGCGCGGCAACACCGGCGCGCGCGGAGCAGACGGTGCGCTTCCATGACAAGCGGCCGGCCCGCGGCGCGTAAGCGCGGGCCCAACTGAGGAAAGACATGAACGCTTACCTGCATCAGTTCCTGTTCGGGATCTACCCGTACATCTGCCTCGCCGTACTGCTGGTCGGCAGCCTGATCCGCTTCGACCGCGAGCAGTACACGTGGAAAAGCGATTCGTCGCAGCTGCTGCGCCACGGCATGCTGCGGCTCGGCAGCAACCTGTTCCACTGGGGCGTGCTGGTCGTCGTGCTCGGGCACTTCGGCGGCTTCCTCGCGCCGCACTGGCTCGTGTCGCCGTTCCTGTCGGCGTCCGGGCACCAGTTGGTCGCGATGGTGGCGGGCGGCGCGGCCGGCGTCGCGGCGATCATCGGGCTGACGATCCTGATCGGGCGCCGCCTCGGCGACCCGCGCGTCCGCGGGAACAGCCGCGCGTCCGACATCGTGATCGTGCTGATGCTGTGGGTGCAGCTCGCGCTCGGTCTCGGCACGGTCGTGCTGTCGACGCGCCACATGGACGGCGTGATGTTCGAACAGCTGACCGACTACGTGAAGGGCGTCGTCACGTTCCGCCCGGACATCGCGAGCCTGCTCGTCGGCGTGCCGCTCACGTATCGGCTGCACATCCTGCTCGGCTTCACGATCTTCCTCGTGTCGCCGTTCACACGGATGGTGCACGTCTGGAGCGGGATCGCGTCGGTCGCGTACCTGATCCGTCCTTACCAGCTCGTGCGCAAACGCTGAGGAGGCCGCATGAACGACGTTCTCTCCGAAGTCGCAACGGCGCCGCTGACGATCAACGGCGTCGGGATCGACGCCGCGGCGATCGCGGCCGAAGCCGAGCACCACGGCGCCGCGCGCGATCCGCTCGATGCGGCAAGGCGTGCGCTTGCGGTACGCGAACTGCTGCGGCAGCGCGCGGTGGCGCTCGCGCTGCTCGACGAACGTGCGCCGCTCGACGATGCGGCCGTCGACGCATTGCTCGAACGCGAGCTCACGCACGTGCCCGATCCCGATCGCGCGGCGTGCGAACGCTATTACGCGCGGCATCCGGCGCGCTTTCGGCGCAACGACGTCGTCCATGCGAGCCACGTGCTGTTCGCGATGACGGATCGCATGCCGCTCGCGCCGCTGCGGCAGCGCGCGGAACAGACGCTCGCCGACGTGGTGGCCGCGCCCGATACGTTCGAAGCGGTCGCGCGCGCGTCGTCGAATTGCCCGTCGGCGGAAATGGGCGGCCGCCTCGGGCAACTGCTGCGCGGCGACACGGTGCCGGAATTCGAGGCTGCGCTGTTCGACACCGACGGCATCGGCGTGCTGCCGACACTCGTCAACACGCGCTTCGGCTTCCACATCGTGCGCATCGAGCGCCGCGTGCCGGGCGACGCGGTGCCGTTCGAAGCGGCCGCCGACCAGATTGCCGCATACCTGGCGGCGCGCGTGCGGCGGCAGGCGATGCGGCAGTACGTGGCGATTCTCGCGGGCGGCGCATGCGTCGAAGGCATCGAATTCGACGGTGCGAACGGGCCGCTGGTCCAATGAAACGGGGTTTTGCATATGGCAACTCAACAAGGTAATGCGGGGCCGGTCGTGAACGCGCCGGCCGTGCCGCTGCGTGCGTGGTCGGTGCTGGCCGCGAGCACGCTCGCGTTCATGGTGTGTTTCGTCGTGTGGATGATGTTCGGCGTGCTCGGCGTGCAGTTGCGCACCGATCTCGGACTGAACAGCACGGAGTTCGGGCTGCTCACGTCGACGCCGGTGCTGACCGGCGCGCTGATGCGCTTGCCGCTCGGCACGTGGACCGATCGCTTCGGCGGCCGCATCGTGATGACGGTGCTGCTGGTCGTGTGCGCGGTGCCTGTCTATGTGGTCAGCTACGCGACGCAGCTGTGGCAGTTCCTGCTGATCGGGCTGTTTCTCGGCTGCGTCGGTGCGTCGTTCGCGGTCGGCACGCCGTATGTCGCGCGCTTTTTCCCGCCGCAGCGGCGCGGGCTCGCGATGGGCGTGTTCGGCGCGGGCACATGCGGCGCGGCCGTCAACCTGTTCGTCACGCCGCTGCTGCTCGACGCGTACGGCTGGCGCGTCGTGCCGCGCATCTATGCGGTCGCGCTGCTCGTCACCGCGCTGATCTTCTGGTTCGCGTCGGCGCCCGATCCGGGGGCGGGCAAGCGCGGCGGGTCGATGCTCGATTCGTTCAAGGTGCTGCGCGACCCGCGCGTATGGCGGCTCTGCCAGTACTACTCGATCACGTTCGGCGGTTTCACCGCGCTGTCGCTATGGATCCCGCAGTACCTGAAGAGCGAATACGGGATGTCGCTCGTGATGGCGTCCGCGTTCGCGGCCGGCTTCTCGCTGCCGGGCTCCGTGCTGCGCGCGCTCGGCGGCGCGCTGTCCGACCGCTTCGGCGCGCATGCGGTCACGTGGTGGGGGCTGTGGGTCGCGTGGATCGCGCTGTTCCTGTTGTCGTATCCGGCGACCGACTTCGTGATCCACACGATCGACGGCACCGCGACGCTGAACGTCGCGATGCCGGCGGCCGGCTTCGTCGCGCTGACCTTCGTGCTCGGCGCGGTGTTCGCGCTCGGGATGGCGTCGACCTTCAAGTACGTCGCCGACGACTTCGCGGACAACATGGGCGTCGTCACGGGCATCGTCGGGCTCGCGGGCGGGCTCGGCGGCTTCCTGCTGCCGATCCTGTTCGGCATGCTGCTCGACCTGCTGCGCGTGCGCACGACGTGCTTCATGTTCCTGTACGGGATCGTGTGGGTGTCGCTGATCCTGATCTACCTGTCGGAAGTGCGACGCACGCCCGTCGTCAAGGGCTGAGGTCGGTTCGACCGATCCGATGCGCTGGCGCGATGCCGGGAGGGGCCGGGGCGCGCTGGCGCAGTGTCCCGTCCGGGATGGCGCGCGCGACGTATCCGGCCGCGCACGCTTCTGTCAAACTGGCGCCCATGAAACCGCGCCTCACGTCACCGCTTTCCCCCGATTCCGCGCCTGCGCCCGCAGGCTTTCCCGATGCCGACGAACTGGCTGCCCTGCGTGCGTGGTACGCGGGCATGACCGTGCGCCAGGCCGTCGAGCGCTACCTGCCCGACCGGCTCGGCGACGGGCGGTCGGCGCGCGGCGTGATCGGCGCCATTCGCCGCCGCCTCGTGCGCGTCGCGCGGCAGGTGGGCCGCGCCGATCTCGCGGCACGGCTCGGCCATCCGGACGGTGAGCGTTTACGGGAGGCGAAAGCCGCAACCGACGCGATCGGCGTGCTGCGTCATGCGCGCGCGCCGGTCCCGCAGATCAGCGACAACGTCGGCCTGTGGCTGCCGACGCGCGCGGTCGTTGCATTGCGTACGCACGGGATCGCGACGCTCGCCGACCTGACGGTGCGGATTCCGCGCCGGCGCCAGTGGTGGCGGGCGATCGCGGGCCTCGGCATGGCCAGCGCGCGGCGCGTCGAGGCGTTCTTCGCCGCGCATCCGGACCTGACCGAACGCGCGCGTGCGCTGATCGCCGCGACGCCGCGCGGCAGCATCGTGCCGTGGGAGCATCTGAAGCTGCCGCACGAAGTCGACGGCTCGGCCGGCACGTTCCGCGCGCCGCGCGCGACCAGCACGCTCGACGCGGACAACGATTACGCGGCCGTGCACGCGTGGCTGTCGCTGCACGAATCGGCCGCGACGCGGCGCGCGTACCGGAAGGAGGCCGAGCGGCTGATCCTGTGGGCGATCGTCGAACGCGGCCGCGCGCTGTCGTCGCTGACGACCGAGGACGCGCTCGCGTATCGCGCGTTCATCCGGCGGCCGACGCCGCACGAACGCTGGGTCGGGCCCGTGCGGCCGCGCGGCGCGCCCGACTGGCGGCCGTTCTCGGGCGCGCTGTCCGCGCGCTCGGCCGCGTACACGCTGTCGGTGCTCGGCGCGCTGTTCCGCTGGCTGATCGAACAGCGCTACCTGCTCGCGAATCCGTTCGCCGGCGTGAAGGTGCGCGACACGCGCGGCGCGACCGCACTCGATACGTCGCACGCGTTCACCGAAGGCGAGTGGCTGCTGGTCCGCACGATCGCCGACGGGCTCGAGTTCCAGACGCGCCCGCTCAAGGGCGCGCCGCAGTCGGGCTGGACGCCGGCCGCCGCGCAACGGCTGCGCTTCATTCTCGATTTCGGCTACGCGACGGGGCTGCGCGCGAGCGAACTGGTCGGCGCGACGCTCGGCGACATCGAGACGGACGCGCACGGCGACGCGTGGCTGAAGGTGATCGGCAAGGGCAGCAAGGCCGCCCGCGTCGCGCTGCCGCCGCTCGCGCGCACGGCGCTCGATCGCTATCTGGTCGCGCGCCGTCTGCCGGTCACGCCGGCGCGCTGGCGGCCCGATACGCCGCTGATTCCGAGCCTCGCGGAAGACGACGCGGCCGCGATCACGAGCGTGCGGCTGTGGAAGGTGATGCAGCGTTTCTTCGCGCAGACGGCCGAGCGCGTCGAGGCCGACCACCCGGCGCTCGCGCACAAGCTGCGCCAGGCAAGCCCGCACTGGATGCGGCATACGCATGCGACGCACGCGCTGGCGCGCGGCGCGGAGCTGACGACGGTGCGCGACAACCTGCGGCATGCGTCGATCTCGACGACGTCGATCTACCTGCATGGCGACGACGTGAAGCGGGCGCGGCAGATGTCGAGCGCGTTCGGTATCGACAAATGAGTTGAACGGCGCGGCGTCGACGCAGGTCAGACGAATTTTCGGTCCTGGAGATTCGGATGGCATCGAGCCAGAGCACAGTCGATTTCATCGTCGAGCAGATCGCGGCGGCCGGTACGGTCTCGGCGCGCAAGATGTTCGGCGAATACGGCATCTATTGCGACGGCAGGATGGTCGCGCTCGTCTGCGACGACCGGCTGTTCGTCAAGCCGACGCCTGAAGGCCGCGCGTATCTCGGCGTGTGCGACGAAGCCCCGCCGTATCCGAGCGCGAAGCCGCATCTCGTCATTGCCGGCGATCGCTGGGACGATCGCGAATGGCTGTCGACGCTGATCCGGATCACCGCCGCGCAAGTGCCGCTGCCGGTGAAGCGCAGCCGATGACGATCGCGCCGCCTGCCACGCCGCGCGGCCGGCAGGCGTATTCTGTGACACATGCGCGCGGCCACCGTGCGCCCGGGAGTACCAACATGGAGACATCCGCAGCTTCGCGCGGCACGCGCCGTGCCTGGCGCGCGCTCGTCGCAGCCCTGTGTGTAGGCTGGAGCGCGCTGTCGTTCGGCGCGGAGGGCGCGAACGGCGCGGCCGCGCTGCTCGACCGCTACCGCAGCCTCGGCGCGCAACTGAAGGACAACGCGTTTCACCGGCCCGTGGTCCTCGAATCGTCGGAAGCGTCGTCGTCGCTGAAGGGCGACATCTACGCGGTCGTCGATTATCCGTTCGCGGTCGTGAACGGCCAGCTCAACGATCCCGCGCAAGGCCCCGCGAACTGGTGCGCGGTGCTGATCCTGCACCTGAACACCAAGTACTGTCACGCATCGAGCGGCGCCAACGGCCCGGTGCTCGACGTGAACCTCGGCCGCAAGATCCAGCAAAAGTTGCCGGATACCTATCGCGTGCAGTTCCGCTATCGCGTGGCGGCCGCGACGCCCGACTATTTCCAGGTCGACCTGACCGCCGACAGCGGCCCGATGGGCACGAAAGATTACCGGATCGCGCTCGAAGCCGTGCCGGTCGGCGCGTCGCGCACGTTCCTGCACCTCACGTATTCATACGGGTTCGGCACGGTCGGCCGGATGGCGATGAAGACCTACCTCGCGACGGTCGGCAGCGACAAGGTCGGGTTCACGACCGTCGGCGCCGCGTCGGCCGCGCAGCCGCAGTACATCGGCGGCGTGCGCGGGCTGCTGGAGCGCAACACGATGCGTTACTACCTCGCGATCGACACCTATCTCGCGACGCTCGACAAGCCGCTCGACCAGCGCCTCGCGCGCTGGTTCGACGCGACCGAGCAGTATCCGCAGCAACTGCACGAAGTGGAGCGCGGCGCGTATCTGCAGATGAAAGCGCAGGAGGTGCAGCGGCAGCAGACGGCGCGGTAGGCGCCTGCATCGCCGTCAATCGAGCAACCCCGCGACGACGTCGACGATCCGCTGCAGCAGCGCTTCGTCGTAAGGCAGCCACGGCACCGCGCGCAGCGGCGACGGCGGTGGCGCGATCGCCGGTTCGACCGGCTCGCCGTCGCGCGTCACGCGGCCGGTCGCGCAATGCACCGACCATGCGCCGACGCGCACGTGGCGTTCGTCGATCGTGATCTTTCCTTGCGCAACCGGCTCGGCGAACACGAGCGACAGCACGTGTTTGCGATGCTGCGCCATCACACCCAGCGGCAGATCGGACAACCGGTTCAGGCGCTGCCAGCGTTCGGCTTCGAGCTCACGCAGGCGGACCGGGTCCGCCGCGAGCGAAGCGGTCGCCGCACGTGTCGCATCGTCGTCGAGCGCGAACGCGGACACGCTGACGAGCAGGTCGACCGCGCGCGCCGCTTCCGAGAACACCACCCGATCGATCTCGCCGATCGGCAGCGGCAGCCAGCGGGCGCCGTGCCGGCGTTCGAAGTGCAGCCGGCGCGACGTACCGTGGCTTTCCGAACCCGGATAGAGGCGCGCATCGACGCGGAAGGTCGCGCGCACGTCGCCGAATTCGCGGACGAGCGCGTCGTCATAGGCACGGATCGACCAGCCTTCGCGGCGTGCGACACCGAGCAGCGGCCGGCTCGACAGCACGTGGCCTTCGAACATCGCGGTATCGCTGGCCGACGCGTCGCCGTCGCTCGGCACGTAATACTCGCGAAACGCCTGCCTGACCGGTTGCCGCAGCGACCGGCCGACGATCGCGCGCTGCCACGCGAGCCGCTCGTCTGCGTCGGCCAGCAGCGGGTGCCATAGCCGGATCTCGCAGTCGTCGGCGATCTCGCATGCGCGGCCGGCCGCGTCGCGCAGCACGACCTTGCCCTTGGCGATATCGGGCGTGAACGATTGCGTCGAGCCGTCGCCGCGGCGTGCCTGCCAGATCATCCGCGCCGAGAACGCGGCGCCGGCCGGCGCATCGACGAGCCGCTCGCGCCATTCGGCGTGGCCGAGCGTCAGCGGCTGCCAGAAGCCGGTCTCCATGCAGGTGGCGAGCATCGCGAGGGACTTTTTGTCGGGCTGCGCGTCGAGCGTCATCCGCAGCGCGGTACGCGGCCGCTCGCCGAGTGCGCGTTCGGCCGGCTTCAGGTTGCGCGCGAGTTTCTTCTGCACGCCCGCGTGACGGACGACGGCCAGCGCGTCGCGCAGCGCGCGCACGCCCTCGGGCGTCGGGATCGTCTCGATCGCATGGCCGAGCGCGATGGCGAGCGATTGCGACGGCGCGGTTTTCGCGACCGTCGGCGCGACGCATACCCCCGTCAGCAGCGGCCCGATCAGCGGGCGCAGCCATGCTTCGTCGCGATAGGCGGCCACGCGCGCGGCGCGGGACAGCACTTGCGCGTCGTCGGTCGTGAACGCGCGATCGGCTTCGTATGGCACGGCGCCGGCATGCAGCGCGGCGACCTGTCGCGCCGCTTCGGTCAGCGCGTCGCGCGCGAACGCGACGTACGCGGCTTCTTCCGCGAGCGTCACGGCCGGATCGCTGAGGTCGAGCCACAGCCGCTTCGGCGCGAAATAGCCGTCGTTCGTCGCAGCCAGTGCGAGTAGCGCGGCCGCTCCGAGTTCGGGCAACACGTCGAGTTCGCGCACGCGAAACGGCGAATCGGCCAGCGCCTGCGCACAGGCTGCGCGCCGCGCCGAGAAGTCGCGGCGGCCCGCGAACCAGTCGAGCGCATACGCGGCATAGGCCGACGCCGCGCGCAATCCGCCTTCTTCCGGTTCGCTGGCGATCCGCGCGAGTTCGGCTTGCAGCGCGGGCGACGGCAGCGCGTCGAGGCACGGCAGATCCTCGAGCGCGCGTTTCCACCCGCCGGCCGGAATGGCGCGGAACAGTTCGAGCGCCGCATCGGCGTCGATGAGCGGCACGAGGCCGAGCGCATCGATCTGCCGGTGCACCGTGCGCGCGAATTCGGCGCGCGGGTCGCCGAACGCCTGGTCGCGCACGAGGATCTCGTGCTCGACGCGCCGCAGCGCCGGCCACACGGTGCCTAGCGCAGGCGCGTCGAGCGCCGACAGGTCGATCGGCTCGTCGATGGCGCCCGCGTGGGGGGCAGGGTCGGTCAGCCGCGCGACGAGTAGCGCTACGAGGGCGCGATCAGCCATGCGTACGTGCCCGGTCGGCCGCACCGTTCTGGCGCGATTTCTTCTGTGCCGGTCGCGCGACGCGTCTCGCGCCGCCGAGGCCGGCTACGGGTTCGATCGTGTGCTGCATGGTCTGGCTCTCATCGTGAAAAACCGTGCGGGCGCACAGTATTGCACCCCCATTGATCCGCGCGCGCGGAGGCCCGTGCGGCGGGCCTCCCGGGCCGATTCACCCGCGCCGTGCCAGCCGACCGACCGTCCGGCCATTTCATAAGACGTACAGTTTTCCCGCGATGCGCGATTCGCGCCGAACTGTACTCTTGTTCGCGTGCTCGATGTGTGTACTCGTCACCAACTGTTCTTCTCTTAAGATCCGATCATCAAGTGCACAGTGCCGCAGATCCAGTTGGTCCGGACCCCTGGCGGCGCATCTTCAAGAGAGAGCCAGTGCGATGGAAAAGGCAAAACCGGAGGGAAAGATCAGGAATCACGACGGCCCGGTCGGCGGGCGAAACACGTGCAACGCGTGCGGATTGGACGCACACGGCGGGGCGGCGGGGCGGCGGGGCGGCGTGCGCCGGCGGGAGACGCACGATGAAACTCTATGAAAAGCTCGCGGACGATATCGAGCGCCTGATCCGCCAGGGCGTGTACCGGCACGGCGACCGGATTCCGTCGGTGCGGCAGGCGAGCCAGCAGCACCGGATCAGCATCACGACGGTGCTGCATGCGTATCTGCTGCTGGAAAGCCGCGGGCTGCTGGAAAGCCGGCCGCAGTCGGGCTATTTCGTAAACCTGCGGCGCGACGACAGCCACGCGCCGGTGCGCGAGCTGCGGCCGTCGAAGCCGATCGCGATCTCGTCGTCGGTGGACGTGAGCCGGCTCGTGCTGTCGACGCTGCGCTCGATCGGCACGGACGACGCGGTGCCGCTCGGCTCGCCGTATCCGGACCCGAGCCTGTTTCCGTTCGAGAAGCTGAACCGCTACGCGTACGCGGCCGGCCGCGACAAGTCGCTGTGGGGCGTGACCGACGGGCTGCCGCCGGGCCATCCGCGGCTGATCCGGCAGATCGCGCGGCGCTACCTGGAAAACGGGATGTCGGTGGACCCGAACGAGATCATCGTGACGGTCGGCGCGACGGAGGCGATCAACCTGTGCCTGCAGGCGGTCGCGAAGCCGGGGGACACGATCGCGGTGGAATCGCCGACGTTCTACGCGATGCTGCACGCGATCGAACGGATGGGGATGAAGGCGATCGAGGTGGCCACGCATCCGGAATACGGAATCGACATCGCGGCGCTGGCCGCGATCGCGAAATCGCAGCCGATCGCCGCGTGCATGGTGATGCCGAACTTCCAGAATCCGCTGGGTTTCCAGATGCCGGACGAACGCAAGCGCGAACTGGTTGAGTTCGCAACCAAGTCCGGGATGCCGATCATCGAGAACGGTGTGTATAACGAACTGTATTTCGGCGATACGCATCCGAGTTCGCTGAAGTCCTACGACCGGACCGGGATCGTGCTGCATTGTTCGTCGTTCTCGAAGAGCCTGACGGCTGCATACCGGATCGGCTGGGCACTACCGGGCCGCTATCGCGATCAGGTCGAGAAGCTGAAGTTCCTGAATACGCTGGCGACGCCGTCGTTGCCGCAACTGGCGATCGCGGAGTTTCTCGAACGCGACGGCTACGAGCATCACCTGCGGCGGATTCGCAAGGCCTATGCACAGCAGGCGAACCTGATGCGCGCGATGGTGTCGCGGTTCTTTCCGGAAGGCACGCGCATTTCGAGCCCGGCGGGCGGCTACGTGCTGTGGGTCGAGTTGCCCGCGCAGGTCGATGCGATGCGGCTGTACCAGCTCGCGCTGGAGCAGGGAATCACGATCGGGCCGGGCTACATGTTCTCGATCACCGACAACTACCGGAACTTCATCCGCCTGAACTACAGCAGCCCGTGGTCGCCGGAGATCGAGCAGGCGGTGATCACGGTCGGGAAGCTGGCCGCGGCGTGCATGCGGTGAACGGGCGG
Source organism: Burkholderia sp. 9775_39 (assembly GCF_015712225.1). NCBI lineage: Bacteria > Pseudomonadati > Pseudomonadota > Betaproteobacteria > Burkholderiales > Burkholderiaceae > Burkholderia > Burkholderia sp. 9775_39. The sequence goes on along the minus strand of NZ_JACCQC010000020.1, from coordinate 93,896 downwards.
GTGACATGGATCGCGGGCGGCGGGACCTGCCGCGTGCGATTCATGTCATTCAAGCCCAGCCGGCCGCCGAAAACGACCATGCGGCCGATCGCAGCCAACTGCAGAACGCATCGATTTGCGGCCGCGCGGCGGCCGCGCGCGTCGTCAACAGATGGTAGCTGTAGGGGCCTTGCACCGGCTTGCCCGGCGCAATGGCCAGCAGCCCTTGCCTGACTGCATCGGCGGCGAGGACGTCCGACGCCACGGCCACGCCCTGGCCCGCGATCGCGGCATCGAGCGTCAGATAGGTATGCGAGAAGCTCGGCCCCTGTCGCAAACGCGCCGCGCTCGCGTGCCCGTCCTGCATCCGGCACCAGCGCACCCAGTCCACCTGCTCCGGAATGCGGGCCTCGTATTCGTCGTGCAGCAGGGTTGCACGCAACACGTCGTCCACGGTGCGCAACGGCTTGCATAGCGACGGTTGGCCGACCGCGAGGAACGTTTCCGACATCAGCTTTTCCGCGACGAGCCCCGGATAGGGGCCCCCACCCAGGCGGATCGCCACGTCCACGCGCTCGCGGCTGAAGTCGACGGCGGGCACAGAAGCCAGCAGGCGCACCTCGATGTCGGGATGCAGCCGCCGGAACTCGCCCAGGCGCGGCATCAGCCAACGCGTGACGAACGACGGCATCGCGGTGACCGTTACTTCCGGCGAATCCGCGGCCTGCCGGATGTCGAGCGACGCGCGCTCGAGCTCGTCCATCAAGCGCTCGATTTCCAGGAAGTAGCGCCGCCCGATCTCCGTCAACTGGACCGACCGGGCGCCACGCATGAACAACGGCGTGCCCAGCCACTCCTCCAGCAGCCGCACCTGATGACCCACCGCACCGGACGTGACGCACAGCTCGTCACCTGCCCGGGCGAAGCCGCCATGGCGCGCGGCCGCCTCGAATGCGCGGACGGAGAGCAGCGGTGGAAGTTGTCGCGACATGACTGAATTGAATTAAGGCTCAGTGCGGAAACGTTTGATTTGTTGCGCGGGAAAGGCGTGCTTAATCTACAAGCCTCCTGTCACGAGGCTCAGAAATAGTGAGCCATGCCATTTCCGGAGTCAACATGGATCTCAGCATTCACGGCGAGTCGAATCCCGCGCTCGCGTCGTCGTTTCGAAAGGTGCTCGTGCCCTGGGCGGTCCAGGGCGGGCTCAATCCGCCAGTCATCACGCATGCGCACGGATGCTACTTCTACGATGCGAACGGCAAGCGCTACCTGGACCTCACCAGCGGCTATGTCGCGGTGTCGTTGGGACATGGCCATCCGAAGGTGGTCGAGGCGATCCAGGCGCAGGCCGCGCGCATGTGCTGGGTCGCGTCGAGCTACTTCAACGACGTGCGCGCCGAATACGCGGAACGTCTGAACAGCGTTTCGCCGTGGCCGGAAGGGCTGCGCGCGCACTTCACCTGCGGCGGTGCCGAGGCGAACGACGATGCGGTGAAGATCGCGCGGCTGGTGACACGCCGGCCCAAGGTGCTGACCGCCTACCGGTCGTATCACGGCAGCACGCTCGGCGCGAGCGCGATGACGGGCGTGGACCGCTGGCGCGATCCGTTCCCGGCGCTGCCGGGCATGGTGAAGTTCTTTGCGCCGTATCCGTATCGCAGCCCGTTCCATACGTCGGAGCCGGCCGAGGAAACCCGGCGCGCCCTCGATCACCTGGCGCGCGTCCTTTCGCACGAAGGCGCACAGAACGTGGCCGCGATCCTGATGGAGCCGATGACGGGATCGAGCGGGGTCGTCGTCTACCCGCCGGGGTATCTCGCAGGCGTTCGCGACCTGTGCGACCGGCACGGCATCCTGCTGATCTTCGACGAGATCATGACGGGCTTCGGGCGCACGGGGGCATTGTTCTGCGCCGAGCGGGTCGGCGTGTTGCCGGACCTGATTTCGTTCGCCAAGGGGGCCAGCGCTTCGTATACGCCCCTTGGCGGCGTCCTGGTGCGCGAAGGCGTGGCCCGCCACTTCGATACGGAACTCTTCGACGTGGGCCACACGCATGCGGGCCATGTACTGGCGGTCGCCGGCGGCCTCGCGGCACTGAAGGTCTATCTGGAAGAGGGCTTGTTCGAGCGGGCGCGCGAGATCGAAGGCTGGCTGCGCGACGGTCTCGGCGAGCTGGCGGAGCGTCATCCGTCGATCGGCGACGTGCGGGGCATGGGCGCCCAGTTCGGCATCGAGCTGGTGCGCGACCGGGAAACGCGCGAGCCGCTCGTCGAGTGGCACCACCCGGCGGGATCGGCGCCGATGCGCGCGTTCTATGGCGAACTGCTGAAGCGCGGCGTTCACGCGTACGGGCGCTACAACGTGGTGATCGTGACGCCGCCGCTCGTCATCTCGCGCACGGAGCTGGACGAGGGGCTCGACGCGCTCGACGCGGCGCTGACGGTATTGGAGGCCGCGCGATGAACTACGAGGACATCCTGTATCGCGAAGCAGGCGGCGTGGCGACGATCACGATCAACCGTCCGTCGGTGTACAACGCGTTCCGCGCGAGGACGGTCGACGAACTGCTGCACGCGTTTCAGCAGGCGGGCTGGAATCCGGAGATCGGCGTGATCGTGCTGACCGGCGCCGGCGACCAGGCCTTTTGCACCGGCGGTGACCAGACGAGCCACGGCGATGGCGGCTACGGCGGGCGCGGCACGATCGGCTTGCCCGTGGACGCGTTGCAGAGCCTGATCCGCGACGTGCCGAAGCCGGTGATCGCGCGCGTCAACGGCTATGCGATCGGCGGCGGCAACGTGCTCGTGACGGTGTGCGACCTGGCGATCGCGAGCGAAGCGGCGCAGCTCGGGCAGGTGGGGCCCAGGGTGGGGTCGGTGGATCCCGGCTTCGGCACGGCGCTGCTCGCCCGCGTCCTCGGCGAAAAACGCGCGCGGGAAGTGTGGTTCCTGTGCCGGCGCTACACGGCGCGCGACGCGCTTGCGATGGGGTGGCTCAATGCGGTCGTGCCTGCCGATCGGCTCGACGGGGAAGTCGCGCGATGGTGCGACGAAATCCTTGCACTGAGCCCCACGGCGCTCGCGATCGCCAAGCGGTCGTTCAATGCGGACTCCGAGCATATCCGCGCGATCGGTGCGCTGGGATTCGAGGCGCTGTCGCTGTACTACGCCACCGACGAGTCGAAAGAGGGCACACGCGCCTTCCGCGAACGGCGCAAGCCCGCTTTCCGGCGCGCAAAGGCACGCCACGATCCTCAACCCTGAACGGTCGCCCTGCCTGCTCGACGCGATCCGGCAGGGCGGCATCGTGCGACAGACGATTCGGACGGAGCACTTTGATGAGCACCACTGACGTACTTTGGCAACCACCGGCCGACTGGCGGACCAGCACGCTGCTGGGTGAACTCTGCGCGCGCGTGGGCGCCTCGTCGTTCGAAGATCTGATCGGGATGTCGCTGCATGAGCCGCAACGCTACTGGGCCGCGGTGATGGCGCACCTGCAGTTCCAGTGGCGGATGCTGCCGCGGCGGCATGTCGATCTTGCGAGCGGGCCCGCGTTTCCGCGATGGTTCCCCGGCGGTCGGCTGAACTGGGTCGATCATGTGCTTGCGCACGCGGACGGCCCGCGTGCGCTGCAGGCGGCGGTCGTCACGGAGACGGAGGACGGGCGCGTCAGCACGACCAGTTATGCCGCGCTGGCTCGGGATGTACGGCAACGGGCGTCGCGGCTGGGCGCGCTTGGCGTCGGGGCGGGCGATCGGGTCGGCATCATGATGACGATGGGGGCGCAGGCCGCGGCCAGCCTGATTGCCGTATCGGCGCTCGGCGCGATCGCCGTGCCGCTGTTCACCGGCTTCGGGGCGGACGCCGTCGCCGCGCGACTGACGCTGGCCGACGCGCGTGTGTTGCTGGCGAGCGGCGGCTACCTGCGCCGCGGACGCACCGTCGACCTGAAACCGGTATTCGACGCATTGCAGGAACGGATGCCGGGTTTGCGCATCGTTATCCAGGGCGACGAGCCGGCGAGCCCCGTCGCGCCAGACGCCCGCTCTTCGCTGCACGCGGCGGCGCCCCATGCGTTCCCCGCGCAGGACCCCGACCAGCCGTTCATGATCGTTTTCACATCGGGAACGACAGGGTCGCCAAAGGGCACGGTGCATACGCATGCCGGCTTCCCGTTGAAGATCCTGCACGATTGCGCATACCACTTCGAGTTGCGCCCCGGCGACCGCTGGCTGTGGCCGAGCGACATGGGCTGGATCGTCGGCCCGCTCACGACGATCGGCGCGCTTGTCCGCGGCGCGACCCTGGTGTGCTACGACGGCGCGCCCGACTATCCGGACGCCGGGCGTCTGGCCGAAGTCGTCGACCGCCACCAGGTCACGCACTTCGGTGCGTCGCCCACGCTGATCCGCAGTCTGGCGGCGTCGCCGCGGGCGGTCGACGGCGCGGTGCTGGACAGCCTGCGCGTGCTGATGGTGGCCGGCGAGGTGATCGACCCGGATCACTTCGCGTGGTTCTTCCATGCGTTCGGCCGGTCGCGGTTGCCGGTGATCAACTACAGCGGCGGCACGGAGGCGTCGGGCGCGCTGTTGGGCAATGTTCCCGTGCGCCCGATCCGTGCGTGCGCTTTCAACGCCGTATCGCCGGGCGTCGACGCGTTCGCGGCCGACGAGCAAGGGCGGCGCGTGCGCGGCGTTCCCGGTGAACTGGTGATCGCCGCGCCGTTCGTCGGGATGACGTCGGGATTCTGGAGCGCGGCCGACCGCTACGAGGAAACGTACTGGCGCCAGCGGCCCGGGCTGTGGACGCATGGCGACCTGCTGCTCGAAGACGATGACGGACAATTCTTCATCCTCGGCCGCGCGGACGACACGCTGAAGATTGCCGGCAAGCGGCTGGGGCCGGCCGAGGTCGAGTCGGTCGTGCTCGGGTCGCCGCTCGTGCGCGACGTGGCGGCCGTCTCGCTACCCGATCCGGTGAAAGGGGAGCGGCTGGTGGTTTGCGTCAGTACCCACGGCGAACCGCCGGGCGCGCTGGCGACCTCGCTGGCCGACCGGATCGAGGCGGCGCTGGGCAAGCCGTTCCGTCCGGGCATCGTGCATCTCGTGCCCGATCTGCCGCGCACGCGCAACGGCAAGGTCATGCGCCGCGTGGTGCGAAACGTGTTGCGGGGCTTGCCGCCGGGTGACGTGAGCGCCCTCGAGAACCCGGCGGCGCTTGCAGCGTTGCAGGCGCTGGCCGGTCAGGGCACGGCATGACGGATCGACATCGGAACGGGCGGGGCGCGGTGTGGTGTCATCCGCCCGTCACCGGCGGAAAGAACGCAACCTCGCTGTCCTCGCGCACGACGAATTCCCCGGTCACCATTTCGAGGTTCACGGCCGCCCGCACCGGGCGGTCCATCCGCAGCGCGTCCGCACTGCGCGCGTCGCGTGCGGCCAGCGTGCCGCGCAGCGCGTCGACGGTGAGTTCGCGCGCATCGATCTCGACGGTTTCCTCGTCGAGCGCCAGTTGTTCGCGAATGCTCGCGAAGTATTTGATCGTCAGTTTCATCGAGTTGTCTCGGGCAGGAGCGGCGGAATCGGAAAACGCGAAGCGGGTGCGGTCAGCCCCAGCGCCGCATCGCCAGGTCGTCGTGCGCTTTCGCTTCGACCCAGCCGGATTCGCCGTCGTGCCGGATTTCCTTCTTCCAGAACGGCGCATGGGTCTTCAGGAAATCCATCAGGAATTCGCATGCATCGAACGCGGACGCGCGATGCGCGGCGGCCACCACGACCAGCACGACCGGCTGGCCGAGCGGAATGCGGCCGACGCGGTGCACGATCCTGACCGCTTCGAGCCGCCAGCGCGCGGTGGCCTCCTCGACGATGCTCCACAGTGCCTGTTCGGTCATCGTCGGGTAGTGCTCGACTTCCAGCGCGACGACGTCGTCGACGTCGCCTTCCTTGCGCACGACCCCGAGAAAGTTCACGACCGCGCCGACATTCGGATTGCGAACGATCGGCGCCAGCTCCGCGCCCGCGTCGATCGGCGCATGCTGCACGCGTACTTCGAAGCCCGCGGCAATCGCGGGCGCCGATTCGGGGTGCGGGTCGGTCGCGTCGACGGGCGGCGGCGGGCTGGCGGCACGCAGCGGATCGTCCGGCAGCCCGGCGCGGGATTCGGTGAAGGTCGTCATGACAGGTTCTCCAGTGGGCGGCGCATCCGGTGTCGCGCGGCGGCCCGTCAGCCGCCGACGAGCGACATGCGCACGGTCGGATAGGTCTTGCCCGGCGCGCGGGCCGGCCGTGCGGCCCGGCGCTCGGAATAGCGGTCGTCGCGCTGCGTCCAGCGTGCGCGCACGGCGGCGGCGAGGTCGGCGCTCGACGCCGCGTCGTCGAGCCACGGCCGCAGGTCGGTGCCTTGCGTCGCGAACAGGCACGTATAAAGCTGGCCGTCGGCCGACACGCGGGCGCGCGAGCAGGTGCCGCAGAACGGATGCGACACGCTGGCGATGAAGCCGACCTCGCCTGCGCCGTCGATGTGCGCGCAACGGATCGCGGTGGCGTCGTGCCCCGGCTCGCCGACGAGCACGAGCGGGTAGTGGGCGTCGATCAGCTCGCGCATCCGCGCGGCCGGCACCACCTTGTCGCCGGACCAGTAGCTGGCGCCGCCGACGTCCATGTATTCGATGAAACGCACGGCCACGCCCGTATGCCGGAAGTGCCGCACGAGCGGCAGGATCTGGTCGTCGTTCACGCCGCGCTCGATCACCGCGTTGACCTTGACCGGCGCGAGCCCGGCCGCATGCGCGGCCTCGATGCCGGCCAGCACGCGCGCCACGGGCACGTCTGCGTCGCTCATCCGGCGGAACACCGCGTCGTCGAGCGCATCGAGGCTCACGGTCACGCGCGACAGCCCCGCATCGCGCAATGTGCGTGCCTTCGCGGCGAGCAGCGAGCCGTTGGTCGTCAGCGCGATTTCGACCGGCTTGCCGTCGACGGTCGTCAGCGCGGCCAGCCGTTCGATCAGCGCTTCGAGGTGGCGGCGCAGCAGCGGTTCGCCGCCCGTGATGCGGATTTTCTCGACGCCGAGCGACGTGAAGGCGCGCGCGATCTTTTCCAGTTGCGCGAACGACAGGCGTTCGGACGACGGCATGAACGCGTAGTCGGCGCCGAAGCTTTCGCGCGGCATGCAGTAGCCGCAGCGGAAATTGCACTGGTCGATCACGGACAGGCGCAGGTCGCGCAGCGGGCGGCCGAGCGTGTCGGACGGGCGGGGGAAGGCGTCGGGCGATGCGCCGCCGGATGAAGCGGCGACGGCCGGCGCGGCGGAAACGATGGCATTCACGATCGGGTCGTCGGCCTGCATGAAGTAAGCGGAGGGGCGTCGCCGTTCGGCCGTGCGGGTGCCGACGTGTCGGCGCACAGGTCGTGACGAGCCTCATCGTGAGCATAGTCCGCCGGATTTTTCCGGCAGAGACACAATCGCGCCCGAATCGCAGGAATACAGTTCGCCGCGCCGGACGCGCGACAGGCGCGGCGAATGGCGCGAATGCGTCGCGCCGGGCGGGTAGTCGGCGTCGTGTTCATGCGAGCCAGGGAGCGAATTCGTAGTACGGAACCGCGTCGCCGCGCGCGAGCGTGCGCCCGGCCGGCAGCCGCGCGAGCCCGGTTGCCTGCACGAGCGACTGCAGCGTGCCGGCGCCTTGCTGGCGCAACGTGTCGAGCATGGGCGCGCCATCGGCGCCGACGATGCGCCGCACGCGCACGAAGCGTTCGCGCTGCGCATCCGGCTCGAAGCCGGTATCGATCGGCAGCGACGGCACGACCGGCAGGCAAGCGTCGCGCCCCTGCAGGCGGCGGATCAGCGGCGCGACGAACAGCGCGAACGCCGTCATCGCGGCGCCCGGATTGCCGGGCAGCAGTACCACGGGCCGCGCATCGAGCCGCGCGAGCGCGACCGGCTTGCCGGGCTTCATGCGCACACCGGTGACGAGGAACGACGCACCGAGCGCGGTCAGCGCGGGGCGCAGCAGGTCCTTGTCGCCGACCGACGCGCCGCCGACGCAGATCACGAGGTCGCACCGCGCGTGCAGGTCGCGCAGCGCCCGCTCGACGGCGGCCGGCGTATCGGCCGCATGCAGGCTCATCGCGACGTCGGCGCCGGTTCCCGCGGCCAGCGCGGCGAGCATCGGCGCGTTGCTGTTGTAGATCTGCTGCGGCGCACGCGGCTGGCCGCACGCGACCAGTTCATCGCCGGTCGTCAGGATGCCGACGCGCAACGCCGCCCGCACGTCGATCCGCGCGAACCCCTGCGCGGCGGCCACCCCGACGTGCATCGCGCCCATCCGCACGCCGGCCGGCACGAGCAGGTCGCCGGCGCGCACTTCCTCGCCGCGGCGGCGGATGTGCGAACCGATGCGTTGCGGCGCGTCGAACGTGACGCCGCCGTCCTGTTCGTGCGCATGCTCCTGCATCACGACGGTGTCGGCGCCGGGCGGAATCAGGCTGCCGGTGAACAGGCGTGCGGCGGTGCGCGGCGCGAGCGGCGCGGGCGTGTCGCCCGCATAGCAGCGCTGCGCGACGCGCAGCGGCTCGCCGTGCGCGAGGTCGGCGTGCCGCACGGCATAGCCGTCCATCGCGCTCTGATCGGCCGGCGGCTGGTCGAGCACCGCGGTCAGCGGCGTGGCCAGCACGTGGCCGGCCGCGTCGGCGACCGGCAGGGACGCGGCGGCCGCGAGCGGCGCGAACGCACCGGCGAATTGCTGCTGTGCGGTATCGAAATCGAACAGGTGTTTCATGACGAATGGACCGGGTGCGCCGGTGCAGGCAGTGGGTCGAGGTGAACGGCGGCGGGCGACACGTATTCGACGAAGCCGTCGTCGCGGCAGAAACCGACCAGCCGCACGCCGGCTTCGCGGGCGACGTCGATCGCGAGCGACGTCGGCGCCGAGATCGTCGCGAGCATCGGGATGCCGACCCGCGCGGCCTTGCGCACCAGTTCGTAGCTCGCGCGGCTCGACAGGAACACGAAGCCCGCGCGCAGGTCGGCGCGGCGGCGCGCGAGCTGGCCGATCAGCTTGTCGAGCGCGTTGTGGCGGCCGACGTCCTCGAACACGTCGAGCACGGCGCCGTCGCGGTCGCACCACGCGGCCGCGTGGATGCCGCCCGTTTCGCGCATCAGCGTCTGCCGGGCCGGCAGCGCACGCGCGGCGCGCGCGATCGCATCGGCGCCGATGCCCGCGGCCGTGCCGGCGGCCGCGATCCGCGGCGGGTGCAGGTCGAGCTGCGCGATGCTTTCGATGCCGCACACGCCGCAGCCCGTGCGGCCGGCCAGCGCGCGGCGGTGCGCCTTCAGCGCCATGAACGCCTGCTGCGACACCGTGAGCCGGACTTCGGCGCTGCCGGGCCGGCATTCGCTTTCGATGTCGAAGACGTCCGACGCGCGCTCGACGATGCCTTCGCTCAGCGCGAAGCCGAGGCCGAACGCGTCGAGGTCGATCGGCGTCGCCATCATGACCGTGTGCGCGATGCCGTTGAACACGAGTGCAACCGGGGTTTCGTCGACGACGCGATCGACGGTGTCGCACGCGGCGCCGGCGCGGTGGCGCGTCACCTGACATGCGGTGCTGCCGGTCGGATCGTCGCGGCGGGTGCAGGACTCCATGCGGGTTTCTCCAGACGGGACGGCCGGCGGGCCGGCCGGGCTCGGCGCGGGCGCCGAACGACGGGATTCGATGCCGCCGGGCGGGCGCCGCAGGGCGCACGACCGCCGCAGGCAGGCGTTGCATAACATGTTAAGTGGAGTGAACAGTGCGCCGCAGACACAGCGCCGCCACGCGGAAAGCAGTACAGCTGAGCGTCCCGCCGGCACGGAAACTATTTTCCGTGCACACATCTTTGGCGGCGCAAGCAGCACAGTTTCAGCGCACGTTCGAGTGATTGCGAGTATCGTTGCAAACGCGATATCGTCATTCACGCTTCGATGCCATGCGAGTGACCCGTTGTGTTCGCATGTGTCATCGCCAAGCCGTCGCGCGATTTCCTGCTTCGGGCGTACGTCCTCACAACCACGAGCAAATTACGGTCATGGAAATCTTCGATGCGTTCCATCTCGCCCGATTGCAATTCGCATTCACGGTGTCGTTCCACATCGTGTTCCCCGCGATCAGCATCGGCATGGCGAGCTTCCTGGCGGTGCTGGAATGGCGCTATCTCGTCACCGGCGACGCCGCCTACAAATCCATGTTTCAGTTCTGGTCGAAGATCTTCGCGATCGGTTTCGGCATGGGCGTGGTCTCCGGCGTCGTGATGGCGTACGAGTTCGGCACCAACTGGGCCGGCTTCTCGCGCGTCGCGGGCAACATCACGGGGCCGCTGCTCACGTATGAAGTCCTGACGGCGTTCTTCCTCGAAGCCGGCTTCCTCGGCGTGATGCTGTTCGGCTGGCAGCGCGTCAGCCCGCGCGCGCACTTCTTCGCGACGCTGATGGTCGCGGTCGGCACGCTGATCTCGACGTTCTGGATTCTCGCGTCGAACAGCTTCATGCAGACGCCGCAAGGCTACAAGATCGAGAACGGCCTCGTCGTGCCGGTCGACTGGTTCAAGGTCGTCTTCAACCCGTCGTTTCCGTACCGTCTCGTGCACATGACGATCGCGGCGTTCATCGTCGCGGGCTTCATCGTCGCCGCGTGCGGCGCGTGGCACCTGCTGAAGGGGCGTCGCGACGAACCGGTGAAGCGCAGCTTCTCGATGGCGCTGTGGATGCTGCTGGTGCTCGCGCCGATCCAGATCGTCGTCGGCGACGCGCACGGGCTGAACACGCGCGAATACCAGCCGGCGAAGATCGCGGCGATCGAAGGGCTGTGGGAAACCGAGAAGGGCGGCACCGCGCTGAACCTCGTCGGGCTGCCCGACATGCAGGCCGAAACCACCCGCTATGCGATCCAGGTGCCGCACCTCGGCAGCCTGATCCTCACGCACAGCTGGGACGGCGAGATCCGCGGGCTGAAGGAATTCCCGCCGCAGGACCGTCCGTATTCGCCGATCATCTTCTGGACGTTCCGGATCATGGCCGGCCTCGGGATGCTGATGCTGCTGACCGCGCTGCTCGGGCTGCTGCTGAGAAAGGGCGGGCGCCTGTATGAAACGCGCTGGTTCCAGTGGTTCGTGGTGGCGATGGGGCCGTCGGGCATCGTCGCGCTGCTGGCCGGCTGGATCACGACCGAGGTCGGGCGGCAGCCGTGGACCGTGTACGGCGTGCTGCGCACCATCGATTCGGTCTCCCCGCTCGACGCTCAGCAGGTCGGCGTGTCGCTGCTGGTCTTCGTGGTCGTGTATTTCCTGGTATTCGGAACGGGTATCTACTACATGATGAAGCTGATGAAGCGCGGGCCGGCGGCCCAGGCCGGCTACATCGAACTGCACCGGCATCCGGGGCTGCGCAAGAGCGCGCTGTCCACGCCGCTGAACGTCACCGAGGCGGAGTAACCATGCACATCGATCTTCCTGTCGTCTGGGCCGCGATCATCGGCCTCGGCGTATTCATCTACGTGATGCTGGACGGCTTCGATCTCGGCATCGGTCTGCTGTTTCCGTTCTTCGATGCGAAGGCCGAGCGCCAGGTGATGCTCGACACCGTCGCGCCGGTGTGGGACGGCAACGAGACGTTCCTCGTGCTCGGCGGCGCGGGCCTCTACGGCGCGTTTCCGGTCGTGTATTCGACGCTGCTGCCGGCCAACTACCTGCCGCTGGTGCTGATGCTGGTCGGGCTGATCTTCCGGGGCGCGGCGTTCGAGCTGCGCGCGAAAGCCACCCGCACGCAGCACATGTGGGACCTCGCGTTCATCGGCGGCTCGGCGCTGGCGGCGTTCTGCCAGGGAATCGTGCTCGGTTCGCTGCTGCAGGGCATCAAGATCGAGAACAACCACTTCGCGGGCGGGCCGTTCGACTGGCTGTCGCCGTTCAGCATGATGTGCGGGATCGGCGTGCTCGTCACCTATGCGACGCTCGGCTGCGGCTGGCTGATCCTGAAGGTCGACGGCGAACTGCAGCGCAAGATGCGGTTGCTGATGAAGCCGCTCACGGGCGTGCTGCTCGCGGTGATGGGCGTGGTGAGCCTGTGGACCGTGATCGGGCTGCCGGCCGTCGCGCACCGCTGGTTCGGCAGCGGCAACCTCGGCTGGTTCCTGCCGGTGCCGGTCCTCGTCGTCGCATGCGTGTGGGGCATCTTCCACACGGTGAAGCGCGCGCACGAGGCCACGCCGTTCCTGCTGACGCTGGCTCTCGTGTTCCTCGGCTACACCGGGCTCGTGATCAGCATCTGGCCGAACATCGTGCCGCCGTCGCTGACGATCTGGGACGCGTCGTCGAGCCATTCGAGCCAGTTGTTCGCGCTCGTCGGCACCGTGATCGTGCTGCCGATCATCCTCGTGTACAACGCGATGCAGTACCGCGTGTTCCGTGGCAAGGTGCGCGAGGGCGACGTCGGCTATCACTGAGCGGCCAGCGCGGTGACGGGGCGCGGCGCTCGCGTATCATCACGCGCGGCGCGGCGCCCGACACGGCACCCGATACGAAAGCGGCCCGCCACGCGCGGGCCGTTGCGCATCGGGTGCGGGCGCAACGGGTTGCGCATTTCCTTGGCAGTCGAGAAAACATCATGATCGTCAGACCACGACAGAACTGGCTCAGGATGCTGTTCGTATGGAACGGCTCCGTGCTGCAGTCGATCATTCCGCAGCTCGTGTTCATGGCGATCGTCAGCACGCTGGCGGTCTTCACGAACGGGCGCATCTTCGGCGAGAAGATTCCGCTCAACACCGCGCCGTTCACGCTGTTCGGGCTCGCGCTCGCGATCTTCCTCGGGTTTCGCAACAACGCGAGCTTCGAGCGCTTCAAGGAGGCGCGGCATCTGTGGGGCAACCTGCTGATCGCCGCGCGCTCCGTGACGTCGCAACTGCATCGCTACCTGCCCGACAGCGTCGGCGACGCCGAGCGCAACCGGCTCGCCGATCTGCTGATCGCGCTCGCGTATGCGCTGAAGCACCAGCTGCGCCATACCGATCCGACCGCGGACCTGCAGCGCATTCTCGGCGCGGAGCGTACGGCCGCGCTCGGCGGCAAATGCTACAAGCCGGTCGCGATCCTCGACGAACTGCGCGGCGGCATCGTCCGTGCGCTGGGCCGCGCGCCGGGCAGCGACGCGACCTGCTGGATGTTCGAGACGCAACTCGACGAGCTCGGCAAGTCGGTCGGAGGGTGCGAGCGCATCCTGTCGACGCCGATCCCGTTTTCGTACAGCGTGCTGCTGCATCGCACCGTGTATGCGTATTGCGTGCTGCTGCCGTTCGGGCTCGTCGATTCGACGGAGTTCTTCACGCCGCTGATCTGCGTGTTCATTGCGTATACGCTGATCGCGCTCGAAGCGATCGCGAACGAAGTGGCCGAGCCGTTCGGCCTCGCGCCGAATGCGCTCGCGCTCGATGCGATGACGCGTACGATCGAGCGGTCGGTGCTGGAACTCGGGGATCGGCCGATGCCGGAGGAATTCGTGCCCGCGTCGACGTATCAGATCACGTAGGCTGCGGGGCGTTAGTGTAGTCGTCTGTAAGGTTGATCGGCCGGAGCGATGACGGGTGTGTAGACTCTTGCTCGTTCAATGGAGCCCACACCATGCAACTGCTCGATCACGTGTCGATCGGCGTGCCGGATATCGACCAGGCACGCCCCTTCTACGATGCCGTCATGGCTGCGCTGGGCGCGACCAAGGTCTATGACCGGCCCAATGCGCTCGGTTACGGCGAACGTTGCAGCGCGAATGATCCGGGGTCGACCTTTCTGGCGGTGTATCTGGATCCCGCCGAAATCGGCGCGAGCAAGCGGCACTGGTGTTTCAAGGCGACTTCCCGCGAGCAGGTGCATGCGTTTTTCGAGGCCGGCCTCGCGACAGGCGGCCAGTCCGACGGCGAACCCGGATTGCGGCCGCAGTACCACGCCGACTACTACGCGGCCTTTCTGGTCGATCCGGCCGGCAACCGGGTCGAGGCCGTGTGTCATGCGGCGGCCGGCGCCGGAGCGTGAGCGGCCGTGACGGCATCGCTCAACCGAAATACGTCAACCCCATCGCTCCCTTCACCTCCGCGAGCGTCGCCCCCGCCACTTCCCGCGCATGCAGCGTGCCGCGCTTCAGGATCGCCATCACTTCGGCCTTGTCGGCTTCGAACTCACGGCGGCGCGCGCGGATCGGCTCGATCAGCGCCTGCAGCCGCTCGTTCAGCACGCGCTTGACGACGCTGTCGCCGAGGCCGCCGCGGCGATAGTGGGCCTTCAGCTCGTCGACCTTCGCCACGTCCGGCTCGAACGCATCGAGGAACGTGAACACGACGTTGCCCTCCACTTGGCCGGGGTCGCTCACGCGCAGGTGATTCGGGTCCGTGTACATGTCCTTCACGGCCTGCGCGATCTCGTCCGGCGTCGAGCCGAGCGTGATCGCGTTGCCGAGCGACTTGCTCATCTTCGCCTTGCCGTCGATGCCGGGCAGCCGCGTGACCGATGACAGCACGGCCTCGCATTCGACCAGCACCGGCTGCTCGACGGTCGCGTTGAAGCGACGCACGAGTTCGTTAGTCTGCTCGATCATCGGCAACTGATCGTCCCCGACCGGCACGTGGGTCGCCTTGAACGCGGTGATGTCGGCGGCCTGGCTCACCGGGTAGGTCAGGAAGCCGGCCGGGATGTCGCGCTCGAACCCGCGCAGGCGGATTTCTTCCTTGATGGTCGGATTGCGCTCGAGGCGCGCGACCGTGACGAGGTTGAGGAGGTATTGCGACAGCTCGGCGAGTTCGGGCACCTGCGACTGCACGACGATCGTCGAGATCGCCGGATCGATGCCGACGGCGAGGTAGTCGAGCGCGACCTCGATCACGTTTTCGGTCACGCGCTGGCGGCGGCCCATGTTGTCGGTGAGCGCCTGCGTGTCGGCGAGCAGCAGGAATTGCGTCGCCTCGTGCTGCATCTGCACGCGGGCGCGCAGCGAGCCGATGTAGTGGCCGAGGTGCAGCGGGCCGGTCGTGCGGTCGCCGGTGAGGATGATCGGGCGGGTGGGGTGCGTCATGGTCGTCGTGGGCTCCGGGTTGTCGAAGCCGCCAGCCATGGTCTCAGCGCAGAAACGCAAATGCCGCCATGGCTGGCGGCATCACGTTTGGGACATGCAAAAGGAAACGGGCCGCCTGGGTCAGGCGCGCCACCAGCAATGCACGATCGGCGAGGCAGGTCGGGTTTCCATCGCGCCAGTATAGCGCAGTGCGCGGCAGGACGCGTGCGTCAGCGGATCACCGACTCCATCGCGAGGTACGCGGTTTCGGCGGACGGCCACAGCAGGTACAGCAGGCCGGCCATCAGCAGCAATGCGCCGGCGCGGACGAACGGCGTGCGGTCTTTGTCGCGGGGATGGGTGGGCTGCTTCGATTTCTTCATGCTTGCAGGCGCGGGGTGCGCCACTCCAACGGTTACTGCAACGGCTCGCGCGAGGCGAGGCCGAGGTATGACGGGTTTTACGGGACTGGGATGCTGTCCGGGGCCCGGGTCGTCCGGGCCGAGCGCGAAGTTTACCAGCCGCGGGGCGTGAAAAAGGGGACGGTTGAGAGGTCGTGCCGGCTGCCCGCGTCGAGGCGACCGGCATCCTACCAGTTCAACGGGCCGGACACAGTCAAGAATTGTCGGGAACGGGCGCGGCCGGCGCGCCGGCCCCGTTCCCGACTTCACAGACACGTCGCATGGTTCGTCCCTGCAGCGGTCCGCCGAAATTTCCGGCCGGGCCGTCGCACCTTCCTTTCCCGGAGAACCCCATGCGATATCCATTGCAGCACGCCGACCAGGCCGCCGTGGCGCGGCGTCCATCCGAACCCGACCCTCGCGTCCCCGTGCCGGGGCGTCCCTCGAGGAGGTGTGAGCCATGAGCAACGACACACTCGACCCCCTGCTGCGCCAGTTCGCGGAGAAGCGTCTGGGCCGGCCGCTCGAGCCGGGCGAAGAACAGGCGCTGCTGGAGCGGCTGCCGAGCAGCCAGGGGCACCCGTCGGCGTCCGCCGCCGGCCTGGCCACGCCGGCGAGCACCGCGAATCCGTCCTTGCCGCAGTTGAAAACCCGGCGCGAGGCGCGCGAACAGATCAAGCATTTTCTGCAGCTCAACCAGCAAAAGGCGTACGAGAAGATGCGCGGCATCCTGCAGACGATCGACACGCAGAACGAGACGACCCTCGGCATGCTGGCGTCGGAGCAGCGGAAAGTAGCGGGCGTGCTCGACGCGCACGAGGCGGCGGGCGACGCGCAGGCTGCCGGCGCGGCGGAGATTCAGGACAGCACCCGCGAGGCGCTGACGATGATCGGCGAACAGCTGACGGGCCTGATCCGGCAGGAAATCGAAACGTGCTTCCGCCAATACGGCGATGCGCTCGCCGAACGGCTCGCGGCCAGGTTCGACGCAATGGAGGACCGGTTGCGGCGCATCGACACCGGCCCGGTTGAACGATCCGAACCTGCCGCTACCGTTCACGACACCGTCGGCCGAGCGTCCATGGAGTAGCACGCGGGTCATGCGACCGAACGCGAAACCGGCCGGCCCCGATGTGCGACCTCTCAACTACGTGAACCAAGGAGCAACAAATGGCTGATACGTGTCAAGTGTGCCAGGTCAATCCCGCGATTACCGATGCGGTCACACAGGTCAACGTCAAGGTGGTCGCGGAAGCGCCGGCGATGGCGATGGGCTCGCTGTACCAGGCCCAGAGCCATTCGCTGAGCATCCTGTTCGAGAACGCGGTGCAGCAGCAGTCGCAGGCCGCGATCCAGTCGCAAACGTCGACGAACGTGGGGACGATGCAGCTCTACACGATCGGGCCGGAAAGCGCGGGCGCGGCCGCCACGGAAATCGGCGCGAACGGGATCATTTCCATTCTGGCCGACGTGATCGCGATCGGGAAGGCGGTGGCCCGGCCGTAAGGCGTCATCGCAGCGCCGTGGTTGAAGCGGCGGCGGCCGCGGCACGCGCCGCCGATCCCGCCGCCGCGGCGCGGATTCGCAGCATGGCCGCCGGCGCCTGACCCACGGTGCCGTGCGGTGTTCCGGAGCAAACGACGGAGCGGGCAGCGCTGATTCGATGCGCAGCCCGTTCGCGAAACAGGAGAAATACGATGGCAAATGACACAAACGACGCGAAGGACCCCTGCAAGACGTGTGCGGTCAACGCCGCGATCACCGACGCGGTCACGCAGACCAACGTCAAGGTGGTCGGCGAGGCGCCCGCGATGGCCACGGGCTCGCTGTACCAGGCCCAGAGCCATTCGCTCAGCGTGCTGTTCGAGAACGCCGTGCAGCAGCAGTCGCAGTCCGCGGTGCAGCTGCCGACCTCGACGAACGTGGGCACGATGCAGCTGTACACGCTCGGGCCGGCGAGCGCCGGCGCGGCCGCGACGGAAATCGGCTCGAACGGCGTGCTGTCCGTGCTGGCCGACGTGCTCGCGCTCGGCAAGGCGCTGGCCTGACGCGTAGCCCGGCGTCGGCGCCGGGCGGTGGCCCCGATCGCGGTGGCTGCCGCCCGGCGCCCGACATCGTGTCGACGCACGTGACGGCGGACACCCCGTCACGTAGCGTCGGCGCCGGCCGACCCACTCATGCGCTCGCCACGACCGCGCCGCGGCGGCGAGCCAACCAGGAGCCAAGACATGCCGGAACAGGTTTCCCCCGCGACGACCGATGCAGTCACGCAAGCCAACGTCAAGGTAGTGGGCGAAGCGCCCGCCGTGGCGTTGGGCACGCTCATGCAGTCCAACAGCCACGCGTCCGCGATCCTGCTTCACAACGCGGTGCAGATGCAGGCGAACCAGGCGGCATCCAACCTCGCCGCCACGACCGTCGGCATCATGCAGCTCTATGCCGGCTCGCCGGTAGCGCTGGCCAGCGCGGCGCGGTCCGCGAACGACAACTTCGTCTCGCAACTGGCCGCCGTCGCTCAGTTGATGAACGCCATCGGCCACGGGCGCGGCTGACCTTCACCGCGCGCCGCGCAATCCGGCGCGCGCAACCATGCCCGCATGGCGGCGCTGCCCGGCGCACGCGCTTGCCGGGGCATCAATTGGCGGCGACGATGGTCCGGAGCTGCTCCGGTTTCTCGATCGTCACACCGTGTTCGTGTAGCCGGATCAGGCCGTCGCGCTGCATCTTCTGCAGGCTGCTGTTCAGTCGCGGCCGGCTGACGTTGAGCATCGCGGCGAGGATGCTCTGGTTCTCCGGCAGCGGCACCTCGAGATCGTTTCCTTGCATGCGGTTCAGCAGATGGCGCGCGAGCCGTGCTTCGAGCCGGTACAGGCATGCCGACTCGACGAAGTCGCTCAACTGGTGAATGTGCCGGCACAGCTGCTCGTGGATGCGCGCCATGAATTCCGCGTTGGCCTGCAGCGGCGCGAAGTGCTGGCGATGCAGCAGCGAAATGCGGCAGTCGGGGCTCAACTGGGCGGTGAAGCTGCGCCGGTGCGCGCGAATCAGCGTGTTCTCGCCGATGAGGTCGCCCGGCATCGCGTGACCGAGAATGATCTCGCGTCCGCCGGGTTCGTGCAGCGTCTTGTAGACGCGGCCGCGGTGCACGAACGCGACGAAATCTCCCGGATCGCCCTTGAAGAACAACAGGCGATTGCCGTGTTCCGGCCAGGACGTGACGTGCCGCTCGATGTGCGCGAGCAGGCTCTCCGGAAGATCGGCGAGTATCGGTATATTGCGCAGCGTTTGAGCGTTAGCAAGGGCAGGCATGTTTTCCGCGCGAGGTTGTTTGACGATGCAGCCACCTAGCGAAAAACGCTGCCTTTGGCATTGCGTGAAAAATGAATAATGAAAGTATCGAAATAATCGGCAAGCGGTCCGGACGGGGCCGTGTTTTGGCGGCAAGCGCGCTTGTTCGACCGACAGGGGAAGCCGCATGCCGACGCACGGGCGCATCGCGGCGGGAGTCCTGCTTGTTCATCGCAATGCCGTTATCCGGTCAGGCCCGGCGACGCACCTGAAACGACGGATCGGGCTATGCCGGTGAATTAAAATTTCCGTTCATAATAATCAAGAAAATTTACTGAAACCGATTATCGTTATATCGGTGTTACACGGGTAACAGCGCCATTCCCGGCGTCGAATCGATTCTGTGTTTTCCATAAAAAAGGAAGACACGGGATGACAACCTCGAACCAGCACGCTGCCCCGCCGCCCGAGTCTCCGGCGCAGCAGCTCGACCGCACGTGGCGGGAAATGCAGGGAAAATTGCGGCGCCGCGCGCGCCTGTTGTGCAAGGGTGATATTCACCGTGCCGACGAACTGCTTTCCGATACCGCACTCAAGGTCCACATTTACCTGCAGCGCTCGCCCGAGCGCGTCCGGAACCTGACGGGTTTTCTCTTTCTGGCGCTGAATCACGCGTTCCTCGATGGCGCGCGCCGCCGTCTGCGCGAAAGCGGCATGCTCGAATTCGACCCGGGCTGGGACGACGATCACGCCGTCGAGCTGGCCGGCCACGCGCCGTCGGTGGAGCAGCAACTGCTGCTGCGGCAACAGCTGCTGCGCCTCGAGCAGGCGCTGTCCATGCTGTCCCCGCAGCAGCAGATGCTGTTCACGCTGAAGTTCGAGGAGGACCGGCCTTATCTGCACATCGCCGAGACGCTCGGGATCAACGAGCCGCTCGCCAGAAAACGCGTCGAGCTGCTGCGCAAGAAGTTGCGCGAGGAACTCGCGTGAGCGCGTTCACGAATGCCGGCACGCAGCGTTCCTAACGCATGCGCGGCGTCGATGGCCTGCCGGCCCGCCCGTTCCTTCAATCGCATGCCGGAGCCGAGATCCGAGGAGGCCTCGTGGCAGACAAAGTCAATGAGCAGATTACCGATGCGCTGACGCAGACCAACGTCAACGTCGTCGCGGGATCGCCGGCCCAGGCGCTGGGCATGCTGTACCAGATGTTCAGCCAGGCCGTCGGCATCTCGGCGCAGAACATGACCCAGCAGCAGGCGGCGCTGAACCAGATCTCGAACGCCGTGGTGTCGAAGGCGGTGGCCATGATCCTGTCCGTCGAAGCGTCGCCGAAGCCGGCATCGGGCGGCGCGTCGCTGCCCGCGGCGGGCGGGCCGCCGACGGGCTCCACGCACTAGGACGCGACGTTATCAGGATATCTGAATAATGAACATGAAAGGTCTTTTGGGCGGCCGCGCAGACGGCGCGACGCAAGTGCCGGACGGCGCCGCGGACGCAGCAGCCGCCACATCCGCCGCAGCCGAAGCAACGACGCCGGCCGATGTCGCGCCGCACGCCGCTGCTTCGGCAGCCGGCACGCGCGCGTGGCCGACCAACCGGCTGCGCAGGTTCACCGATGCGCTGAAGGCGCCGGACCAGATCGCGGGCGCGAGAGGGTCCGCCCACTCGGCGCTGCAGACCGTGCAGGCGATCAACGCGGAGGCTGCGTCCTACGCGACGACGCAGATCGCCGTCGGCCCGAACATGATGATCACGCAGGCGGGCGGCATGGTCGCGCAGGCGGCGGCCAACTACTTCGAGGCGTCGACGTCGCTGGCGATCGCGGGCAAGAGCGTGCTGATGAAGGACCTGGCGCAGAAGACCATCGACGAGGACGTGAAAGGCATGGCGATGGATGCGGTGGGCCTGCTGTTGACGGACCTGTTCGTCGCGACCGCGGCGGTCGTCGCGGGCGCCGCGGAGGCGATCGAAGGCGAGGCCGCGAGCGTCGCGCTCGACAGGATCGACGAGAGCCTGCAGAAGTATCAGGCGTTGCTGGACAAGAAGGGCACGTAGGGCGCGACGTCGATCACGAACGTCGCGGGCGATCGCCTGTCGCGCGAGTGGCGGCAACGCATCGATCGACACGACCCGCCGGGCCGCCCGGCCCGATGCGGGATGTGAGCGGCAGGCGCGACGCGCGTTCTTCGTCGAACACGTCGCGGCCTGCTACCGGCAGTCCAGTCCAATCATGTGAGGAACCCATGTCCTACATCATTCAGCACGTAAACGGTCCCGCGCCGCTGGCGGTCGGCGAGCGCCAATGGGGAGATGCGACGGAAATCGATTTCGGCGCGATGACGAGCTGCATCGCGCTCGTCGAGCAGACGCCGGGTCAGCCGACGATGGTGCGCGGCATCCATCTGTCGATCGTCGGCCCCGACGGCACGAAGGTCTACGACACGGCGGCGAATGTCGCCGGGCAGGTCGAGACGATCATGCAGCAGAGCGGCGACATGCGTGCGTGCCTCGGGCGTATCGACGTCTGGCAGGCCAACGAGTCGCAGGAGGTGCAGGATTTCTTCGCCGCGCTGATGCAGAGTCTCGACATGTTCGAGTGGGTGCAGGTGCCGGACGGCAATCTGCGGGTGCGAATCCATGGTGGCGTGATGGCGTATCGGAAGGGCACCGACGGGTGGACCAACGTGTAGTCGGCACGAGCCGGTGACATACCGGTGGGGCGCGTCGACGATCGGTTCGGCTGCGTCGGGACATCGGATTTTTTGGCGCACCCATGCGCTCGTGTCGAACCGTTCCCGACCGGCATTGCGCTTCGGCTACCTGCTTGCACGCTGCGCGCCACCGCCTCCCGCCCCAGCTTTTTGCTCGTCAACACCAACAAAAAACCTCATTTCGCGCCAGACGCCCTGTCCGCAGAATGTCTCCATTCCAGCTCACGCAGCGACACGCGCGTCGCATGAGCCGCACTTCAGAAGGAGACAGCCGTGGCAGTCGAAACAACCTCAATCGATACGCTCGTCGTCGGCGCCGGGCAGGCCGGCGTGGCCATGAGCGAACATCTGGGCAAGCTGGGCGTGCCCCATCTCGTGCTGGAGCGCAGCCGCATCGCCGAACGCTGGCGCACCGGACGCTGGGATTCGCTGGTCGCGAACGGCCCCGCGTGGCACGACCGTTTCCCGGGGCTCGAATTCGACGGCCTCGATCCCGACGCGTTCGCGTCGAAAGACCAGGTCGCGGACTACTTCGAAGCGTATGCACGCAAGTTCAACGCGCCGATCCGTACCGGCGTCGAAGTGAAGCACGTCGTGCGCAACACGGGCAAGCCGGGCTTCGTCGTCGAGACGTCGGACGGCACGATCGAGGCGAACCGCGTGGTGGTCGCGACGGGGCCGTTCCAGCGCCCCGTGATTCCGCCGATCGCGCCGGACGATGCGCGCCTCGTGCAGATCCATTCCGCCGACTATCGCAACCCCGGTCAGCTTCCGGCGGGCGCGGTGCTGGTGGTCGGCGCCGGTTCGTCGGGCGTGCAGATCGCCGACGAGCTGCAGCGCGCGGGGCGGCAGGTGTACCTGTCGGTCGGGCCACACGATCGTCCGCCGCGCGCGTATCGCGGCCGCGACTTCTGCTGGTGGCTCGGCGTGCTCGGCGAATGGGACAAGGAAGTCGCGACGCCCGGCCGCGAGCACGTGACGATCGCGGTGAGCGGCGCGCGCGGCGGCCATACGGTCGATTTCCGCGCACTGGCGAACCAGGGCGTGACGCTGGTCGGGCTGACGAAGTCGTTCGACGGCGGCGTGGCGGTGTTCGAGCGCGATCTCGCGATCAATCTCGCGCGCGGCGACGAGAACTACCTGGCGCTGCTCGACGCGGCCGACGCGTATGCGGCACGCAACGGCCTAGACCTGCCGGAAGAGCCGGACGCGCGGCGCATCCTGCCGAATCCCGAATGCGTCGCGCATCCGATCCTCGCACTCGACCTCGCCGGCGCCGGCATCGCGTCGATCGTCTGGGCGACGGGCTATGCCGTCGACTACGGCTGGCTGAACGTCGACGCGTTCGGGCCGGACGGCAAGCCGCAGCACCAGCGCGGCGTGTCGAAGGAGCCCGGCATCTATTTTCTCGGGCTGCCGTGGCTGTCGCGGCGCGGCTCGAGCTTCATCTGGGGCGTGTGGCACGACGCGAAACACATCGCCGATCACATCGACACGCAGCGCAAGTACCTCGCGTACCACGACGCGTCGCAGCACCGCGCGGCCGCGCAAGCGGCACGGCCCGACGCCCGCCCGCTCGCCGAAGCGGCGAACTGATCCCCGACACATCCCGCCGCGCCGCGATTGCTTCCGGCGCGGCGGGCAACCCACCGACACTCGAAGGACCTCGATGAGCCAGCCCACCCATACGCGTATCCGCATGTTCAACACCCGGGATACCTACCCGAACCAGACGCTCGACAACGACCTGTGCCAGGCCGTGCGGGCCGGCAACACCGTCTACGTGCGCGGCCAGGTCGGCACCGATTTCGACGGCAACCTGATCGGCCTCGGCGACGCGCGCGCGCAGGCCGAGCAGGCGATGAAGAACGTCAAGCAATTGCTCGAGGAAGCCGGCAGCGACATCACGCACATCGTGAAGACGACGACCTACCTGATCGACCCGCGTTACCGCGAACCCGTGTACCAGGAAGTCGGCAAGTGGCTGAAAGGCGTCTACCCGATCTCGACGGGGCTCGTCGTCTCCGCGCTCGGCCAGCCGCAGTGGCTGATGGAGATCGACGTGATCGCGGTGATCCCCGACAACTGGCAGCCGAACCGCGCATAGGAGGCGACATGACTTTCTCCATCGTCGGGCGCTGCCCGGAAACGGGCCAGCTCGGGATCGCGATCAGCTCGTCGAGCATCGCGGTGGGCGCGCGCTGCCCGTGGGTGCGCGCGGGCGTCGGCGCCGTCGCGACGCAGAACATCACGCTGCCGGCGCTCGGGCCCCAGATCCTCGACCTGATCGAGCACGACCCGCTCACGCCCGCCGCGGCGCTCGACCGCGCGTTGAGCGCGAACGGCTGGAGCCAGTACCGGCAGGTCACGGTGATCGACGGGCAGGGGCAGACCGCATGCTTCACCGGCAAGGAGGCGCTCGGCACGCATCACGCGGTGCAGGGCGAGCAGTGCGTGGCGGCCGGCAACCTGCTCGCCGCGCCGACCGTGATCGACGCGATGGTGCGGGCCTTCGAGCAGGCGCCCGGGCTGCTCGCGGATCGCCTGCTGGCCGCGATGCACGCGGCGATGGCGGCCGGCGGCGAGGCCGGGCCGGTGCATTCGGCCGCGTTGAAGGTGGCGGGCGACGTGACCTGGCCGATCGTCGACTTGCGCGTCGACTGGGCCGACGCCGATCCGATCGGGCAGCTCGATGCGCTGTGGCGCGCGTATCGGCCGCAGATGCAGGACTACCAGACGCGCGCGCTGAATCCGACCGCCGCGCCGAGCTACGGAGTGCCGGGCGATGAGTGATCCGTCGAGCCGCGCGCTGCTCGAACGGCTGATCGGCTTCGCGACGGTCAGCCGCGATTCGAACCTCGAGATGATCGGCTTCATCCGCGACTATCTCGCCGGGTTCGGTGTGGCGAGCGAACTGTTCTACAACGCGGAACGCACGAAGGCGAGCCTGTACGCGACGATCGGCCCGTGCGATCGCGGCGGTGTCGCGCTGTCGGGCCATACCGACGTGGTGCCGGTCGACGGGCAGGCGTGGACGGTCGAGCCGTTCCGGCTGACCGAGCGCGACGGCCGCCTGTACGGTCGCGGCACGGCCGACATGAAGGGCTTCATCGCGTCGGTGCTCGCGGCCGTTCCGGCGTTCGTTTCACGGCCGCTGGGCCTGCCCGTGCATCTGGCGTTCTCGTACGACGAGGAAGTCGGTTGTCTCGGCGTGCGGCCGATGCTCGACCAACTGGCCGTGCGCGAACATCGTCCGCGGCTGTGCGTGATCGGCGAGCCGACCGAACTGAAGCCGGTGCTCGGTCACAAGGGCAAGCTCGCGATGCGCTGCCACGTGAAGGGCGCCGCGTGCCACTCGGCTTACGCGCCGTCGGGCGTCAATGCGATCGACTACGCGGCGAAGCTGATCGGCCGGCTCGGCGAGATCGGCGCGGCGCTCGCACGGCCCGAGCATCACGACCGCCGCTTCGATCCGCCGTTCTCGACCGTGCAGGCCGGGCTGATCAAGGGCGGCCGCGCACTGAACATCGTGCCGGCCGAATGCGAATTCGATTTCGAGGTGCGTGCGTTGCCGGATTTCGATGCGCACGACGTGCCGAGAAAGCTGCAGGACTATGCGGAATCCGAACTGTTGCCGAAGATGCGCGCGGTGCAGCCCGATACCGACATCCGGTTGCAGCCGCTCGGCGCGTATCCGGGGCTGGCGACCGCGCCGGACAGCGAGGCCGCACGCGTGCTCGCGCTGCTGAGCGGCTCCGATGCGTTCGGCACGGTGGCGTTCGGCACCGAGGGCGGGCTGTTCGGGCAGGCCGGCATTCCGACCGTGGTGTGCGGGCCGGGCAGCATGGATCAGGGGCACAAGCCCGACGAGTTCGTCACGCTCGACCAGCTGCACGGATGCGACGCGATGCTGGGCCGCCTGGCCGCGTATCTCGCTTCCGACGCCTGAACGTGCGGCCGACACGCACGCACCGCATCCGGCGGCGCGTGCGTGGTCCTGTTCCCGCTCGCGATCCTGTCGTCCTTATCGCGCCGATTGTGCCGATTGCGCGACGATCTGCGCGAGCCGTTCGCGGCAGAAATCGACGAACGACTGCGCCTGCTTGGTGAGCTGGCCGCGCTTCAGCCGTGCGCTCACGAGCCCGGACGGGCTGACGGTTTCGCTGAGGGCGATCGTCACGACGCGCTGGCCGTCGTACGTATAGTCGGAATGCGGGCGCGTGACGAGCAGCGAGAACCCGAAGCCCTGGCCGACCATTCCGCGCACCATCTCGATCGACGGCGAGCCGAACACGATGTTCGGCGTGAGCCCGAGTTCATGAAACAGGCTCACGAAGTACGTGCGGCTCGGTTGCACGTCGAGCAGGATCATCGGCTCGACGCACAGGTCGCGCAGCGACACGTGCGTCTGGCCCGCGAACCGGTGGTTCTCCGGCAGCAGCACGTACGGCTGCTGCGGCGGCATCAGCGGCTCGGTTTCGATCGTGCCGTCCAGATCGTGGTCGTACATCAGCGCGAGATCGAAGGTGCCGGACGTCAGTCCCTGCACGAGTTCCTGCTGGTCGCCGTCGCGCAGCCGGATGTTCACGCCCGGGTAGCGCTCGCGAAAACCGGCGATCAGTTGCGGCAGATAGAGCGGCGCGACCGTCTCGAAGCAGCCGATGTCGATCTGCCCGGTGATCACGTCGTTGTCGGCGAGCGCGTTCTGTTCGAACTCGTGCGCGATGCGCAGCAGTTCCTGCGCTTTCCGGTAGAAGCGCGTGCCGCTCGGCGTCAGCGACACGCCCTGCGCGTGGTGGCGGATGAACAGCTTCACGCCGAAGCTCTCTTCGAGCCCCTTGATCGCGCTGGAAATCGACGGCTGCGCGATGAAGAGCTGGCGCGAGGCCTCGGCGACGCTGCCGGATTCGACCGTCGTGATGAAGTATTTCAGTTGCCGCAAAGTGTAGTGAGCCACAAGCACCTCTGATGCCCGGCCCCGGCGTGCCGCCGCGGGCGCATGCGCGTTCCGTAGGGAAACAGACCCTGGCACCTTACCTGAAGTCGTTCCGCGCCGAAATTTCCGCTGCAGAGCTTTTTCGTATGTCGCGGAAATATTTTTAGTATTTTCCGGTCCCGATGCACGTGGCGCACCATCGTCGCCAACCTGGATCGCGGCGAGGCCGCGCGTGCAGGCGGAGGCGGTCATCCGTCCCCGCCTGCCGCGCATCGTTCGCCTCGCCGACCCGGCCGCGTGTGCACGCGGCGCGGCGTCGCTCGCGCATCCGGACCCGATTGCCGGCGCGCACCCCGACGCGCGCCGGCGGAAACGGCACGCGCGCATCGCCGCGCAGGACAGGAGACATCACCATGACGAACGCGGAACGCAATGCGTCCCCGATGATAGAGAAGCACACGATCGGCTATGTGCCGCCTGCGGAACGCCACGGCAAGGTGCGCGACCTGTTCACGCTCTGGTTCGGCGGCAACATCGCGCCGCTGCCGATCGTGACCGGCGCGCTCGGCGTGCAGATGTTCCACCTGAACCTGATGTGGGGCATCGTCGCGATCGTCGTCGGCCAGGCGGTCGGCGGCGTGCTGATGGCGCTGCATTCGGCGCAGGGGCCGCAGATGGGCATCCCGCAGATGATCCAGAGCCGCGCGCAGTTCGGCTCGTGGGGCGCGCTGCTCGTGACGGTGATCGCGGCCGTGATGTACGTCGGCTTCTTCGCGTCGAACATCGTGCTCGCCGGCAAGTCGGTGCACGGCATCGCATCGTCGGTGCCGGTTCCGGTCGGCATCGTGATCGGCGCGGTGGGCTCGGGGCTGATCGGGATCGTCGGCTACCGGTTCATCCACATCCTGAACCGCATCGGCACGTGGGTGCTCGGCATCGGCATCGCCGTCGGCTTCTGGATGATCCTGTCGCACGTGAGCACCGCCGATTTCCTGACGCGCGGCGGCTTCGACTTCGCGGGCTGGCTCGCGACGGTGTCGCTGTCGGCGCTGTGGCAGATCGCGTTCGCGCCGTACGTGTCGGACTATTCGCGCTATCTGCCGGAGAACGTCGGCGTCGCGTCGACGTTCTGGGCGACCTATCTCGGCTGCACGCTCGGCTCGACGCTCGCGTTCATCTTCGGCGCGGTGGCGGTGCTCGCGGTGCCGGCCGGCGCGGACACGATGGACGCGGTCAAGCAGGCGACCGGCCCGCTCGGCCCGCTGATGCTCGTGCTGTTCCTGCTGAGCGTGATCAGCCACAACGCGCTGAACCTGTACGGCGCGGTGCTCGCGGTGATCACGTCGGTACAGACGTTCGCGTACAAGTGGATTCCGACCGCGAAGGCGCGCGCGGTGGTGTCGGTCGTGATCTTCGTCGCATGCTGCTACGCGGCGATCGGCGCATCGACGAACTTCGTCGGCAACCTCGTCGATCTGGTGCTCGCGCTGCTGGTCGTACTGGTGCCGTGGACGGCGATCAACCTGATCGACTTCTACGTGATCCACAAGGGCAAGTACGACATCCAGTCGATCTTCATGGCCGACGGCGGAATCTACGGCCGCTTCAATCCGCAGGCGCTGCTCGCGTATGCGATCGGTATCGTCGTGCAGATCCCGTTCATGAACACGCCGATGTATGCGGGCCCGATTCCCGCGCATCTGGGCGGCGCGGACCTGTCGTGGCTCGTCGGCCTGCTGCTGACGTCGCCGCTGTACTACTGGCTCGCGACGCGCGACAGCGCATATCGGCGCCGGCAGGGCGGCGCGCACCTGCCGCCGACGGCGGTGCGGTAAGGAAGGAGGGGCGCCGCGTCGGTTGCGACGCGGCGGCGAGCAGCGGAAGGAACCGGGCAGGCCAGCGCCGGACTACAGGGTGCAGGCCTGCCGCGGCATCAGACCACCGCCGAGCGCGCGACGCGCACCGGCACCGACTTGTACGACGGCGTGCCGCTTTCCTTGTCGATGTAGTCGAGCGGTACGAGCACGTTCGCTTCCGGATAGTACGCACCGACCGAGCCCGGCGCGATGTCGTACTCGATCGCGGTGATCTTTTCGAGGCGCAGCGTACGGCCCGACGCGGTCACCGTCTCGATGTCGACGAGGTCGCCGTGTTCGAGCCCGTACTTCGCGAGATCGGCCGCGTTCATGAACAGCACGTCGCGCCGGCCGAACACGCCGCGATAGCGATCGTCGAGGCCGTAGATCGTCGTGTTGTACTGGTCGTGGCTGCGCAGCGTGATCAGCCGCAGCACCTGCTCGGCGCCGAGCACGTCCGCGTCCTCCTTCACGCCCTTGTAGACCGAGAACATCGCCTTGCCGGTCGGCGTCGGCCACACGCGCTCGGTGGGCGGCAGCGGCAGCCGGAAGCCGCCCGGCGTGCGGATCCGCTCGTTGAACGCCTCGAAGCCGGACACCGTCTTGTCGATCAGGTCGCGGATGCGGTCGTAGTCGGCGATCAGGTCGAGCCACGCGACCTTGCTGTTCGGCAGCGTCGCATGGGCGATGCCCGCGACGATCGCGGGCTCCGAGCGCAACTGGTCCGACGCGGGCTTGAGCTTGCCGGCCGATGCATGGACCATCGACATCGAATCCTCGACGGTGATCGACTGCCGGCCGGTGGCCTGCATGTCGAGCTCGGTGCGGCCGAGCACCGGCAGGATGAAGGTTTCCTTGCCGACCAGCAGGTGCGAACGGTTCAGCTTCGTGCCGAGATGCACGCTCAGGTCGAGCTTCGCCATCGCCGGGAACGACACCTCGGGGTCGGGCAGCGCGACCGCGAAGTTGCCGCCGAGGCACAGCAGCGCCTTCGCGGTGCCGTCGATCATCGCCTGCATCGCCTGCACGGCGTCGTGCCCGTGCTGCGCGGGCGGCGTGAAGCCGCACACGTCCTCGATCTTCTTCAGGAATTCGGCCGACGGCTTCTCGGTGATGCCGACCGTGCGGTTGCCCTGCACGTTCGAATGGCCGCGCAGCGGACACACGCCGGCGCCCGGCTTGCCGATGTTGCCGCGCATCAGCAGCAGGTCGGCGATCAGGCGCACGGTCGCCGTGCCCTTGTTGTGCTGCGTGACGCCCATCCCGTACGTGACGATCGTCGCGTTCGACTTCGCATACGCGAGCGCGACCTGTTCGAGCTGCGCCTGGCTCAAGCCGCTCGCGCGTTCGATGTCGTCCCACGACGTCGCCTCGAGATCGGCCGAGAACGCGTCGAAGCCGTTGGTGTGCTGCGCGATGAAGTCGCGGTCGAGCACGTTGCCTTGCTCGGCTTCGAGTTTCAGCAGCGCCTTCATGATGCCTTTCAGCGCGGCCGCGTCGCCGCCCGCGTCGACCTGGTAGTACGTCGACGCGATCCGCGTGGAGCCGAACGACGCCATCTCGATCATGTCCTGCGGATCGGCGAAGCGTTCGAGCGCGCGTTCGCGCAGCGGGTTGAACACGATGATCGGCACGTTGCGGCGCGCGCACTCGTGCAGCGTGCCCATCATCCGCGGATGGTTCGTGCCGGGATTGTGGCCGATCGAGATGATCAGCTCGCAGTGGTCGAAATCCTCCAGCGACACGGTGCCCTTGCCGATACCGATCGACTGCGGCAGGCCGACGCTGGTCGGTTCGTGGCACATGTTCGAGCAGTCGGGGAAGTTGTTGGTGCCGAGCTCGCGCGCGAACAGCTGGTACAGGTACGCGGCTTCGTTCGACGCGCGGCCCGACGTATAGAACTCGACCTGCTCGGGCGGCAGCGCGCGCAGCACTTCGCCGATGCGCGCGAACGCGTCGTCCCATTCGATCGCGCGGAACGTGTCGGTCGGGCGGTCGTAGACGAGCGGATGCGTGAGCCGGCCCATGTTCTCCAGTTCGTAGTCCGACATGCGCAGCAGCGACGACACGGTGTTCGCCGCGAAGAACTCGGGCGTCACGCGCTTGGTCGTCGCTTCCCACGTGACGGCCTTCGCGCCGTTCTCGCAGAACTGGAACGTCGACTTGTGTTCCTTGTCCGGCCACGCGCAGCCGGGACAGTCGAAGCCGTCGGGCTGGTTGGTCCGCATCAGCACGATCGGCGCCTCGATGGTTTCCATTTGCGTGCGCACCGCATCGGCTGTCGCGCGAAGCGCGCCCCAACCGCCGGCGGGCCCATCGTATTTCCTGATGCCTGGCACTTCGCGTCGATTTGTCATGGTGAATCTCCAATAGCCGGGCCCGGTGCGGGTGGCTCGGTTGCGCCGTGTCGCGGCGTGGGGCGGCTCCGTCCGGCGGACGGAGCCGGTCATGCATGCCCCGGGTTGCAGGGCATGCGTTGTTTTAGTGTGCGTCCTTCTTCGCGCCGGACGACTTCTTGCCGGGCTTCGCCGCGGGCGTGTCGTCCTGCTTCGCGTCTGCTGCTGCCTTGGCGGCCTTGCCGTTGAGTTTGGCCTTGCCGTCGGCGTCCGGCTTCGCGTCCTTCGCTTCCGGTGCCGCGAGCGTGTTGAACTTCACTTCGTCGCTGTCCTTGTCGTAGTCGACCTCGCACTTGTCGCCCGACTTCAGCCGGTCGGCGAGGATCTCCTTCGCGAGCCGCGTCTCGATCGTCTGGCGGATCTGGCGCTTCAGCTCGCGCGCGCCGAATTCCGGCTGGTAGCCGACTTCGGTCAGATGGTCGACGAGCGAGTCGCCCATCACGAGCGTGATGTCCTGCGCGGCGGCTGTGCGCACCACGCGGTCGAGCTGGATCTGCACGATCGAACGGATGTTGTCCTTCGACAGCGCGTGGAAGACGATCACCTCGTCGATCCGGTTCAGGAACTCGGGACGGAAGTGCCCCTTGAGCACCTGCATCAGTTCCTCGCGGATCGCCTTGTCGGTCTTGCGCGCGGCTTCCGGCTGCGTGAGGTTGTCCATGATGATCGCCGCGCCGAGGTTGCTGGTCGCGATGATGATCGTGTTGCTGAAATCGACCACGCGGCCCTTGCCGTCGGTGAGACGTCCGTCGTCGAACACCTGCAGCAGCACGTTGTAGACGTCCGGATGCGCCTTCTCGATCTCGTCGAGCAGGATCACGCTGTACGGGCGGCGCCGCACACGCTCGGTGAGCTGGCCGCCTTCGTCGTAGCCGACGTAGCCGGGCGGCGCGCCGATCAGCCGCGCGACCGCGTGGCGCTCCATGTATTCGGACATGTCGATGCGGATGATCGCCTGCTCGTCGCCGAACACGGTCTCGGCCAGTGCTTTCGCGAGCTCGGTCTTGCCGACGCCCGTCGGCCCGAGGAACAGGAACGTCGCGATCGGCCGATGGGTCTGGCCGAGCCCCGCGCGCGACAGCCGCACGGCATCGCTGACGGCGACCACCGCATCGCTCTGGCCGACCACGCGTTCGCGCAGTTGCTCCTCCATCTTCAGCAGCTTCTGGCGTTCTTCCTGCGTGAGTTCGGACACGGGGATGCCGGTCAGCCGCGACACGACCTCGGCCACCGATTCGACGGTCACCTCGAGCGTCTCCGAGCCGGTCTTGCGCTGCCACGCCTCCATCATCTCGTCGACGGCCTTCTGCTTCGCGTTGATCTGCTCCTCGAACTGCTTCGCTTCGTCGAAGCGCTTGCGCGAGGTCGCATAGTCCTGCTCGCGCTTCAGTTGCGCGATCTGCGCTTCGCCTTCCTGGATGTCGACCGGGCGCGACGTCGCGCCGATCCGCACGCGTGCGGCGGCCTGGTCGATCAGGTCGATCGCCTTGTCGGGCAGGAAGCGCGACGTGATGTAGCGGTCGGCGAATTCGGCGGCCGCGACGAACGCGTCGTCGGCGAACGTCACCTGGTGGTGCGCCTCGAGGCTGTCGCGCAGCCCGCGCAGGATCACGATCGTCTGCTCGACGCTCGGCTCCGGCACGAACACGGGCTGGAACCGGCGTTCGAGCGCGGCGTCCTTCTCGATGTACTTCTGGTATTCGTTGAGCGTCGTCGCGCCGATCAGGCTCAGCTCGCCGCGCGCGAGCGCGGGCTTCAGCACGTTCGCGATGTCGAGGCCGCCTTCGCCGCCGCCCTGGCCCGCGCCGACGATCGTGTGCAGCTCGTCGATGAACAGGATCAGTTCGTCCTGCTTCGCGGTCACTTCGTCGATCAGCTGCTTCGCGCGTTCCTCGAATTCGCCGCGATACTTCGCGCCGGCCACCATCGAGTTGATGTTGACCTCGACGAGCCGCTTGTCGCGCAGCACCTCCGGCACGTCGCCGTTGACGATCCGCTGCGCGAGGCCTTCGACGATCGCCGTCTTGCCGACGCCCGGCTCGCCGATCAGCACCGGGTTGTTCTTCTTGCGGCGCGCGAGCACCTCGATCGTGCTCTCGATTTCCTGCGCGCGGCCGAGCACCGGGTCGAGCTTGCCCTGGCGCGCGATCGCGGTCAGGTCGCGGCCGAACTTGTCGAGGTTCGGCGTGCCGGTCGGCGCATCGACGCGGCCGTCCTCCGCGCCCTTGCCGACCACCTTTACGACCTTCTGGCGCAGCGCCTCGGGCGTCACGCCGTATTTCTTCAGCAGCGTGCCGGCGACGCTGTCCGGCACCGACGCGAGCCCGATCAGCAGATGCTCGGGGCCGATGTACGAGTGGCCGAGATCGCGCGACGCCTGGAACGCGTACTGCACGGCCTTTTTCACGCGCGGCGAGATCGACAGCTTGTCGAGCGGCGCATCGGGGTCGGCCGTGCCGGTGTGCGCGTGCTCGTCGATGTACGCGCGGATGTCCTGCGGCGACAGCTTCAGTTCCTTCAGCAGCGCGGCGCAGACGTCGGTGTCCGCGAGCGCGTACAGCAGGTGCTCGGAATCGAGTTCGCTGCGACGCAGTTCATGCGCCTTCTCGGCCGCGCGCTGCAGCAGTTCGAGCGTCTGTTCGCTGAACGCGTCGGTCGGGTCGACCGATTCGCGCGGAATCTCGGCGGCGAGCGGCGATTCGTCGCCGAGCCCGCCGAACAGCGACGGGCCGCCACCGCCCAGCAGCGAATCGAACGGATTCAGCATGCTTTGATGCCGCATCAACTGACGGAAGTGGTAGTCGCAGATCGAGATCGTCTTGCGCTCGCCGTCCTGCATCACGGTTGCGCGCGCGACGGCCGGCCGGGCGTGACAGATATCGCAAAGTGCGGGCATGGTGGTCTGGCTCCTGTCGGTGAAGGTGGGTCGAAGGGTGAAGCCCGATGCGGTGCGGCGCCCGCGCGTTCCGACCGCGCACGCACGACGCGCACGACACGCATCGCGGCGGCGCGCGTGCGGCACCGGTGCGTTCGCGCGGCGCGCGCCGGCGTGGCGCACGGTCGCGGTCGGGGCGGGAAGCGCGGGTGCTGCGAGGAGCCCACGGCATCGCTTCGACTGCGTTCAAAATAGCGAATCGGCACGGGCCATCCAAGACACAGTTCCATGCCGGGCCGGCCGTGAATTGCACCCTCACATGCGCGCGCGATCCGGCGACAAGGAGTACAGACGGGCAAGCGCGCCGCGGCGCGGGCGTGCGCGGCGCATGCGGCCTGCGGTGGAAGGGAACGGGAAGGGGCGGCGCGCGAACGGCGCGCGGTGCGGCATCGGCGCGCAGGGCGCCGGCAGCCGGCGAACCGGGGAGACGGGACGCGGGGCCGGACGCAAGACGGCGTGCGACGCGCGGTGCGGGCGCGCGGCGGTTACGGCCGGCTCCGCACGCACCGCAGCCGATGCGTGGCGGGGGGCCGGCGAAGGCGAGGACGGGTTGCACGGGATGCGCCGGACATCGCGCAACCGTCGCGAACCGCGATCAGTCCGACAGGTTCATCGCGAGCCGTTGCCGGGCGATTTGCTTCACGTCGGACGAGAGTGCCGCATTCGGCAGACCATTGGCCCAGACGGAGAACGAATCCTCGATCAGGTTGCGCGTGTCGGGCGGCAGTTCGGCCAGCATCAGCGACACGACGGTAAACAGCACGGCGGTGTCGCCGGCCTGGCTGCCTGCGTTCGCGTCGACCGTCTGCTTCAAGGAAGCGACGGACGCCTGCAGCGCCTGTAATGCGTCATTCGATTCGCTCATGACATCCTCCATGCAAGATGGGCTGGATCGGCGACGAGCCTGCGGCCGGCGGTGCGGCCGTCGCGCGCGACGCCCGGCCGGGCATCGCGCGCGGGCAACCGCGCTCAGGCGGCCGCGTTGCCCTGCGGAGCCACGGCCACCGATGCTTCGCTCGTCAGCATCAGGAACGTGAAGGTCTCGCGCAGGTACAGGCGAACGCTCTTGTCGGTGTGGCTCGTGTAGCCGATCGACACGTCTTCCCCGAGGTGCAGCTCGTAGTCGCCGCCGCGCGTGGACAGCACGCAGCCGCCGCTGATCGCCGGCGCCCAGATGATCTCGCCGCTGACGATGCGTTTGATATGGCCGAGGACCGGATAGCCCTGGTCGCGCGCTTCGCTGAGCGCGGTGTACGCGTCCGAACCGAGCACGACCGAGTACGGGCCGTCGACGCCGGCGAGGCGCAGCGCTTCGAGCGCGTCGCTGATCGCGTCCGGGTATGCGCCGACGTCCGCCGGCAGCGTGAGCCGGCGGTTCGACGTGCCTTCGCGGATGCCGACGATGCCGGCTGCCGGGTAGCCGTCGAAGATTGCGTTGTCTTCGGCGAATGCGAGCCGCTGCGCGGCTTCCTTCGCCGGCTGCCAGTCGGCGTCGCGCGCGCCGCGCTCGACGCTGTCGATCGCGTCGCGGCTCAGCTCGAACGGCACCGTCAGCTCGACGATGGTGCGTACTTCGCGCAACCGTGCGTTCACGTGCTCGCGCGGCGCGGCGACGTCGAGCAGGTGCCCGGTGCCGACGGCCGACAGTTCGGGGCCCTCGGGGCCGTCGACGTCGACGACGCGGCGGCCGGCCACCGAGCGCTTGAAGGTGCGCGCCACTTCCTCCTCGATTTGTTCCCAGGCGGACGACGAGATCGGAGCGAGTTCGCGGTGCAGGTTATTCATAGGTCGGGGTTCCTTTCAGCGAGCCGATGTTCAGCGAGCCGTCGCGACGCGGGGCGGAAGGCGCGGACGGCGTGGATTCCGTTTGGATGGCTTCGGCGGGCGGCGCCGGGCGGTCGGCGAGCGCTTCGAGCAGGTCGGCCGACGGCACGAAGAACAGCGAGCCGGTGACCGCGCGGCTGTAGTCCAGCAGGCGGTCGTAGTTGCCGGGCGGCCGGCCGACGAACATGTTCTCGAGCATCTGCTCGATCGGCGCCGGCGAGCGCGCATAGCCGATGAAATAAGTGCCGAATTCGCCGGCGCCCGGGCGCCCGAACGGCATGTTGTCGCGCAGGATCTTCACTTCCTGGCCGTCCTCGTCGAGCGTGGTCAGCGAGCTGTGCGAGCACGACGGCTTCACGTCCGGCGGGAGTTCGATGTCGGACAACTTGGTCCGGCCGATGATGCGCTCCTGCGTCTCGACCGCGAGCGCGTTCCAGCCGGCCATGTCGTGCAGGTACTTTTGCACGAGCACGTAGCTGCCGCCCGCGAATTCGGCGTCTTCGTCGCCGATCACCGTGAAGTCGACCGCTTCGCGGCCTTCCGGGTTCTCGGTGCCGTCGACGAAGCCGATCATCGCGCGCTGGTCGAAATTGCGGAAGCCGTGCACCTCGTCGACGACCGTGACCGCGTCGCCGAGCGCGCCGAGCAGTTGCGTCGCGAGTTCGAAGCACAGGTCCATCGCTTCGGCGCGGATGTGCAGCAGGATGTCGCCGGGCGTCGCGACCGCGACGCGCTGGCCGGCGCCGAATTCGCGGAACGGATGCAGCGACGCGGGGCGCGGCTCGCCGAACAGCGCATCCCATGCGTCGGAGCCGAAGCCGCACACGCAGGTGAGATTGCCGCCCGGCACGCGCTTGCCGACCGAGCGCACCAGCGCGGCGATGTCGCCGCACCACGAACGGATCGTGTCGGCGTGATCGGCGCCCGGATTGATCGTCGCCACGAGAAAGATCGCGCTGCGCGTGATCGTGCTGTGAACGGCCTGGGAGAGCGGGGGAGGAGTGGTCTGCATCGCGGCCTGCCGGTCAGTCATGTCGGGACGGACGGGCCGCGGCAGCCGCGGCGCGCGAAGGCGAACGGTTGAACTGTGTCATGCGACGGTTCTCTTTGTGACATGCGGATGAAGGACGTTGCGCGGGCATCGCGCAACGGGCCGCAGCGGCGGCGGCCGGCTCCCGGCGCGACGGGGAGGCGGACGGGGTGGCCGCGCGTTCGCCCGGCGCGTGGGGCTGCCCGCACCGCGTAACGTCGTCGAGCATGCAATCTAGCAGCTTCGGCGGGTCTTTGGAACACGTATCGACGATCTGTCATTCGAATGGGTCAAACCGGGCCGGATTTTGTGCGGCGCCCGCGCAGCTGTACTCCTGGTGCGCGCGGCGCTGTGCTCTTGAGCGGGCGTGTCGCGTGCAGTAGATTAGGTTCGCTCCGCTCGACGACGGCCATCATGATGAACCTTTTGGAAGCGATGCGTATTTTCGGTGCAATCGTCGAGCACGGCGGGCTGTCCGGCGCGGCGTCCGATCTGAAGCTCGACGTCGCGCAGGTCGGCGCGCGGCTCGACGGCCTCGAACGCTATCTCGGCTGCCGGTTGTTGCTGGCGCGCGCGGGCGACGATGTCGTCTGCACCGAGGCCGGCGTCGCGTTTTACGCGTGTTGCCGGCGCACGCTGTCCGCGGTCGCGCAGGCGACCGGCGCGAGCGGAGCAGAGGCGTGCGCAACGGGTTCCCGTTCGCCCGTCGCGGGCTTTCCGTTGCCCGAGACCCCCCGTTGCGGCGACGGAGCATCGATCGCCGCGCCCACGACACTACACCGGCTCACACCTTGAATACGTCCACTGCATCCGCCGATACGGCCGCCGAGCGCATCCGTCGCCGCTTCGGCCATTTCCTTCACGCGGCCGAGCTGGCCGGGCTGGTCGTGATCGGGCTGGCGACCGCGTTCGCGATGACGCAGGAAGCGTGGAAGGTCGTGCTCGCGGGCGAAGTGTCGCTGACCGACCTGCTGTTGATGTTCCTGTATCTGGAAGTGCTCGCGATGGACCTGCGCTACCTGCGGCTCGGCCGGTTGCCGGTGCGGTTTCCGCTGTTCATCGCGATGACGTCGCTCGCGCGCGACCTGATCCTGCGCGGCGCGACCGACAGCCCCGAGCGCATGCTGATGACGACCTTCGGGATCGTGCTGCTCGCGGTCGGCGTGCTGATCCTGAGCTTCGGCCAGCATCGCTTTCCGGCGGACGTCGACGATGTCGAGGACGACGTGCATGCTCGCAAGTAATGCGGCCCGGGCGGCATTCGAAGCGAACCCCGGCGCGTCGTGCGCGGTGCGGCGGTTCCCCCACCATCCAATCAAGCGAGGTGTCGCATGACCAGGCAATTGATCGTCGCCGTGTTCGGCAGCGTCGAGACGGCTCGTCAGGCCGCGAACGATTTCGACGCGCTGTCGGAGAAGAACGAAGGATTCCACATCGAGAACGGCGTCGTCGTCGAGAAGGATGCGAACGGCAAGCTCGCGGTGCTCGACGCCGAATCGCGGCCGTTCAAGGGCGGGGTAATCGGCGCGATCGCGGGCGGCTTGCTCGGCCTGCTCGCCGGGCCGCTCGGCGTGGTGACCGGCATGGCGGCCGGCGCGGGCGCCGGCATTCTCGCGCAGGCGGCCGGCAACGCGCTGCTCGACGGCACGTTCGTCGAGACGGTCGCGGCGCGGCTCGTGCCCGGCAGCGTCGCGGTCATTCTCGAAGCGAAGGAGGACACGCCGTTCTCGGTCGACAACGTCGTGACGGGATTCGGCGGCAAGGTGTTTCGCCAGATGCTCGACTGAGCCCACCCCTTTTCGAACCGAGCCGGGAGAACCGCATGCGCATCGATCAATCGTACCGCCGCTTCGACATCGCGGCGACGCTGTCGCCGCTGCCCGGCAACCGCGCGATCGCGAGCGTCGACGTGACGACCGACGATCCGGGCCGCCTCGCCGATCTCGGCACGAGCCAGTTCCTGCAGATCCGCAAGTGGCTCGAGTCGAACGACGTCGCGCTGCTGACGGTGGTGTTCGACGAGTGCAAGGTCGCGATCGACCACTACGCGGACAACGTCGACGACGCGTGAGGGCGAGCGGGCTAGCGCGTGGCCGGGCTGCGCTGCCCGCCGGTCCTCCGCCGTCCGCAATACGTCACGACACGCGCCCGGCGAACGGCTGCCGCGCGATCGCTTCGCCGCGTTCGCATCTGTTCACCACGCCGGCCGGATTTGACGTTTCCCCGCCAAACTGTCACTTACATTCGCCGAAATGACGCAGTAGGATGCCGAACCTTGTCTTGATGAGATTCGCATTGCTATCCGCCTTCAATTTCGGTAATGGACGAGGTTCGAACCGGGACACCCGCACCCGGCGACGGCTATCCGGCTTCGTGCGTCGGCGCGGACGCGCCGCCCATGCGGCGCAGGCCGGTTCATCGCTGGCGGGGCGAGGCGGATGAAGCTCTACGAGAAATTTGCGAACGACGTAGAGCGACTCATTCGGCAAGGGGTATATCGACACGGCGACCGTGTGCCGTCGGTGCGGCAGGCGAGCCAGCAGCACCGGATCAGCATCACGACGGTGCTGCATGCGTATCTGCTGCTGGAAAGCCGCGGGCTGCTCGAAAGCCGGCCGCAGTCGGGCTATTTCGTGAACCTGCGGCGCGACGACAGCCACGCGCCGGTGCGCGAATTGCGGCCGTCGAAGCCGATCGCGATCTCGTCGTCGGTGGACGTGAGCCGGCTCGTGCTGTCGACGCTGCGCTCGATCGGCACGGACGACGCGGTGCCGCTCGGCTCGCCGTATCCGGACCCGAGCCTGTTCCCGTTCGAGAAGCTGAACCGCTACGCGTACGCGGCCGGCCGCGACAAGTCGCTGTGGGGCGTGACCGACGGGCTGCCGCCGGGCCATCCGCGGCTGATCCGGCAGATCGCGCGGCGCTACCTGGAAAACGGGATGTCGGTGGACCCGAACGAGATCATCGTGACGGTCGGCGCGACGGAGGCGATCAACCTGTGCCTGCAGGCGGTCGCGAAGCCGGGGGACACGATCGCGGTGGAATCGCCGACGTTCTACGCGATGCTGCACGCGATCGAACGGATGGGGATGAAGGCGATCGAGGTGGCCACGCATCCGGAATACGGAATCGACATCGCGGCGCTGGCCGCGATCGCGAAATCGCAGCCGATCGCCGCGTGCATGGTGATGCCGAACTTCCAGAACCCGCTGGGTTTCCAGATGCCGGACGAGCGCAAGCGCGAACTGGTGGCGCTCGCAACGAAAGCGGACCTGCCGATCATCGAGAACGGCGTGTACAACGAACTGTATTTCGGCAACATGCATCCGAGCACGCTGAAATCGTTCGACCGCCAAGGCATCGTGCTGCATTGCGCGTCGTTCTCGAAGAGCCTGACGGCCGCGTACCGGATCGGCTGGGCGCTGCCGGGCCGCTACCGCGAACAGGTCGAGAAGCTGAAGTTCCTGAATACGCTGGCGACGCCGTCGTTGCCGCAACTGGCGATCGCGGAGTTTCTCGAACGCGACGGCTACGAGCATCACCTGCGGCGGATTCGCAAGGCCTATGCACAGCAGGCGAACCTGATGCGCGCGATGGTGTCGCGGTTCTTTCCGGAAGGCACGCGCATTTCGAGCCCGGCGGGCGGCTACGTGCTGTGGATCGAGCTGCCGGTGCAGGTCGATGCGATGCGGCTGTATCAGCTCGCGCTGGAGCAGGGGATCACGATCGGGCCGGGCTACATGTTCTCGATCGCGGACAGCTACCGGAATTTCATCCGCCTGAACTACAGCAGCCCGTGGTCGCCGGAGATCGAGCGCGCGGTCGTCACCGTCGGCAAGCTCGCCGCATCCTGCCTCGACTGACCGCGCGGCCGAACGCGGCGCGCGGCGTCACGTCAGCCGGTACGATTGCGCGCCCGTGCCGGCGAGCGTGCCGCCGTCGACGATCAGGTATTCGTTGCGGATCGGCTTGCCGTCGAACCAGCATTGCAGGATCTCCAGCGTGCCGGCCGCATAGCGCGCCTGCGCCGACAACGACGTGCCCGAGATGTGCGGCGTCATCCCGTTGAACGGCATCGTACGCCACGGATGATCGGCCGGCGCCGGCTGCGGAAACCACACGTCGCCGCCGTAGCCGGCGAGATGGCCGGACGTGACGGCATTCACCACGGCATCGCGGTCGACCAGTTTCGCGCGTGCGGTGTTGATCAGGTACGCGCCGCGCTTCATCCGCGCGATCATCGCCGCGTCGAACAGCCGCTCGGTGGACGGGTACAGCGGAATCTGCAGGTTGACGATATCGACGGCGCTCGCGAGCGACGCCGCATCGGCGTGATACGTGAGCGCGAGCGCCTGCTCGATCGACGCATCGAGCCGATGGCGCTGCGTGTAGTGCAGATGCAGGCCGAACGGTTGCAGCCGGCGCAGCACCGCGAGGCCGATGCGCCCCGCGCCGACCGTGCCGAAATGCATCCCTTCGACGTCGTAGCTGCGCGCCACGCAGTCGGCGATGTTCCAGCCGCCCTGCTGCGCGATCGCATGCGACGGCAGGTAGTTGCGCACCAGCGCGAGCGTCGTCATCACCACGTGCTCGGCGACGCTGATGCTGTTCGAGCCGGTGACTTCGGCAACGGTGATGTGCGCGCGTGCGGCCGCATCCAGGTCGACGTGATCGGAGCCGATGCCGGCCGTCAGCGCGAGCTTCAGCTTCGGCGCGCGGGCGATCCGTTCGGCGCTCAGGTACGCGGGCCAGAACGGCTGCGAAATCACCACGTCCGCTTCGGGCAGCCGGCGCTCGAATTCGGAGTCGGGGCCGTCCTTGTCGCTCGTGACGATCAGCGTGTGGCCGTGCGCTTCCATATAGCCGCGCAAGCCGAGCGCGCCGGACACCGAGCCGACGAGCTCGCCGGGCCGGAAGCCAAGCGGGCCGGCCGGTGTCGGCGCGGTCTGGCCGTCCGCGTAGTGCGTGACGACCGGGATCGCGTCGCGCACGTAGCGCGGCGGATAGCCGTCGACGGGATCGGGGTAGAGCACGCACAGGACGGTGGCCATCGGGTAGTGCTCCTTTGACGGGTGAAGGCGGCACGCGGCTTGCGCGGGTCGCGTCGTGCGCCTCGCAGGCGGCCGCCGTGTTGCGCCGCAACGTTGATCACGTTCTACGCCGGTCATGGATCGCGTACAAGCTACAGTCCGGGTTTGCGTGCGCTGCGGGGCGTCTGTACCTGTTCTTTTCACGAGGGATGTCGATAATGGGATCGTTAC
The DNA here is from genome assembly GCF_015712225.1 of Burkholderia sp. 9775_39. NCBI lineage: Bacteria > Pseudomonadati > Pseudomonadota > Betaproteobacteria > Burkholderiales > Burkholderiaceae > Burkholderia > Burkholderia sp. 9775_39. The sequence continues at coordinate 52,202 of NZ_JACCQC010000020.1, read as the reverse complement.
CTGACTTTTCGGGAGCCACGTCATGACTGGAAGCGATGCGTCCTCACGCCCCGACCTCACGCAGGGGGTCGCGCTCGACGATCTCGCCGACGGCGCGATGATCGAGGGCCATGTCGGCGACGCGGCGGTGCTGCTCGTGCGTCGCGGCGACGAGCTGTTCGCGGTGGGCGCGCAATGCCCGCACTATGGCGGCCCGCTGGCCGAGGGCCTGCTGGTCGGCGACACGATTCGCTGTCCGTGGCATCACGCGGCGTTCTGCCTGCGCACCGGTGAGATGGAGCGCGCGCCGGCGCTCGACGGGCTGCCGTGCTGGCGCGTCGAGCGGCGCGACGGCCGCGCGGTCGTCGTCGATGCGCGGCCGGCCGCCGTGCCGCCCGCGCTGAAGGCAACCGGGCTGCCCGCGTCGGTCGTGATCGTCGGAGGCGGCGCCGCTGCGATCGCGGCGGCCGTGACGCTGCGGCAGGAAGGCTATCCGCACGCGATCACGCTGCTGAGCGCCGATGCCGATCCGCCGTACGACCGGCCGAATCTGTCGAAGGATTACCTCGCGGGCACGGCGCAAGCCGACTGGCTGCCGCTGCGCGCGCCGTCGTTCTATGCCGAGCAGCGGATCGACGTGCGCTGCAATACGCGGGTCACGCGCATCGATCCCGCGCAGCGGTCGGTCGAGCTGGCCGACGGCGGCCGGGTCGACTACGGCGCGCTGCTGCTCGCGACCGGCGCCGAGCCGAACAAGCTGAACGTGCCCGGCGCCGATCTGCCGCACGTGTGTACGTTGCGCTCTCGCGCCGATTGCGATGTGCTGATCGCGAAGCTGAAAACCGCGCGCCGCTGCGTGGTGGTCGGCGCGAGCTTCATCGGGCTCGAAGCGGCCGCTGCGTTGCGCACGCGCGGGCTCGACGTGCACGTCGTCGCGCCCGATCCGCATCCGATGGGCCGCGTGCTCGGCGATGCGCTCGGCGACACGATCAAGGCGCTGCACGAAGCGCACGGCGTGGTGTTCCATCTCGGCGCGACGCCCGCGCGGATCGGGCCGGACAGCGTGACGCTGTCGAGCGGCGACGTGCTGCCGGCCGACGTCGTGCTGGTGGGTATCGGCGTGCATCCGAACGTCGAACTTGCGCAGGACGCCGGGCTCGCGGTCGAACGCGGCGTGACGGTCGACCGCTTCCTGCAGACGAGTGCGCCCGGCATCTATGCGGCCGGCGATATCGCGCGCTGGCCCGATCCGCTGACGGGCCAGCGGATTCGCGTCGAGCACTGGGTCGTCGCCGAGCGGCAGGGCATCGTCGCGGCGCGCAACCTGCTCGGCCAGCAGCGGCCGTTCGACGCGGTGCCGTTTTTCTGGAGCCAGCATTACGACCTGACGCTCCGCTATGTCGGGCATGCGGAGCAATGGGAGCGCGTCGAGATCGAGGGCGACCTCGGCGCGCACGACTGCTCGATCGCGTACTGGCGCGGCAACACGCGGCTCGCGGTCGTGACGATCGCTCGCGATCTCGACAACCTGAAGGCCGAAGCGGCGCTCGAGCGGCAGATGACGCCCGCATGAAAGCAGCAAGACGACACCTGCCGAACCCTTGATGGAGGCAAGATGAACCCCGACGTCCGCGCCCGTTTCGAAACCGAGTTCGCGCCGCGCATCGCGACGCGCCTGCGTGGCCTGTACCAGCCCGGCGAAGTGAAGGTCGACGTCGTGCCGCACGACGGGCAGGGCAGCCCGACCTGCATCGACGTGATCGGCCTCACGTCGACGGTCGGCTTGCCGAACCGGTTGAACGTGCGGCTCGCGTGGCGCGACGACGCGATCGCCGGCCTGCTGGCCGAGCCCGATCCCAGCCGCTTCGATCGCTATCTCGCGGCGCTGCCGGTCACGATCGAGCGCTGGCAGATGGAGCTGCCGGTCGATTTCAGCACACGGACCCAGCGCGATCGCGAGATCCTGATCGGCGACCTCGATTTCGATGCGTGACGTGCATCGCGCGACGCCGGTCGCCCGTGCGCCGATGAACCGGGTGGCGTTACCGGTCGCGCGTCTTGATCATCACGCGCCCCTGGTCGATGCCGCCGCGCAGCGCCTCGTCGCACGTCAGCCATTCGGGCGTGACGAGTTCGGGCGCGGGCAGGTCGACGGGCGCGCCGTCGCGGAAGATCCGCACCTGCGCGACCCATGCGCCGTTCGCGTTGCGCGTCGCGTCGACGCGAATTTCGTGACCCATGAAAGTGTCGGTGGCTTGCATCGAGCGGGGCCCTCCGTCGTGGATGAACGTGGTGCGTGGATCGTATCAGCATGGCGTGCGCCGCGCATCGAAAACGAACCGGCGTGGGCATGTCACGTGCCGCGCGAGACGGGAGCGACCCTGTGGCCTTCGACCTGACTTTTTCCATCAAGGTATTCGCCGCGCTGTTCGCGATCATGAACCCGATCGCGAACATCCCGGTGTTCCTGTCGCTGACCGAAGGCGCGGCGGACGGCGTGCGCCGCAAGGTCGCGCTGACGGCCGCGATCGGCGTGACGGTCGGCTGCATCGTGTCGGCCGTCGCGGGCGGCGCGATCCTGCGCGCGTTCGGCCTGACGATCGACGATTTCCGCCTCGCGGGCGGGCTGCTGGTGCTGCTGATCGCGCTGTCGATGCTGCATGGCGCGCCGAGCCGCCAGCATGCGCCGGGCAGCGACGAAGGCGCCGATCCGGCAGCCGCCGAAAGCGTCGCGATCTACCCGCTGACGATCCCGTTGCTGGTCGGCCCCGGCACGATCGCGACGATGATCGTGCTCGGACACGGCGCGGTCTCGACCGGGCAGGAACTCGCGTTCGCGCTCGGGCTGGCCGCGTTTCTCGTGCTGCTGGCCGTGTCGCTGCTGTCGGCGCCGCTGATCGGCCATTACCTGTCGCCGCGCGTGACGGCCGTCACGCAGCGCCTGATGGGGATGATTCTCGCGGCGATCGCGATGCAGATGATCGTCGCGAGCCTGAAAGCCGCGTTCGGGCTGCCGCATTGAGCGCGCCCGTTCGACTGCCTGGAGTCGCTGAATGAACACGCTGATCGTCTTGTCCTATCCCGATCTCGACGCGGCGCGTCGCGCGCTGGCCGAACTCGGCACGCTGCGCGACCGGCACGTCGTCGCGCTCGCGGGGATCGTGATCGTCGAGTGCTCGACCGACGGACAGTTGCGCACGCATGCAGTCGATCCGGGCCGCGTGGCATCCGGATCGCTGCTCGACAGCGTCGTTGCGCACATCGAATCGTCGCTCGACGCATGGCGCGAGCGGCCGGTCGACGATGCGCTGACCGATCGCGTCGCGCGCAAGGCGCGCCCCGGCACCGTCTCGCTCGGGCTGGCCGCGACGCAGGTCGACATCTACGCGTTGAGCGCGGCGCTCGGGCCGCTGGGCGGTGACGTGGTCGACACGACGCTGTCGATCGACGACGAACTGAAGCTCGTCGAAGCGATCTCGAACGCGCGCGACGGCGGCATCGGCAGCGGCCCGGCGACGGACTGACGCGCCGGCTCGATTCCTCCTCGAAAACGCAGCGCTTCCTGTCCGTGCCTCACGGCGCGCCGCACAGGCGCACGCCTTGCTCGATTCGCTCGACGGTCTCATTCACCGTTTCCGCTTTCGACAAGGAGGGCCTGACATGAAAGCAGTCGTATTTCACGGCATCGGCGACATTCGCATCGACACGGTGCCCGATCCGGAAGTCTCCGCGGCGACCGACGCGGTCGTGCGCCTGACCGCCAGCGCGATCTGCGGCACCGATCTGCACATGGTGCGCGGCACGCTGGGCGGCATGAAGCCGGGCACGATCCTCGGCCACGAGGGCGTCGGCATCGTCGAGGCGGTCGGGCGCGACGTGCGCAACCTGCGGCGCGGCGATCGCGTGCTGATTCCGTCGACGATCGCGTGCGGCAGCTGCGCCTACTGCCGCGCGGGCTACACCGCGCAATGCGACGTCGCGAACCCGGGCGGGCCGCGCGCGGGCACTTCGTTCTTCGGCGGGCCGGCGGAAACGGGCCCGGTCGACGGGCTACAGGCCGAATATGCGCGCACGCCGCTTGCGCATGCGAGCCTGATTCGCCTGCCCGACGCGATCGACGACGATCGCGCGATCCTGATGTCGGACATTTTCCCGACCGGCTATTTCGGCGCGCAGCTCGCGGAAGTGAAGCCGGGCGATACCGTCGCCGTGTTCGGCGCGGGGCCGGTCGGGCAGTTCGCGATCGCGAGCGCGAAGCTCATGGGCGCCGGGCGCGTGATCGCGATCGACCGGATCGCGTCGCGGCTCGAGATGGCGTGCGGGCAGGGCGCCGAGATCGTCGATTTTTCCGAGGACGATCCGGTCGATACGATCCTGCGGCTCACCGGCGGGATCGGCGTCGATCGCGTGATCGACGCGGTGGGCGTCGACGCGATGCGCGCGACGCACGGGCCGGCCGCAGCCGATCGCGACGCCGCGCGCGCGTTCGATGCGGAAGTCGACGCGATCGCGCCGCACCGCAAGCCGGACGGTCGCAACTGGGTGCCGGGCGACGGGCCGTCGCAGGTGCTGCAATGGGCGGTGCGTGCGGTCGCGAAGGCCGGCACGATCTCGGTGATCGGCGTGTATCCGCCGGCCGCGCGCGTGTTTCCGATCGGCGACGCGATGAACCGCAACCTGACGATCAAGATGGGCAACTGCAATCACCGGACGGTGACGCCGCCGCTCGTGGAGCTGGTGCGCAGCGGCGCGTTCGACCCGCTATCGGTGCTCACGCGCAGCGAGCCGCTGACGAACGCGATCGATGCGTATCGCGCGTTCGACGTGCGCGAGCCGGGCTGGATGAAGGTCAAGCTGACGCCATGACGACGACACGAACCGAAACCGGGAGCATTGCGATGAACGATCGATACGACAACTGCATGGCCGCGTGCGACGCCTGCGCGCACGCGTGCGACACCTGTGCGGCATCCTGTCTTGCGGAGCGCGACGTGCATGCGCTGGCCGCGTGCATCGCGCTCGACATCGAGTGCGCGCAGCTGTGCCGCTTCGCATCGGGCGCGATGGCGCGCCGCAGCGGGCTCGCACCGCGCATTTGCGCGCTGTGCGCGCATGCGTGCGACCTGTGCGCGGCCGAGTGCTCGCGGCATGCGCACGAGCATTGCCGCCGCTGCGCGCTCGCGTGCGAGGCCTGCGCGGCGATGTGCCGCGCGATGGCCTGAGTGCTTACGACGTGCCCTGAACCCGCCGCGCGACGCGCTGCAGCAACGCATCGAGCACGGCCATCTCGACGGGCTTCACGAGATGGTCGTCGAAGCCTGCGCGTTCGGTGCGCGCGAGGTCGGACGCGCGCGCATGGCCCGACAGCGCGACGCAGGTCGTGTCGCGCAGCGTGTCGATCGCGCGCAATTCCTGCAGCAGCGTGAAGCCGTCGATGTCCGGCATCGTCAGGTCGAGCAGCATCAGCTGCGGCAGGTAGTCGCGCGCGAGGGCCAGCGCGTCGGCCGCGTTGTACGCGACCCGCGGCGCATGCCCTTTCAACTGCAGCAGCACCGCGAGCGTATCGGCCGAATCGCGGTTGTCGTCGACGACGACGATGCGCAGCGGCGCGTCCGCCGGCTGTTCAGGCACGGCCGGTGCGGGCAGTGCGGCGCGCTCGGTGCGCATCGTGTGCGCGATCGGCAGCCAGACCGTGAAGGTCGCGCCGTGGCCGGGCCCGTCGCTTTCCGCGACGATCCGCCCGCCGTGCAGTTCGACGAACGACCGGCAGATCGCGAGACCGAGCCCGAAACCGCCGGACGGAGAGCGGCCCGGTGCATCTTCCTGTTCGAACAGGTCGAAGATCGTTTCGAGCGCACCGGGCGCGATGCCGACGCCGCGATCGACGACGCTGATCGCCACCGACGGCCCTTCGATTCGCGCACCGACGTCGATTCGGCCGCCGTGCGGCGAGAATTTCGATGCGTTGTCGAGCAGGTTGTGCAGCACCTGGACGAGCCGTGCGTCGTCGCCGTGCAGCACCACGGAGTCGGCCGGCAGGTCGACGCGGATCCATTGCTCGCGCGCGGCCAGCTTCGGCTGGATGCTCTCGACGCCGCGGCACACGATATCGCGCACGCTGACCGGGCGAGCGTCGAGTTCGATCTTGCCGGCCGTGATGCGCCCGACGTCGAGCAGATCGTCGACGAGCCGCGTCAGTTGCCCGACCTGGCGGTGCACGGCGTCGCGACACTGCGCGAGCGCGGGCGGCGGATCGGACAGGCTCTGCAGCACGCCGACCGAATTGCGCAGCGGCGCGAGATGATTGCGCAGTTCGTGCGCGAGCGTCGCGATGAACACGCTGAGCCGCTGCGTCGATGCTTCGAGCTCCTCGAGCCGCTTGCGCTCGGTCATGTCGCGCGTGATCTTGATGAAGCCGCACAGCTCGTGCGTCGCGTCGTACACCGGCGTGATCGTCACGCTCGCCCAGAACTGCGTGCCGTCCTTGCGCACGCGCCAGCCCTCGTCCTGGAAGTGGCCATGCGCGGCGGCCAGCGCGAGCCCCTGCGACGGCCGGCCGGCCGCGATCGCGTCGGTCGGATAGAACAGCGAGAAATGGTGACCGACGATTTCGGCCGCGTCGTAGCCCTTGATGCGCGCCGCGCCGGCGTTCCACGTCGCGACGTTGCCGTACGGATCGAGCATGAATACCGCATAGTCGGTGATCGACTCCACCACGGTCTGGAACCGGAATTCGGCGAAGCGGTGCTGCAGGTCGCGCGGATCGGACAAGCCGGGCGGCGGCGGATGCGGTTGGAGATCGGCGTCGTCTTTCTTCATCGGAGCGGCAAGTTGGAAATACGGGCGGCCGCGGGTCGCCGGCCCGCCCCCGGACGCGCCGGCGGCGGCCATACGGAGCGATTGGCACGTCCGAAAGGATAAAGGAACTCGATTCGGCTGATCAATGGGCGCGCATCGGCCGTGCCGTGCGCCGGGATGGGCGCCGGCGCGACCGGCGGTAGCCGGCCCGGCATGCCGATTGCACGACCTGCTGGTCCATCCGCCGCGCGCCGGTCGTCCGGCCCCGCGCGCGGCGGCAAGCCACGCAAGGAGATCGACATGAACAGCACGCTGAATCCCGACAACGAACCGGCCGGCCCGGACGACGACAACGCGAGCCGCGGCCGCGACGGCCGCGCGCTCGGTCCGAGCGACTCGTCCGACAGCGGCAGCGACACGGCGGGCGCGCGGCGCCATCCGTTCGACGTCGATTCGCCGCTCGACGATCACGCGCTCGAACGCGGCGATGCCGCGCTCGGCAGCGACACGGACCGCGCGGGCACCGGCGAGCGGGCATCGGCGGACGGCGACTCGACGCTCGAGGAAGGCGCCGACATCGAGCCGGACCGCACCGAGCGGCTGAGCGAGCCCGGTCGCACCGACGAACCGGACGAACCTGGCGGCGCGCCGTGACGCCCGGCACGCAAAAACTGCAATCGCGTTGCAGATTGGGGCGCCCGACGGCTTCCCGGCGCTGCGACGCGCAACCGTCGCGGTACGGCCATGTCGCCGGCACGCGATTTGCATTCACCCGACCGACGCGCGCCGCGCCGCGGCATGGGGCCGTGCGCGGCGCAGGCGATCAAGGAGAGACACGATGCAACGACGATATCCCGGACGGTCCGGCGAGCGCGGTGGCCCGCCCGACTGGCACGAGCGCAACGAACGCGCGTACCGGGGCGCTGGCGAGCGCGGCATCCCGGACGACCCCGCACGGTGGCCGGAAGAAGACTACGAATCGGCTTACCGCCGCTTCGCGAGCGAGGACGTGGGCCCGGAAGACTGGGGCAGCGAATGGACCGAGCGCGCCGCGCGCCCGGTCGACCCGCGGCGCGCTGCCGCCGACCCGGACTGGCCGGGCGGCGCGCGCCAGCCGGCGCGGACCCCCGAGCGCGGCTACGGCGACCCGGGTCGCCGCGCGGAAGGCCGCGAAGGCCGGTACGGCGGCGAGCGCCCGGAATTCCGCGGCCAGCACCGGATGGGCTGGTACGGCGGCGAGCGCGACCCCGGTGATCCGCGCCATGGCGGCAGCGCGCCTGACCTGTCGCGCTTCGGCCGGGACACCGAACGCGAAGCGCTGCGTCATCGCCGCGGGCCGAAGGGCTATACGCGCTCGGACGAACGGATTCGCGAGGACGTCTGCGAGCGGCTCGCGCATGCGCTCGAGATCGACGTGAGCGACGTGACCGTGCAGGTACGCGACGGTCGCGTCGAACTGGACGGCACGGTGCCGGCCCGCTGGATGAAGCACGACATCGAGGATCTGGCCGACGGCTGCATGGGCGTACAGGACGTCGAGAATCGCGTGCGCGTGCGCCGCGAAGGCGAACACGATACGGGCATGGTGCTGCATCCGGACCAGCGGACGGTGACGCCGACCCAGCCCGCCGCGCGCGACCCCGAGCCCGGCACCGTGGTACGCGGCCGCGAGCGTGAACCGCGCCACTGAGCGCCGATGCGTGACACGGCGCGCCCCCGACCGCGAGCACTGCGTGCATGACGACCGGACTCGACGAAACGCCAACCAAGGACCGTGACGTAGCGGCAGGCCGCGCGCGCCAGGGCCGCCGCCGCGACGAACGCGGCCTGCGGGTGCGGATCGCGGTCGAACTCTGGCGCGCGATCTGGCATTACCGTGCGCGCGTGCTGGCGGCGATCGTGCTGCTGGTGCTCGCGAAAGCGGCGGCCGTGTCGGTGCCGCTGCTGCTCAAGGACATCGTCGACGGCTTCGGCCGCGCGGCCGGCCAGCCCGTCGCGTGGCCGGTACTGCTGCTGTTCGCGTACGCGGTGGTGCGCTTCGCGTCGAACGCGCTGAACGAAGTGCGCGACATGACGTTCGTGCAGGTCACGCAGCACACGGTCGCGTCGTTTACCGTGCGCACGTTCGGCCACCTGCACCGGCTCGGCGCGCGCTTTCATGCGCAGCGCGAGACGGGCGCCGTCGTGCGCGATCTCGAGAAAGGCACGGCCGGCATCGGCTATCTGCTCGGCGTCGCGGTGTTCACGGTCGTGCCGACGGCCATCGAGATCGGCTCGGTGCTCGTGATCGTCATCGGCAAGTACGGGGGCGGCTTCACGGCGATCATTTTCGTCACGTTCGCCGTCTACGCGGCGTATACGGGAGTGTTCACGCGTCGGCGCATGCGTTACCAGCGGCGCGTGAACGCGCTCGAGGCCGAGTCGAATTCGCGCGTGGTCGACAGCCTGCTGAACGTCGACACGGTCAAGTACTTCGCGCGCGAGGACGTCGAGCGCGACCGGCTCGACCGCGTGCTGGACGAATGGCGCGAAGCCGGCGTGGACAACCAGTACGCGCTGTCGACGCTGCATATCGGGCAGAGCGCGTGCATCGGCGCGGGGATCGCGGCCGTGATGCTGCTGGCCGGGCAACATGTCGCGCGCGGCACGATGACGGTGGGCGATCTCGTGCTGATCAACGCGTACATCATCCAGATCAGCCTGCCGCTGAATGCGCTCGGCTTCGTGTTCCGCGAAGCGAACGACGCGATGACGAACATCGAGCGCCTGTTCGGGCTGCTCGATGCGCGCGGCAAGCCGGGCGAGGACGGCGACGCGCCCGGCGCGCAGCCGCTCGTCGTACGTGGCGGCACGATCGAGTTCGAGCATGTCGACTTCGGCTACGAGCCGAGCCGGCAGATTCTGTTCGACGTGTCGTTCCGTATCGAGGCCGGGCAGACGGTCGCGGTGGTCGGCGGCAGCGGCTCGGGCAAGTCGACGCTCGCGCGCCTGCTGTTCCGGCTGTACCAGCCCGACGCGGGCACGATCCGGATCGACGGCCAGGACTTGCGGCTCGTCACCGAGCGCAGCCTGCGCGACGCGCTCGGCATCGTCCCGCAGGACACCATCCTGTTCAACGACACGCTCGCGTACAACATCGCGTACGGCAAGCGCGACGCGACGCGTGGCGAGGTGATCGCGGCCGCGCGCGGCGCGCAGCTCGACGCGTTCATTGAGCGGCTGCCCGACGCGTACGACACGCGCGTCGGCGAGCGCGGCGTACGGCTGTCGGGCGGCGAACGGCAGCGGGTCGCGATCGCGCGCGCGTTGCTGAAGGCGCCGCCGATCGTCGTGTTCGACGAGGCGACATCGGCGCTCGACACGCGCTCGGAGCGCGCGATCCAGCAGGAACTGATGCGCGTCGCGCAGCATCGCACCAGCCTCATCATCGCGCACCGGCTGTCGACGATCGTCGATGCCGATCGCATCCTGGTGATGGAGCACGGCCGGCTCGTCGAGCACGGCACCCACGACGAGCTGCTCGAAAGCGGCGGCGTGTATGCGCAGATGTGGGCGCTGCAGGCGAAGCAGCGCGAACTGGAACGCACGGAGGCGAAGTTCGCGCGGCAGCCGGTGCGCATCAACCCGCTCGTGTCGCAGGTGCTCGATTCGCTGGCGGAGGCGGCCGCGCAGCGCGGCGTGCCGGTGTTTCGCCATCTGTCGGACGAGGATCTGGTCGTCAAGGCCGATCCGGCCGCGCTGCGGCGCTTCGTGTGGGAACTGTGCCGCGGCGCGGTCGACGCGAGCAGCGGCGGGCAGCTGGAGGTGCGCACCGCGCGCCACGACCCGGAAGCGCGGATCACGATCGCATGCGCGGGCGTCGACGCCACCGAACTGTCGTTGATCGATCTCGAACGCTTGCAGGACGCGATCGAGGAGGCCGGCGGCTATGTCGTGCGCGAACGCGACGATACCGGCGTGACGCTGCACCTGTCGCTGCCGATGTGCGCGGTGGCGCCCGCGTCGATGCAACCCGACGGCGCCGTGCCGAATCCGGATGCCGGCGCGGCGCCCGCGGCGAAGCCGCTCGACGGCCTGCGCATCGCGTGCGTGGACGATCACGACGAGGCGCGCGAGGCGCTCACCGCGCTGCTGAAGGTCGCCGGCGCCGACGTGCACGCGTATGCGTCGGGCCAGGCATTGCTGGACGACCTGTGGCGCGCGCGCCGGGCCGACTGGCCGGCGCTGCTCGTCTGCGACATCGACCTCGGCGACGACGAGGAGGACGGCTACGCGGTGATGTCGCGGGTGCGCCAGCTCGACGCCGCGCGCGATCGCGATCGTGACGGCCGCGCGCCGCTCGAGGCGCTGGCCTTGTCCGGCCATGCGCGCGACCGCGATCGCACGCGGGCGGTCGAAGCCGGTTTCCATGCGTACCTGACCAAGCCCGCGGTAGCGGCCGACCTGATCGCGGCGTTGCGTGCGCTCGCGTTTTCCTCCGGAGAAATCCATGCCGAACCTTCTGAATCCGACGCCACCCGAAACCCTGAACGCGCGTCGCGGCGGTAGTGCGTTCGCAGACCGCCAGGCCGCGGTGGCGGCCGTCGAGCTGCTGTTGCCGAGCCTGTCCGCCGCGCTGCAGAGCGACTTCGTCGGCGACAGCGGCTGCCTGCACATCGTGATCATGGACCCGGCGCTCGGGCCGCACGACGCGGCGTTCGAGGACGCGATCCTGTATGAGTTTTCGCTGCCCGACCCGAAGGACTGGGACGCCGACTATCGCGCTTACGCGCGGGCCAAGGCGCGGCTGTCGTGGGAAACCGGCCGCGACGGCCACGTCGTGCAGGCGCTGGAGCCGTACCGGCTGCGCGCCGGCGACACGAACCTGTGGGGCGGCGTCGCGCTCGGCGGCATCGTGGTCGGCGTGTCGGGCGCGCAGCCGTGGTTCGACGAGGCGTTCGCGGGCTGTATCGCGCACTGCCTGCGCGCGCTCGCCAAGCACCGCGCGCAGGCGACGCCCGACGGGCTCGCGATCTGAGCGCGGCGGCCCGGACCCGTTTTTACAGCCGGTTATAAAAAAGCCAGCGGGCGCGCGGCACAGCCCGACGCGGCGCGGGCGCACGCAGGCCGGCACGGTTTTCGCTGTACCTCATGCACGGACGGTTGTCGCGACAAGTGTCGCCGTCAGCCGGATGGCTTTCCGACATCGACAGGAGGTGCAGGTGAACGCGACTCACGATCCAGCCAGACCGCCGCTCGCCGGCCGGACCGCACTCGTGACCGGGGGCGGCCGCGGTCTCGGCGAAGCCATTTGCGAGGAGCTTGCGCAGCATGGCGCGCACGTCGTCGTCGCCGATCTCGACGGCGACCGCGCGGCGGCCGTCGCGCAGCGGCTCGAGCGGCACGGCGGCCACGCGGTGGGGCGGCCGCTCGACGTGCGCGACGAAGCGTCGGTGCTGCAGGTCGTGCACGACGCGCGCGAGTCGCTCGGCGACCTCGACGTGATCGTCAACAACGCGGCGATCGACGTGACCGCGCCGATCGACGACGTGAGCGTCGAGGCCTGGCAGCAGGTGCTGATGACGAACCTGTTCGGCCCGTACCTGATGTGCCACGCGGCCGTGCCGATGATGAAGGCGCGCGGCGACGGACACATCGTCAACATCGCGTCGACCGCGTCGAAGCGCGCGTGGCCGAACGCCTCCGCGTATCACGCGACGAAGTGGGGCCTGCTCGGCCTGTCGCACGCGCTGCATGCCGAACTGCGGCCGAGCGGCGTGCGCGTGTCGGCGATCGTCGCGGGCGGGATGCGCACGCCGTTCCTGCTCGACCGCTTTCCGGACATCGACGAGGAGACGCTGCAGCCGCCGGAGCACGTGGCGGCCGCCGTGCGCTTCGTGCTGACGCAGCCGCCGGGCACCGTGGTGCCGGAACTGATGGTGCTGCCGATGAAGGAGACGTCATGGCCCTGAAGCGCGAACGGCGGCTGCCCGGCGCGGTGCTGCTCGACAAGGACGGCACGCTGCTGGAGGACGTGCCGTACAACGTCGATCCCGCGCACATGCGCCTCGCGCCGGGCGCGGCGCGCGCGCTGCGCACCCTCGGCGCGACCGGCATGCCGCTGGCGGTCGTGTCGAACCAGCCGGGCGTCGCGCTCGGCCGCTTTACCGAAAACGAGCTTGGCGCGGTCCGCCAGCGTCTCGCCGAACTGTTCGAAGCGAACGGCGCGACGCTGGCGGATTTTTTTTACTGCCCGCATCACCCGCGAGGCAGCGTGCCGCGCTACACCTGTGACTGCATCTGCCGCAAGCCGCGCCCCGGCATGCTGCGCCGCGCGCTGACCGCGCTCGGCGTCGTCCCCGAATGGAGCTGGATGATCGGCGACATCCTCGACGACGTCGAAGCCGGCCGCACCGCGCGCTGCGGCACGATCCTGGTCGACTGCGGCAACGAGACCGAGTGGCGCCTGAACGCCGCCCGCACGCCGCACCACGTCGTCGATCGCATCGACCTGGCCGCCGACATCGTCGTGCGCGAGGCCGTGCGCCGGCACGGCTCGTGGGTGCGGCGATGAGCACCGCCTGGAGCCGCGCCCGCCGCATCCTGTGCGTGCGGCTCGACAGCATCGGCGACGTGCTGATGACGACGCCCGCGCTGCGCGCGCTGAAGGAGGGCGGCCATGACCGCCGGCTGACGCTGCTGACGTCGCGCACGGGCGCCGCGCTCGCGAAGCACCTGCCGATGGTCGACGACGTGTGGTCCTACGACGCGCCGTGGGTCAAGCATCCGGACACGCGGGGCGACCCGGTCGCCGATCTCGACATGATCGACCGGCTGCTGGCGGGCCGCTTCGACGCGGCCGTGATCTTCACCGTCTACAGCCAGAATCCGCTGCCCGCCGCGATGATGTGCTGGCTCGCCGGCATTCCGTTGCGGCTCGCGCATTGCCGCGAGAACCCGTACGAACTGCTGACCGACCGCGTGCCGGAAACCGAGCCGGAATCGCACGTGCGCCACGAGGTCGCGCGCCAGCTCGCGCTGGTGCGCACGGTCGGCGCGACGACGTCGGACTGGCGCATGGCGTTCGAGCCGGGCGACGCGGCGCGGCGCGCGGTGCACGCACGCTTGCAGGCCGCGTTGCAACGCTTTGGCGGCGCGCGCCAGCCGGAGGCGCCACGCGCGCGCTGGCTGGTCGTCCATCCGGGCGCGAGCGCGGCGTCGCGGCGCTGGCCGGCCGAGCGCTTCGGCGAAGCGGCCGCCGCCGTCGCGCCGCTGTTCGACGGCATCGCGGTGACGGGCAGCGCGGACGAGCGCGCGCTGGTCGACGCGGTGTGCGAACGCGCGGGGCCGCGCGCCGTGCCGCTGGCCGGCGTCTTGCCGCTCGGCGAACTCGGCGCGCTGATCGAAACGGCCGACCTGCTGCTGTCGAACAACAGCGGCCCCGTGCATCTCGCGGCCGCGCTCGGCACGCCGGTGGTCGACCTGTACGCACTGACCAATCCGCAGCACACGCCGTGGCGTGTGCCGCACCGTGTGCTGAACGTCGACGTGCCGTGCCGCAACTGCTATCGCAGCGTGTGCAACCAGCCCGGCCATCCGTGCCTGCGCGGCGTGAGCGTCGACGATGTGGTCGCCGCCGTGCACGCGTTGCTGCGCGGCAGCGCGCGCCATGCGCAACGCGCAGCCGCGCGGGCTGCCGCGCACGGCAGCGAGCCGGTCGCGGTGCCCGCATCGAACGTGCTTCCGTTCGCGCACGTCATCACGAGGAACTGACGCATGCCTGACCCGATCCATACGCTCGGCATCAACGCCGCCTTCCACGACAGCGCCGCGTGCATCGTGCGCGACGGCGTCGTGATCGCGGCGGCCGAGGACGAACGCTTCACGCACGTGAAGCACGCGAAGCGCCCGGTGCCGTTCTCGACCTGGGAGCTGCCTTTCCATGCGATCGACTATTGCCTCGCGGAAGCCGGCATCACGCTCGCGGACGTGGACCACGTCGCGTACTCGTACGACCCGTGGTTCGAACTCGACCGCGAAGGCACGCCGCAGGCGTTGACTTTGCCGCTGTCGCCGTCCGCGCATGCGCCGCGCGAGGACGGCGCGTCGCCGTGGCATCCGCTGTTCCTGTCGTCGATCGTCAACGCGCCGCGGCAGCTCGCGGGCGGCGTGCCGCATCATCTGCAGCGGCGCTTTCGCGGCGTCACGCACGACGGGCCGTTCCGCTGGCATTTCATCGAGCACCATCTCGCGCACGAGGCGAGCGCGTTTCTCGCGGCGCCGTTCGAGCGCTGCGCGGTGATGACGATGGACGGGCGCGGCGAGCGCGCGACGACGAGCTACGGCGTGTTCGACGGCCGCGCGTACCGGCGGCTCGGGCAGGTCAACCTGCCACATTCGCTCGGGCTGCTGTACGAGCGCGTGACCCGCTATCTCGGCTTCCTGCACTCGTCCGACGAATACAAGGTGATGGCGCTCGCGTCGTACGGCAAGCCGGTGTTCGCCGACGAGATGCGCAAGCTGGTGCGGTATCGCGGCGAAGGGCGCTACGACGTGGTCGACGACGATCTGGCCGCGCGATTCGGCCCGCCGCGCGAACGCGGCGGCCCGATCGAGCCGCATCACTGCGACATCGCGCATGCGCTGCAACTGGTGCTCGAGGAGACGACGCTGCAGGCGGTCGACTGGCTGGCCGCCGAGACCGGCGAGCGGCAGCTCGCGATGGCGGGCGGCGTCGCGCTGAACTGCGTGATGAACGCGAAGATCCGCGATCGCGGCCCGTTCGACGACGTGTGGGTGCAACCGGCCGCCGGCGACGCGGGCACGGCGCTCGGCGCCGCGCTATGGACCGACTTCCGGATGCGCGGCGAGCGCGGCGGCTGGCGCATGGACCATGCGTATCTCGGCCCGGCCTACGACGACGATGCGATCGAGGCGTTCCTGAAGGAGGCGCAGCTGCCGTACCGGCGGCTCGCCGACGTCGCCGCGCAGACGGCCGCGCTGCTCGCCGCGAACCGCGTGATCGGCTGGTTCCAGGGGCGCATGGAGTTCGGGCCGCGCGCGCTCGGTGCGCGGTCGATCCTCGCGTCGCCGATCGATCCGGACATGCAGCGCAAGCTGAACCGGATCAAGGATCGCGAGGATTTCCGGCCGGTCGCGCCGGTCGTGCTCGAGGATCGTGCGCATCACTGGTTCAGCGGCGGCCGCGGCACGCCGCTGCGCGCGCCGTTCATGCTGTTCGTGTACGACGTCGTGCCGGAGCGCGCCGACAGGATTCCGGCCGTGCGCCACATCGACGGCACCGCGCGCGTGCAGACCGTCGACGAAAGCCAGCATCCGCTGCTGCATGCGCTGTTGACCGAGTTCGACGCGCTCACCGGCGTGCCGGTGCTCGTCAACACGTCGTTCAACACGCGCGGCGAACCGATCGTATGCTCGCCGCGCGACGCGATCGAATGCTTCTGGACGTCGCCGCTCGACGCGCTCGTGATCGGCCCGTTCCTGCTGGAGAAGCCGAGATGAACATGCGCGACACGCACCTGCCGCCGGTCGTGTCGGTCGTCGTGCCGACCTACCGGCGGCCCGATCTGCTCGAACGCTGCCTCGACGCGCTGTGCGTGCAGGTGTTCGATCCGACCACCTACGAGATCGTCGTCGTGGACGACGATCCGGCCGGCAGTGCGCGCGCCGTCGTCGATGCGTGCCGCGCGCGCGTGACCGACGTGCCGGTGATCCGCTACATGACCGCGCCCGACACGCAGGGGCCGGCCGGTGCGCGCAACGTCGGCTGGCGCAGCGCGGGCGGCGCGCTGATCGCATTCACCGACGACGACACGATTCCCGATCCGAGCTGGCTGCGCCACGGTGCGGCCGCGCTGCTGGCCGAGCCGTCGGCGGCGGCCGCGGCCGGCCGGATCGACGTGCCGTTGCGGCCGCGCCCGACCGACTACGAACGCGACGCGGCGGGGCTCGCGCACGCGGAATTCGCGACCGCCAACTGCTTCGTGCGGCGCGCGGCGCTCGAACGCGTCGGCGGCTTCGATGAGCGCTTCACGCGCGCGTGGCGCGAGGACGCCGACCTGATGTTCGCGCTGCGCGAGCATGCGGGGCCGATCGTCGACGCCGACGCCGCGCGCATCGTGCATCCGGTGCGTCCCGCACGCTGGGGATCGAGCATCGGCGCGCAGTCGAAGGTGTATTTCGATGCGCTGTTGTACAAGAAGCATCGCACGACCTATCGGCGCCATATCCGGCCGACGCCGCCGTGGCATTACTACGCGGCCGTGCTCGCCGCGCTCGGCGCGCTCGGCTGTTTCGCGGCCGGCTGGCCGGCGCCGGCCATCGTGTGTGCGGCGGTGTGGGCCGCGATTACCGCGGGGTTCTGCGCGAAACGGCTGCGCGGCACGCAGCTCACGCCGTCGCATGTGGCCGAGATGATCGTCACGTCCATCGCGATTCCGCCCGTGTCGCTGTACTGGCGCATGCGCGGCGCGCTTCACTTCAGAGTGCTCTTCCTTTGACGCCCTCATCTCCTTAAGGGGAGAGGATTCCCACACCTGGCGATGCACGTCCGCATCGGAGAATGTTCAACGCAGCGTTGGTATCTCGATCATGTTCGACACCACAGTCACTACAGGCCCACTCTCTTATTCGCAGTCCCGCGATACCTTTCGGCCGCGTCGTGCTGTCTTTCGATCCGCACGACGAACAGGACTGGGTAGAACCGCTTTCGTCCACTTCCTCGAACGTGGCTCCGTGCGCGATCGCTTTGTAACGGAGCTTGTTTCGGAAGGACGACCAGGATGCGTCGTAGACGCTCTTCGCCATCCTGGTTCTGGCGAGTTTGACCGCCGACACGTTGCCGACCGCGATGTAATCGAAGCGCCGCACCAGATCGAGCGCGAGCTTGTGCTGGAAATCGGCACGGGCATTCGAGATCTTTGCGTGCAGCTTCGCGATATGTCGCTTGTGCTTTCGTGCTCGCTGCGCTTTCGTCAGCTTTTCTGCCGCGCATCGGCCGAACCGGTCATTCGGCAGTTTTTCTCCGGTCGAAAGCGTGGCGAAGTCTTTCAGGCCGAGATCGATGCCGACACCGGAGCGGACCGGGCGGACCTGCACATCGGGCATCTCGATCACGATGTTGAGAAACCAGTTGCCGCGCGCATCCTGCGCAAAATTGGTCCCGTCCTTGATCTTGCATTCGGGAAGCGGTCGACTGTTGAACACGCGGAAGGTGTTGCCGGCAAAGCGAAACGCTTCGCCTTCGCGCTTCAGGTCTCGGCCCTTCAGCGGCACCCAGCCCAGCGATTTCATGCCGGGATAGCGCAGGTAAGGCCGACGGTTCCGACTGCGCGACTTCGCGTATTGCTCGCACGTCGCGTTGATCGTGCCGGAATGGATGCCGAGCGCCTTGCTGCTGCCGGTCGTCAGCACGTTCAGATCAAAACCCGTCGGCCATTTCTTATTCCACTTGAGCGCGTGCTTCTGCGTGTCGTTGCAGAAGTTCCAGACGTAGTTCACCGCACGGCTCTGCTTGTTGAGCAGTCCATTGAGCGATTTCACGCGGTAGCGATAGACAAGGATCATGCCGGTGATCCTAACCCGTGGAAGAAGCAGCCTGTCGACAGCACGCCTTTCCTCTCCGTCCTGAAGGACGGGGTTTCTCGGAGCAAATGATGAAGCTCGATTCCAGCGTCGATTCCGACGGCCCGCGCGGCCCGAAGCGGATCGCGGTGTTCCGCGCGTTGCAGCTCGGCGACATGCTGTGCGCGGTGCCTGCGCTGCGCGCGCTGCGGCGTGGCGAACCCGACGCGCGCATCACGCTGATCGGGCTGCCGTGGGCGCGCGAGTTCGCGTCGCGCTTCTCGGACTACATCGACAGCTTCATCGCATTCCCCGGCGCGCCGGGGCTCGGCGAGCAGCCCGAACCCGACGCGGCCACGCGCGAAGCGTTCATCGCCGAATGTCGCTCGCGCGACTTCGACCTCGCGATCCAACTGCACGGCAGCGGCGCGCACACGAACGCGATCGTCGCGTCGCTCGGCGCGACCCGCACGGCCGGCTTCGTGCCGGCCGACGGTGGCACGACCGCGCTCGACTGCGCGCTCGTGTGGCGCGACGACGAACCGGAAGTGACGCGCTATCTGGCGCTCACGCGCAAGCTCGGCTACGCGGACTGGGGCGACTACCTCGAATTCCCGCTCGGCGGCCTCGACTACGCGCTGTGGCACGTGCTCTGCGACGAGCACGCGCTCGATCCCGGCCGCTACGTGATCGTTCATCCCGGCGCGCGGATGGCGTCGCGGCGCTGGCCGGTCGAACGCTTCGCGCTCGCCGCGCGGCAACTCGCGGACGACGGCTGGCAGATCGTGCTGACCGGCACGCGCGCGGAACTGGCGTTGGCGAGCGCGTTCGCCGAACACCTCGGGCGGCCGTGCGTGAACCTGTGCGGCCGCACGCCGCTCGGCGCGCTCGCCGCGCTGATCGCCCGCGCGCGGCTGCTGTTGTGCAACGACACGGGCGTGTCGCACGTCGCGGCGGCGCTCGGCACGCCGAGCATCGTCATCGCGTGCGGCAGCGATACGGCCCGCTGGGCGCCGCTCGACGCCGAACGCCATCGCGTGCTCGCGAACTACCCGGCGTGCCGCCCGTGCATGTTCGAGTCGTGTCCGTACGGGCACGAGTGCGCGACGGCGATCGGCGTCGGCGAAGTGATCGACCGGGCGGGCGAACTGCTCGCGGAGGAGAGACGTCATGTCACGTAAGCGGTTGCGCGTGCTGACCTGGCACGTGCATGGCAATTACCTGTATTACCTGTCGCAGGCGCCGCACGATTTCTACATCGTGACGAAGCCGCAGCATCCGCCCGGCTACGCGGGCCGCGTCGGGCACCTGCCGTGGGGCGACAACGTCCATGAGGTGCCGGCCGAATGCGTGCGCGACACCGCATTCGACTGCGTGCTGTACCAGCACGTGAAGCATTATCAGCACGACCGCCTGCGGCTGCTGAGCGAAGCGCAGCGCGCGCTGCCGACGCTGTTCGTCGAGCATGATCCGCCGCGCGAGCATCCGACCGACACGCTGCATCCGGTGCAGGACCCGAACGTGTTGCTGGTGCACGTGACGCCGTTCAACGCGCTGATGTGGGACAACGGCGTGACGCCGACGCGCGTGATCGAGCACGGCGTGCTGATGCCGGAAGGCGTCGAGTATCACGGCACGCTGCCGAAGGGCGTGGCCGTCGTGAACAACCTTGCGCGCCGCGGCCGGCGCCTCGGCGCGGACCTGTTCGAGGTCGTGCGGCACAGCGTGCCGATCGACCTGGTCGGGATGGGCTCGACCGATCTCGGCGGGATCGGCGAAGTGCCGAACCCGGCGCTGCCGCAATTCCTGTCGCACTACCGGTTCTTCTTCAACCCGATTCGCTACACGAGTCTCGGGCTCGCGGTGATCGAGGCGATGATGATCGGGCTGCCGATCGTAGCGCTCGCGACGACCGAGATGGCGCAACTCGTGAAGACCGGCAGCAACGGCGTGGCCGATACGCGGCCGGCCGTGCTGATCGACGCGATGCGGATGTTGATCCGCGATCCGGACCTGGCGCGCGAATGGGGCGCCGCAGCCAAACGCGACGCGTGCGAGCGCTTCGGCATCGAACGGTTCGCGCGCGACTGGGACGCCGCCCTCCGCGATGTGACGACGTGAGCGCGGCGGCGTGCCGGCCGCGTTCACGGCGTCGTCGCGGGCGGCGAACCGGAGGCGTTTCCGCCGTTCGCGGCATTCGGCGCCGGCGGCGCGCCGCTGACCGCGTTGCGCTCGTTTTCCGGCAGCAGCGCGAGGCGGTTGTACAGCGTTTTCAGGCTGATGCCGAGCGCCTTCGCGGTGCGCGGCTTGTCGCCGTTGAAATGCCGTAGCGACGCGACGATGAAGCGCTGCTGCGTATGCGCGAGCGTCGTGCCGATATGCAGCGTCATCGCGTTGTGGCGCACTTCCTCGCGCGGCGGCTGGCGGCGCGGCAACTGCAGTTCGATCTGCTCGTCGGCGAGGATGAACGCGCGCTCCAGCGCGTTGCGCAATTCGCGCACGTTGCCGGGCCACGTGTACGCGCGCAGCGCCTTCATCGCCTGCGTCGACAGGCGCTTTCTCGTACGGTGCCGCGCGTTCAGCCGCTCGACGATCTGCAGCGCGATGTCGCCGACGTCGTCCTCGCGCTGCCTGAGCGCGGGCACGTGCAGCGCGATCGGCGCGATCCGGTAGAACAGGTCCTCGCGCAGCCGGCCGCTGCGCAACGCCTCGACCGGATCATGGTGGGTGGCCGCGACGATCCGCACGTCGAGCGGAATCGCCTCGTGGCCGCCCACGCGCACGATCGTGTTGGTTTCGAGCGTGCGCAGCAGCTTGACCTGCAATTCGAGCGGCATCTCGGCGATCTCGTCGAGAAACAGCGTGCCGCCGCGTGCGGCTTCGAACATGCCCACGTGTTGCGCGACGGCGCCCGTGAAGCTGCCTTTTTCGTGGCCGAACAACTGCGACTCCGCGATGTCCTTCGCAATCGCGCCGCAGTTGACGGGCACGAACGGGCCGCGCCGGCGCGGGCTCATGTCGTGAATGAGCCGGGCGACGATATCCTTGCCCGCACCGCTTTCGCCGACCACCAGCACACTCACGCGGGTGGCGGCGACGCGCGACACTTTCAGCAGCAGTTCCTGAATTGTTCGCGAACGGCCGAACAGTCGCGTGCCGTCATCGTCGGATTTCGACATGGAGTATGACCGGGTTGGGAAGTTTTGACCGAATGCGTCGTGACCAGGTAAAAAATGACGTGGCACACGTCGTCTTTCACGTACGCAGGATACCTTTTATACCGATTCGCCGACATTGAATCTGGCAATGCGGCTTACGTCAGCAGATAGATTTATTCGATGGGTCGCGAATGGACGACATCGTTCTTCTATACTGCTAAGCACCTGTTTTCCCATGCAGGACAGCTTGTCTGTCCGTTCGTGTGCAGCGTTGAAGATGCCGTCTTGGGCCAGCGCACGTTCCCTTGTTTGGAAAAATGCATGCGTGGCGCTGGCCCCCCGGAAGGGCCGAGCGCCGCGTCATGCTCGTCGCGAATACGTCGCGTATTCGCTTCGTCGCCATCCTCGCGCTCGGCCCTTCCGGGGGCCGGCGCAAGCCCGTCATCAGCATGAACGGGCCCCATGACGTGCATTGCGCTGCACGTGTCGCGGTGCCGGCCGACGTACCTGCCGGGCCGCATTACAAGGAGTCTCGATGCCTTACGTCCTGATCGTCGAAGACGACGCCGATACGCGAACGATGCTGGCCACGCTCGCGCGCACGCAGCAGCTTTCGTGCGATACGGCGGCGACGCTTGAAGAAGCGCGCACGCTCGTCTCGACGCATACCCCCGATCTCGTGCTGTGCGACCTCGTGCTGCCCGACGGCAACGGGATGGAGCTGTTCGACGCATTGCCCAAGCGCGGGCATTGCGAAATGGTGTTGACCACCGGCCACGCGAGCCTCGAAACCGCGATCGACGCATTGCGGCGCGGCGCGACCGATTATCTGGTGAAGCCGCTCAACATGCAGCGGCTGAACAGCATCTTCGCGCGCGTGCCGCGCACGACCGCGCTGCACGAGGAAATCGCCGAACTGCGCTCGGAACTGCAGCGCCTCGGCCGGTTCGGCCGCATGCTCGGCAGCTCGCCCGCGATGCAGGCCGTCTACGACGCGATCGGCCGCGTCGCGCGCACCGAAGCGTCGGTGCTGCTCACCGGCGAATCGGGCACCGGCAAGGAACTCGCCGCGCAGACCGTGCACGACCTGAGCCTGCGCCGCCGCGGGCCGTTTCTCGCGGTGAACTGCGGCGCGATCGCCGCGAATCTCGTCGAGAGCGAGATGTTCGGCCACGACCGCGGCAGCTTCACCGGCGCGGAACGTCAGCACAAGGGCTTCTTCGAACGCGCGGACGGCGGCACGCTGTTTCTCGACGAAATCACCGAGATGCCGCTCGAGTCGCAGGTCAAGCTGCTGCGCGTGCTGGAGACCGGACGCCTCACGCGGCTCGGCTCGACGCGCGAGATCGACGTCGACGTGCGCATCGTCGCCGCGACCAACCGCGACCCGGAAGCCGCGATGGCCGACGGCAAGCTGCGGCCCGACCTGTTCCACCGGATCAACGTGTTCCCGATTCCGCTGCCGTCGCTGCGTGAACGCGGCGACGACATTCCGATGCTCGCCGACGCGTTCCTGCAGCGCTACAACGAAGAGACCGGCCGCAACCTGCGCTTCGCGCCGGCCGCGCGCGAAGCGCTGAAGACCTACGAATGGCCCGGCAACGTGCGCGAGCTGCGCAACTTCGTGCAGCGCGCGAGCATCTTCACCGACGCCGACGTGATCGACACGCTGCCGCCGCCGATCATGGACGAGCTGTCCAGCATGGTCGATTCGCATGAAGATCGCGTGACGGTGCCGTTCGGCACGCCGCTCGAGGAAGTCGACCGCAAGCTGATCCTCGGCACGATCGCGCAATGCGGCGGCGTGAAGGCGCAGGCGGCCGAGGTGCTCGACGTCAGCCTGAAGACGATCTACAACCGGCTCGCGCAACTGGAAGACGAAGCGGAGAAGCCGGATTCCTGATGCCGCTACGATCGCGTTCATGTTCCCGTTTCGGCCTCGCGGCGCGTGTCGCGTTCGAGGCGGCGGCGCATGCGTTCGACGTGCGGCGGGATCGTGCGTCGTTCGCGCAGGATCCACGGCAGGCCCGCGAAGGTGCGCACCACTGCACGTTCGCGGCGCAGCAGCGGCAGCATGCGCACCGTATGGCGCCACGCGGCGGCGGCCGGCCATCTGAGCCACGCGGTCCACACCGCGTTGCGCGCGGCGGTGCGCGCACGTGCCGGCCGGTCGCGCCGCGTCGACGGGTAGTGATGGACCGTCAGTCCCGGCGCATACACGAGCCAGTGGCCGGCGCGCGTCAGATCGAGCGCGAGCAGCGCTTCCTCGCCGCCGAGGAAGTAGCGCGGATGGTAGCCGCCCGCGCGCACGAACGCGTCGCGCCGGAACGCGGTCGCGCCGGCCAGCAGCCCGAGGATCGGGCGGCCCGGCAGCGCGACGGGCGCGTCGAGCGGGCTGTCGGCCATCAGCCGGCAGGTCGGGTCCTCGCGTTCGTCGGGGCCCACCAGCACGCGCGCGGTGACGGCCGCGACGTGCGGATACGCGTCGAGCAGGTTCGCCGCGTCGGCGATGGAGCCGGGCGCCCACCACGTGTCGTCGTCGCAGAACGCGACGTGGCGCGTGCGGGCGACGGCGACGCCGAGATTGCGGCCGGCCGCGCCAAGGTTGCCCGGCGCATGCACGAGCGCGACATGCGCAAAGCGTTCGCGGATCAGGGTGGCCGTCTCGGCGTCCGCCGCGTTGTCGACGACGACGATCGCCGGCCGGTCGGGCAGCCTGGAAAGATGGTCGAGCGTGCGCGCGAGTTCCGCGGCGCGCCGGCAGGTCAGCACGATGGCGGTCACGCGCGGCTCGCCCGGCGGCAGCGCGATACGGGCGGGCGTTACGCGGACGTGACGTCGCATTCGAGCCGCCAGATCATTTCGGGTTCGCGGAGAGCGGCGCGCATATGAGGCTCGAGCAGCGTGACCTGGCTGGCGTACGCGTCGACGGCGGCGGCTTTCGCGGCGGCGCTGTTCGTATCACCGCCGGCTGGCGTCGCGACCGGATGCGCGATCCAGCCACGCTCGCGCCAGCCGGCCACGCGCCTGGCCATCAGCCCGTCGATGCGGCGATAGGGCACGTCCTCGTAGAAGCGCCAGACGTGCGACGGATCGTCGTCACGCAGCAGCCACAGCATGGCCTCCTGCACCTGCAGGTGATCGCGATGGAACAGGCCGGCCGGCGCGAGCACGCCGAAGCCCGGGTACGTGTCGATCGCCGCGGCCACGCGTGTGGCGATCGCGGTCGACGTAGACGGTATGCCGTACTGATCGTCGAGGAAATCGAGCCACACGGGGTGTGCGTCGAGCAGCGCCAGCGCGCGGCGGTCTTCGTCGCGGCGCGCGCGCATCGCTTCGTCCGCGTGATGGAAGCCCGCGCGGCGATCCCACGGCGGTGCGGGCATGCCAGGCGGCGGCATCCCCGCGAACACGGTGACGACGATCGAGCCGGGCGCCTGCGCGAGCAGTTGCCCGCAACTGAAGACGGCATCGTCGAGATGCGGCGAGACGACGAGCCAGCGTGTCGGGTCGGGCATGGCGTGAAGATCTCCTTCGTGAGCGGCCGGGCCGCGGTTCCGGTCGGCCAGCATGTGCCGTGCCCGCCGGCGGCCGCCACGCCGGTCGCCGCCGACTGTCCCCGCAGGAGCGTGTTCGATGACTGAAATTGCACGACCGCAGGCCGGAAATTACGCAACGGCCGTGATGCTGGTCGCGATCGCGACCGTGCTGCAGACGCTCGCGATCCGGTTCGGCGGCGTGAATCTGCCGTTCGTCCTGTATTACCCGTTGCTCGCGGGCGCCGCGTGGGCGACGTCGTTCCTGTTCGGCATCGTGTCGACGGTGGTCAGCGGGTTGCTCGTGTGGACGCTGTTCCTGTCCGATCCGGCCGCCTATACGGCGCCGCTGCCCGAGCGGCTCGTGCAGCTCGGCACGTTCATGCTGATCGGGACGCTGGTGTGCGCGGTCGCGTCGCTGCTGCATCACACGCGGGTCACGAACGATCGTGCGCGCCGGCGCGAGGCGGGCGCGCGCCGCCAGCTCGAAGCCGTGCTGGGCGCGTTGCCACACGGCGTGATCGCGACCGATCCGAACGGGCGGCTCACCTATCTCAACGCGGCCGCGGCCGCACTCGTCGGCTGCCGGCCGGACGACGCGATCGGGCGGCCGGCGCGCGACGTGCTGCGGATCGTCGATCACGACGGCCGCCGCGTGCAGACCACGCCGCTCGATCACGCGCTCGGCGGCGCCGGGGCGACGTCCGACCGGCACTGGCTGCAGGCCGGCAGCGGCGAGCCGGTGCCGATCGTCGCGGTGGCGTCGCCGATCGGCGATGGGGACGGCAATCTCGACGGCGCGGTATTGCTGCTGCGCGATGCGGGCGCGGACCGCGCGCGCGTCGACGCATCGCGGCTTCAGCATGCGATCGTCGAGGCGGCGCCGGACGCGATCGTCGGGATCGATGGCGACGGCCGCATTGCGAGCTGGAATCCGGCCGCGCAGCGGATCTTCGGCTACGACGAGGCCGATGCGCGCGGCCGCAGGTTCGATACGCTGATCGCGAGGCGCTGGCTGCGGCTCAATCCGCTCGCCGACGCGTTCGACGCGATGCACGAGCCGGTCGGGCCGCTCGAACTGCTGTGCGTGCGGCGCGACGGCCGGCGGTTTCGGGCGACGGTGTCGGCGTGCCCGGTGCAGGGCGACGCGCGGGCCAGCGTCGCGCTGTCGCTGACGCTGCGCGAAACCGGCGCGCAGCGTCGCCGCGACCTGCGTGCGCAGCGCTCGCTGCAGGGCGCGCGCGACGCACGCGACCAGGCCGACACGTCGAACCGGCTGAAGGACGAGTTGCTGGCCACGGTGTCGCACGAATTGCGCACGCCGCTGAACGTGATCTACGGATGGATCGAGGTATTGCGCAACTCGGGCGACCAGGCGTTGCAGCATCAGGCGATCGACGCGATCGACCGCAGCGCGCGTTCGCTTACGCGGATGGTCGGCGACATCCTCGATGCGTCGTCGCTCGCGACCGGCAAGCTGCGGCTCGACGCGACGCCGGTCGACGTCGTGCGGCTGTTCTCCGACCTGGTCGGCACGTTCCAGACGGCCGCGTCGTCGGCCGGCATCGTGCTCGAATTCGATTGCGGCGCAACCGCGTGCATCGTGTCGGGCGACGCCGAGCGGTTGCGGCAGATGCTGTCGAACCTGATCTCGAATGCACTGAAATTCACGCCGGGCGGCGGCAGCGTGACGGTCGGCCTCGCGCGCGACGAATCGCAGGTGGTGCTGACCGTCACCGATACCGGGCAGGGCATCGCGACGGAGTTCGTGCCATACGTGTTCGACATGTTCCGCCGCGCGGACGATTCGCCCGCGTCGCCGCGGCGCGGGCTCGGTCTCGGCCTGTCGATCGTGCGACATATCGCGGAGCTGCACGGCGGCAGCGTGATCGTCGCGAGCGCGGGCCGTGATCGCGGCACGACGTTTACGGTGACGCTGCCGGCCGGCTGGCAGCCGGGCGGCGCGATGGCGTGGAGCATCGTGCAGGCAGGCGGCCGCCGCGACGCGCTCGTGCTCGATACGCAGCGCATCCTGATCGTCGATGACGACGCGACCACGCGCGCGAGCCTGACGGCCGCGCTGACCACGTTCGGCGCGGCCGTCGCGATCGCGTCGTCGGGGCGCGAGGCGCTCGCGATGGCGGCCGACATGCGGCCGACGGTCGTGCTGTCCGATCTCGCGATGCCCGACGGAGACGGCTTCTGGCTGCTCGATGCGTTGCGGCGCGGCGCCCTGAACGGCGACAGCGGTCCATCCGACGTGCGCGTGCTGGCCGTCACCGCGCACGCGGGCCTGGCCGACGAGCGCCGCGCGCTGGAGGCCGGCTTCGACGGCTACCTGTGCAAGCCGGTCGACGTGCGCGAACTGGCACACAAGATCGCACACGTGACGAAGCGCGACGGCTGACGCACGTCGCGCGTACCGGCCGCGTCAGGTGGTCGGCGCCGGCCGGTTCTGCGTATGGACCTGCGCGAGCAGATGCGACGCGATTCGCGTGCTGCGCACGAGGTCGCCGGGCGTGTGGTGCGTGACCTGGCGCTGGATGAAGTAGCGCGCGGTGTGCGCGAGCCCGTTCGCGAACGTCGTCGTCGCGCGCCAGCCGAGCCGCTTCTGCGCGGCGGCGAGATTCGGCCGCCGCTGGCGCGGATCGTCGGACGGCAGCGGCCGGAACTCGATCGGCACGGTCGCGCCGACGATCCGCACGACTTCCCGCGCGACGTCGATCATCGCGATCTCGACGTCGCTGCCGAGATTGACCGGCTCGCTCGCGTCGCCCGGTTCGTCCATCAGCCGGATCAATGCGTCGACCATGTCGTCCACGTAGCAGAACGAGCGCGTCTGCTTGCCGTCGCCGTAGACGGTCAACGGCTGTTCCGCGAGCGCCTGCGTGACGAAGTTCGACACGACGCGCCCGTCGGCCGGGTGCATGCGCGGGCCGTACGTATTGAAGATCC
Source organism: Burkholderia sp. 9775_39 (assembly GCF_015712225.1). Lineage (NCBI taxonomy): Bacteria > Pseudomonadati > Pseudomonadota > Betaproteobacteria > Burkholderiales > Burkholderiaceae > Burkholderia > Burkholderia sp. 9775_39. The sequence continues at coordinate 24,214 of NZ_JACCQC010000020.1, read as the reverse complement.
GCGCGATCCGCACGTCGACCCCGTACTGGCGGTGATAGTCGGAGAACAGCGTTTCCGCGCAGCGCTTGCCTTCGTCGTAGCACGCGCGGATGCCGGTCGGATTGACGCGGCCGCAATAGTGCTCGTCCTGCGGATGCACGTCCGGGTCGCCGTACACCTCGCTCGTCGAGGCCTGCAGGATGCGCGCCTTCACGCGCTTGGCGAGGCCGAGCAGGTTGATCGCGCCGTGCACGCTGGTCTTCGTCGTCTGCACCGGGTCGCGCTGGTAGTGGACGGGCGATGCCGGGCACGCGAGGTTGTAGATTTCGTCGACTTCGACGTAGAGCGGAAACGTCACGTCGTGCCGTATCAGCTCGAAGTTCGGCGCATCGAGCAGGTGCGCGATGTTGTCCTTCGTGCCCGTGTAGAAATTGTCGACGCACAGCACGTCGTGGCCGGCGGTCACGAGGCGTTCGCACAGATGCGAACCGAGAAAGCCGGCGCCGCCGGTGACGAGGACGCGTTTTCGGTCGTAGCCCTTCATTACGTATTCTCCTTGCGGTGTGCGAGCACGCCTCGCGTGGTGGCGACCGGCGTGCGCCGGCCGGTGCCGGCCGACGTGCCGGCGCGCTGCGCGTGGGCGACGTCGCGATAGATGTCGACGAGCCGGTCGGCGACGCCTTGCCAGGTGTAGAAGCGATGCGCGCGCAGGTAGCCGGCGCGGCCGAGCGCCGCGCACAGGTCCGGTTGCGCGCGCAGTTGCACGAGGCGCGCGGCCAGCGCGGCCGGGTCGCGCGGCGGCACGAGATAGCCGGTCGTGCCGTCGTCGACCGTCGTGCGGATGCCGCCCACGTCGCTGCCGATCACCGCCGTCGCGCACGCCATCGCCTCGACCGGCGTGATGCCGAACGGCTCGTACCACGGCGTCGTCACGAACACGTCGGCCGCGCTGTAGTACAGGTGCAGCGCGTCGCGATCGCGCCGGCCGACGAAGGTCACGCGGTTCGCGATGCCGAGTTCGTGCGCGAACGCGGCGAGCCGCGCGAGTTCCGGGTCGCGCGCGGGGTCGGGCGTCGCCTGGCTGCCGCCGACCACGTACAGGTGGGTCGGCCGCTGCGGGTCGCGCGGCATGCGTGCGAGCGCGTCGATCACGGTGTCGATGCCCTTGCGCGGCACGAGGCGCCCCAGTTGCAGCATGACGAACGCGTCCTGCGGCCAGCCGAGCCGCGCGCGCGCATCGACGCGCGGCACCGGCCGGAATTCCCGCGCGTCGAAGCCGCACGGCACGATCTCGATGCGCGCGGTATCGGCGCGATAGTGCGTCGTCAGGTCCAGCGCATCCTGCGGGCATTCGGCGATCAGGCGGTCCGAGCGGCGCGCGAGCGTGTCCTCGATCGCGAAGCGCGCGTCGGGGAAGCCGTCGGCCGTGCCCTGGTGCAGCCGCCGCACGCGGCCGAGCGCATGGAACGTCGTGACGAGCGGGATGCCGAGCGCCTTTTTCACGCGCAGCGCCGCGTCGCCCGACATGAAGAAGTTCGCGTGCATCACGTCGACCGGATCGGGCTCGCGTCGCATTCGCGCGATCATGTACTGCGCGAACGGGCCCATGTACGGCAGCAACTGCTCCTTGGGCACGTCGGTCGGCGGTCCGGCCGGCACGTGGATCACGCGCATGCGCGGGCCGATCGGCACGACTTCCGGCAAATGCGGATTGTCGCAGCGGGTGTACACGTCGACGTCGAGGCCGCGCTCCGCGAGCTGCTTCGCGACGTTCGCGACGTAGATGTTCTGACCACCGGCATCGACGCCGCCGATCACCCCCAGCGGCGACGCATGTTCACTGATCAACGCGATTCTTTGCATGGTATTGCTCCCGGTATCGGGGCCGCGCACACGGGCCACCGTTGTCGGTGACCCGGCAATCGGCATGCCCGCTGCATTGCGGGGAAAACCGCTTCCCGGGGGGCCGAAAAATTTACAACGCGTTGGATGAAAGGGCGTCTGATCGCGGCATCCCGCTGGCATGCGGCGCACGCGGCGCGGCACGCGATTTGCGCGACCTCTGCTCACCCGCCGGCTCGCCCGGCCCGATGAAAAGGAGGTCACGATGAAGGTATTCCAGCTGCAAGCCCGCTCCCCGCGCATCCGCCATCAGCGCGCGATGCGCACCGGCATGGCGGTCGCGATCGCCGCGGCCACCGCATGCATGGTCGTCGCGCCGAACGCGGTCGCCGCCGGCGACGACGGCGCCGCATCGTCGTCGTCGCATTCGAGCACCGGCACGAAGATCCGCGACGCGACGATCACGACCAAGGCGAAGGCCGAGCTGGTCGGCACGAGCGGCCTGTCGGCCGGCGACATCCACGTGAAGACGCGGCACGGCACCGTGACGCTCACCGGCAGCGTGCCCGACGAGCAGCAGCGCACGCAGGCCGTCAGCGTCGTGAAGCAGGTCGACGGCGTGCAGGACGTGCGCGACCAGTTGACCATCCGGCCCAAATAACCGCGACGCGACCGTAACAGGAGTCCAGTGATGAACTGCATGCTCAAACCGGTCGGCGAACAGACGATCGTGATTACCGGCGCGACGAGCGGCATCGGTCTCGTCACCGCGCGCAAGGCGGCCCGGCGCGGCGCGAAGCTCGTGCTGTTCGCGCGCAACGAGGAAGCGCTGAACACGCTGTGCGAGGAAATCCGCCAGCACGGCGGCCTCGCGGTGCCGGTCGCCGGCGACGTCGGCAACGTCGAGGATCTGCAGCGCGCGGCCGCGGCGGCGGCCGACACCTACGGCGGCTTCGACACCTGGATCAACAATGCGGGCGTATCGATCTTCGGCACGGCGGCCCAGGTGCCGCTCGAGGATCAGCGCCGGCTGTTCGACACCAACTACTGGGGCGTCGTGCACGGCTCGCTCGTCGCGGCCGACCATTTCCGGCGCAAGAGCGATTTCCACGGCGGCGCGATCATCAACATGGGCAGCGAGGCGTCCGACGCGCCGGTGCCGCTGCAAAGCGCGTACGTCGCATCGAAGCACGCGGTGAAGGGCTTCACCGATTCGCTGCGGCTCGAGATGGAAGCCGATCACCTGCCGGTGTCCGTCACGCTGATCAAGCCGGCCGCGATCGACACGATGTTCGTGATGCACGCGAAGAACTACATGAACGTCGAGGCGAAGCTGCCGCCGCCGATCTACGACCCCGACCTGGTGGCCGACGCGATCCTGTTCGCGGCCGCGCATCCGCGCCGCACGCTGTTCGTCGGCGGCGCCGCCAAGTTCACGTCGGCGAGCGCGTACCACGCGCCGCGCCTGTTCGACCGCGTCGCGGCCACGCTGTTCTCGCGCGGCCAGCGCACGGTGCGCCCGGCGCGGCCGCGCGACGACAACGCGCTGTACGACTCGCGCCACGCGCTGCACGAGCGCGAAGGCATGGAGGGGCCGGTGCTGCGCAGCTGTGCGTACAACACGGTGGTGCAGCGGCCGAAGGTCGCCGGCGCGGTCGCGCTGGGCGCTGCGGCGCTGGTGTTTGCCGCGTTCGCGCGTGCGCGCCGGTCGTCCGCGTGATTTCGTTCATTTTCCAAGGAGGCGTTCATGACATCCCGACAACACACGGGCCACGAGTACAGCCACTCGCGCGCGCACGAAGGCGAGCGCACCCAGCAGGACCACGACAAGGGCGGGCACCAGACGGGGCACGGCAAGCCGCCGAGCCCGGTCGACGTGCAGAAGGCGCTGAAGGGAATGGACTATCCGGCCAGCAAGGCGGACGTCGTGCAGTGCGCGGAACGCTCGAACGCGGACCGCGCGGTGCTCGACATGCTGCGCAAGATTCCCGAGCGCGAGTACGACACGCCCGCATCGGTATCGAAGGAGCTCGGGCGGCTGATGTGAGCGTCGCCCATCGCGCCGCGTGCTCGCGCGCGCGGCGCATCCATCATGAGGAGCACGACCATGGCGATGATCGTCGCAGGCCGTTTCACGACGTTCGATGAAGCGGAAGGTGGGGCGCGTCACCTCTACGAGCGCGCGTTCGGGCCGGACGACGTGTCGATCTTCTTCCTGAACCCCGGCGGCCAGCACGCGCGCTTCCCGATCGGCGGCGACGTGTATGCCGACACCGCGGCGAAGCCCGGCGGGCGCGGCGCGATGGTCGGCGCGATCCGCGGGCTGCTGATCGGCATCGTCATCGGGTTGATCGCCTATGCGCTCGGCCTGCGCTACTGGTTCGTGCCGGCCGCCGCCGCGCTGGCCGGCGCCTATCTCGGCGCATTCGGCGGCGCGCTCGGCCGGATGCGCGGCGAGCAGGCCGAAGGCAAGGGCACGCTCGCGCAGAGCGAAACGGGCGTGATTCTCGCCGCGCGCGTGACGCCCGCCACCGCGACCGCCGCCGAAGACGTGTTGCGCGCGACCGGCGCGAAGTCGATCGAGCGCGTCGAAGGCGACTGGCAGGACGGCGAATGGCGCGATTTCGATCCGGTACGCCGGCCCGACGAAGCCCCGTCCGGCGGCCCCCGCTGACGACGCCGTTTTTCCAGACGCTTGCAACGTCAACCCTGAAAACACGGCCGCCGTGCGCGGGCCGGCGTGCGCCGCGCGCGGCACGCCGTTTGCGCAGCATCGGCGGCACCCGTTCAAGGAGGAACCCCATGACCACTGCACAGACGCCGCCACCGCAGAAACAGACGCATCAGCCGGGCACCGAGCGCGACATGCATCCGAAGCCGCGCGACGAAGCGGCCGACTACGTGGGCAGCGGCAAGCTTGCCGGCAAGGTCGCGCTCGTGACGGGCGGCGACAGCGGGATCGGCCGCGCCGTGGCGATCGGTTTCGCGAAGGAGGGCGCGGACGTCGCGATCGTCTACCTGAAGGAATCCGACGACGCCGCGCATACCCGGCAACTGATCGAGCAGACCGGCCGACGCTGCGAGGCGATCGCCTGCGACGTCGGCGATCGCCGGCAGGCGCACGACGCGGTGGCCCGCACGGTCGAACGCCTCGGCCGGCTCGACGTGCTCGTGAACAACGCAGGCGAGCAGCATCCGCAGCCGGGCATCGAGGACGTGTCCGAGGAACAGCTCGAACGCACGTTCCGCACCAACGTGTACGGAATGTTCTTCTGCACGCAGGCCGCGCTGCCGCACATGAAGGCGGGCGGTCGCATCGTCAACACGGCGTCGGTCACCGCGTATCACGGCAGCCCGAAACTGCCCGACTACTCGGCGACCAAGGGCGCGATCGTCGCGTTCACGCGGTCGCTGTCGATCGAACTGGCCGAACGCGACATCCGCGTGAACGCGGTCGCGCCGGGGCCGATCTGGACGCCGCTGATTCCGTCGACGTTCACGCCCGAGCAGGTCGCGAAATTCGGCTCGAACGTGCCGCTCAAGCGGCCGGGGCAACCGGACGAACTGATCGACTGCTACGTGCTGCTCGCGTCGGCAGGCGCGAGCTACATGACCGGGCAGACGCTGCACCCGAACGGCGGCTCGATCGTCGGCGGTTGATGGCCGTTTCCACGCAAGCACCAGGAGAAAGCTGATGAGACAACCCAACTGGACGATCGCGGCGCTCGCCGCCGGCGTGCTCGCCGTGTCGGGGCTCGCCCGCGCGCAGATGCCGAGCGAGCCGCCCGCATCGAATTCGCACGTGCCGGGCGGCGTGATCAACCCGTCGTCGGGCGCGGGCGCCGCCGGCGACCCCGGCATCGCGAAAGCGCCGAAGGGCGCCGATGCGGAGTTCGTCGACAAGGCCGCGATGGCCGGCAAGGCGGAAGTGCAGGCCAGCCAGCTCGCGCTGAAGCAGGCGCAGTCGGCGGACGTGCGGGCATTCGCGAAACGGATGGTAGCGGATCATGGCAAGGCGAACGCGAAGCTCACCGAGCTCGCCGCGCGCAAGGGCATGAAGCCGCAGGTCGAACAGATCTCGGACCCTGACGTCGAGGCGCTGCGCGGCAAGAGCGGGCACGACTTCGACACCGCGTATCTCGCGGCGGCCGGCCCCGACGCGCACCAGAAGGCGGTCGCGTTGTTCGAGGACGAAGCGCGCGACGGCAAGGACGCGCAATTGCGCGCATTCGCCAAATCCACGCTGCCGACGCTCAAGCATCACCTGAGCATGGCGCAGACGCTCGCACGCAAGGTGGGCGCGCAATAACGCGCGCCCGGTTCCACCCCTGGGCCGCACGGGCGGCCCGCTTTTTCGGAGAAGCAGTCATGGCCCAACGGCAATCGAAGCACGAAGGTATCCTCGAACTGCTCTGCCAGGCATACGAGACCGAGCTTGGCGGCGCGCAGATCTACGAGGCCGCGCTCCAGTGCGCGACCGACGAGGACCTGCACAAGGAATGGGAGAAGTACCATCGCGAGACGCTGCACCACCAGGAGGTGCTGCGCAACGTATTCGCCGCGCTCGGCCTCGATCCCGATGCGCAATCGCCGGGGCGCGCCGCGGTGGCCGCCACCGGCAAGTCGCTGGTGCAGGTGATCGAGCAGGCGAAGAAGCAGGCCGACCCGGCGGTCGCGCAGGTGGTCGCGGCCGAGTGCGTGGTGCTCGCCGAAACCAAGGATCACCTGAACTGGGAGCTGATCGGCTATGCGGCCGACCAGCTGCCCGACAGCGACGCGGCGAAGGCGCTGAAGGCCGCGCACGACGAGGTGGAGGCCGACGAGGATCATCACCTGTATCACACGCGTGGCTGGGCGCGCGAGATGTGGATCGAGTCGATGGGCTTCAAGGCGGTGCTGCCGCCGCCGGAGGAAGTGAAGAAGGTGGAGTCCGCCGCGGATGCGGCACGTGCCGAGCGCTCGCGCGGCAAGATGATGTAACGCCCCGGGCAGGCGGGCGGCGCGGCTGCCCGCCTGCCGGTCGAGCCGGTTGCGTCCGCAACGGCTTTCATCCCGCTGTTTCGATCCTCACGTCAGCATGTCGACGATCATCGTCACCACCGACGCCGCCATCAGCGCGACCGCCAGCCAGCCGAACAGTTTGGATACCGGGCCGCTGCCGGGCCGGCCGGCCGCGTCGCGCTTTCGCGCGAGCAGCATCACCAGCACGAGCATCGGCACCGCCGCGACGCCGTTGAGCACGGCGCTCCAGTACAACGCGCGGATCGGGTCGATCGGGCTGAAGCAGATCGCGATGCCGACGATCACGCACAGCGCCAGCACCGTGTAGAACGCGGGCGCACGCCGCACCGGCTCGTTCAGCCCTTCGCGAAACCGCCACGCTTCCGCGCAGCCGTAGGCGGCGCTGCCCGCGAACGCGGGAATCGCGAGCAGCCCGCAGCCGACGATGCCGAACGCGAACACCAGGAACGCGGCTTCGCCGGCGATCGGCCGCAATGCCTCGGCGGCCTGCGCGGTGCTGCCGATGTCGTGCCGGCCGTGCGCGAAGAACACGGCCGCGCCGATCACCATGATGCAGAACGACACCGCGTTGGTGACGACCATGCCGGTCCACGTATCGAACGTGATGCGCTGCTCGGTCTCGCGGCGCGCGCCCGGCGCGCACGACGTATCGCCGTTGCGGCGCTCGGCCTGGGTTTCCTCGACCTCGAGCGCGGCCTGCCACACGAACAGGTAGGGGCTCAGCGTCGTGCCGAGCACCGCGACCGCGGTCGTCGCGTAGTCGTGCGTGAACGAAATGTGCGGCAGCGCGATGGCATGCAACAGGTTGCCCCAGTCGACGTGCACGAAGCCGAGTTCGATCACGTACGCGAGCAGCCCGAGCGTCATCCATTTGAGCCAGCGCGCGTAGCGCTCATAGGACATCAGCACCTGCAGCGCGAGCGACGCCAGGCCGTAGACCGGCGCATACCAGTAGCTGCGGCCGCCGACGACGAGCGCCGTCGCGTCGCCCATCGCCGCGAGATCCGCCCCGACGTTCACCACGTTGACGATCACGACGATCGCGATCAGCCCTTTCGCGAGGCGCTCGGAGAACATCTCGCGGATGCCGGCGACGAGGCCTTCGCGGTTGGTGCGCCCGATGAACGCCGACGCGAGCTGCACGGCGACCATCATCGGCAGCGTGACGACGATCATCCACAGCATGTTGAAGCCGAACTGGCTGCCGGCCTGCGCATAGACGGCGACGTTGCTCGGATCGGCGTCGGACGCGCCCGCGAGCAGCCCGGGGCCGAGCCGCCGATACCACGGTGTCGCGGCGGGCGGCGACGCCTCGGTCGCCGGCCGCGCGTCTTCGTCCAGTCCGCTCATTCGGCGTCCCCGTGCGACGGGCGTGCGCCGCCGTGGCGCCGCTCGCGCGCGAGCCGCGACGCGGTGCGCAGCGCGTCGACCAGCGTGCGGTACGCGTGTTCGCGGGAATCGGCGCCGCGCGTGCGCAGCACGTACGACGGGTGATAGGTCGCGACGACGATCCGGCCGTCCTCGGTGCGCACCGGTGCGCGCGTGCGCTCCAGCGTCGCGTCGTTGTCCTGCAGCACCGCGCGCAGCGCCGTCGCGCCGAGCGCGACCACCACGCGCGGCTGGACCGCTTGCAGCTCGCGTTCGAGCCAGTAGTGGCACGCGGCCACTTCGCGCTGCGCGGGCGTCTTGTGCAGCCGCCGCTTGCCGCGCGGCTCCCATTTGAAGTGCTTGACCGCGTTCGTCAGGTAGACGTGCGTGCGCTCGATCCCCGCTTCGTCGAGGGCGCGGTCGAGCATGCGGCCGGCCGCGCCGACGAACGGCAGGCCCATGCGGTCCTCCTGGTCGCCCGGCTGTTCGCCGACCAGCATGATCGGCGCGTCGACGGGCCCGGCGCCCGGCACCGGTTGCGTCGCGTGTTCCCACAGCGCGCAGCGGCGGCATGCGTCGAGCGTGGACGGCGCATCGTCGTCGGCCGGCGTCGGCGTCGGACGGTCGGGTGCTTTGCGGGTCATGCGGCGCCTCCGGCGCAGGCCGAAACAGCGGCGCGCCGCGATCGCGCGGAACATGCCGGCGCGCACGTGGTCGCACGCGCAGAGGGACGCAAACCGGACGCTTGAAACCGCATCGCGCGCATGAAGGACTCCAGGGTCGACGATGCGAAACATGCAGCAACCGGCATGCCGCATGCAGTCGGTATGGGCGCGCGCCTTGCGGCGCAAGCCGGTCCAACGACAGGAGAAGCACGATGCAACCCGATCCCGGCGACGATCCGGCCGCCGACGACGTGCTGCTGTGGCGCGCCCCCGACAGCGTGCCGCGCCGCCCGCGCCGCGTGCTGGTCGTCGACGATTATCGCGATGCGGCGGATGCGCTGCGCCTGCTGCTCGAGGCGCGCGGCTTCGAGTGCCGGGTCGCCGACGATCCGTTCGCCGTGTGCGACGTCGCGCGCGACTGGCAGCCGTTCGCGGTGGTGCTCGACATCGCGATGCCGGGCCTCGACGGGTTGCAGCTCGCGACGCTGCTGCGGCGCGATCCGCGAACGTCGGACATGCTGCTGGTCGCGTGCAGCGGGCTCGCATCGCGGCGCGATTGCGAACGGGCGAAGGAAGCCGGCTTCGACGCGCACTGCGCGAAGCCGTTGACGCCGCACCGGCTGCTGGGCTACCTCGAATCGGCGAGCGGCGGTGCTGCGAAGCCGGACGGGGACGTTACACGACCCTTGTAAAAAGGCGGGCGGTGCGCCGGGTGCGGCGCCGGCCACCGCGGCGCGAGGACAAAAAAACGCCCCGCGCGAGGCGGGGCTGTCGAACGGAGGCGCCGGCGAACCGGCGCGCGTCAGTGGGCGGTCAGTGACGGCCGCGCGTACGCGGATCGTCGAGGTCCTCGGTCGGGTCGGTCAGCCCGAGTTCGTCGCCGGCACTCCAGTACGGGGTGCTGCCGTAGAACTCGTGCAGCGGCTCGGCCCATTGCGGGTCGGCCATTGCCGGCCAGTGGTCCTTGTCGAACCCCGGCGCATTGCGGATCCGCTCGGACGATACCGACAGCAGGAAGCACTTGCGCTCGGTGTCGAGCGTCAGCGCGCTCCACGGAATCGCGTGCAGCTTGTCGCCGATGCCGAGAATGCCGCCGCTCGACAGCACCGCATACGCGATGCGGCCGGAGCGCACGTCGAGCATGATGTCCTTGATCTTGCCGACATCGTCGCCGTCGGTCGTATAAACCTTGTCGCCTTCCAGCGTATCGGCTGCCATCACGTCGGGGCCGGGGCCGGCCGCCGTCGCGGCGCCCTTGCCGATGATGCGGGTCTGACCTTGATCGGGAGTCTGCATGGTTTCCTCCAGGCTGCGTGGGGCGCGACCGTGCCCGGATGGGCCCAGCGGGTCGCGCGGGGTGGTCGGGCGAAGCGGAAAAAGCGCTCCGTCACGTCTGCTTCGGTTGCGACACGCCTTCCAGCGTGTTCGCGACGTCGTCGCGCTCGGGGCTGGCCGTGCGCGTCGCGATGTCGGCCAGCGACAGCATGCCGACGAGCCGCTTGTCGTGATCGACGACGGGCAGCCGGCGCAGTTGCGCGTCGGCCATGTAGTGCTGGATCTCGTCCAGCGAATCGTCGTCGAAGCACCATTCGATTGGGCCGGACGCGACCTCGTGGATCCGCGTCTCCGGCGGCTTGCCGGCCGAGATCGCGCGCACCGCGAGATCGCGGTCCGTCACCATCCCGATCAGCCGGTTGTTGTCGCACACGGGCAGCGCGCCGATGTCGTAGCGCTCCATCAGTTGGGCGGCATGACGGATCGAGTCGGTCGGGGCGATCCGCACGACGTCCTGCGACATGATTTCGTTGACGCGATGCATGAAATTCTCCTTGCGGGTTGGGTGAAGCAATGTGCCGATGCGGGTGCTGCGATCCAGCAAACCGCATGCCGTGCGCGCGGCCGTCTCGTCACTCGGGGTCGCTTTCGCGCTTCTCCTGCCACGGCCCGTCGTCGTGCGTGCCGGGCGGCGTGTCGGGCTCGATGCGCGTGACGCCGCCGGTCGCGGGCGGGTCGCTGGCCGGAAACGTGTCCTCGAGCTGCTTGTCGATATGACGTTCCGAATGGCGCGTGCGCGTCTGGTCGTGCTCCTTCAGCGGCGGTTGCGGGTCGGGCTGCCGCTCGTGCGCCGGTGCGTCGTGGCCGTGCCGGGTCGAATCCTTCATGGCGGTGCTCCGTATCGGTGACGATGACCCGCCTGTGCCGCAACGGCCGTTCCCGGCGCGCATGGACGGCACGCGACTTGCCGCTGCGACCGCGACGACCATGACGACGATCACGACACGGCGCAACAGGAAGCCTGCTGCGCACATCGACGGGAGGCACGACGATGATTCCGAAACGACGACCAGGGGTGCGCTATGAGGTCAACGTATGCGGCGGCGGATTCGATTCGGTGAAGAGCCATTTCGATACGTGGAAGCACGAACCGCTGATCTACCGGCCCGAGCGCCGGATGTTCGAAGGCAAGGCCGACGTGCGGCCGCTCGGCGACGAGACGTTCGGCGCAACCGAGCCCGCCCGTTTCGCGTTGCAGCGGGCGTGCGAGCCGTCCGATCCGTACGCGCTCGCCGCGCGCGTGCGCGACGACGGCCGCGAACTGTGGCTCGTGATGGCCGCGTACGACGCGTAGCGGCGTGCTTGCAAGATTTGCAGCGAACGGTGTAGCGAAGGCATGGCGCTTCGCGGCCAGCCGCGCGCCTGCGTGCCGATTCCCGCGCGCTCCCGCCGCGCGGACGACCGGCACGGAGGGCATGCGGCTTGCGAATCCACGGTGTGCGGCGCGCCGCGCCGATCCGTACCCGAACCCCGCAACGAGGGAACGCCGATGAAACACGACTCCGCGCAATGGCTGCAACGGCCCGAACCGCCGCTTCCCGACATCGAGCCGGACCCCGAGCCGCCCGATCCCGACGACGTGCCGCCGGACATGCCCGAACCGTATCGGGAACCGGAGGGCGATCCGCCCGGGCATGCGCCGCCGGAACGGGATCCGCCGTCGCGCGAGCCGCCCGTGCGGGCGCGGCCCGCCGGCGCGATGCCGCGGATGCGAACGGAGGGTCTGCAATGAGCATCCGCGTGAAACCCGGCCTGCTGCGCGACATCGCCGAGACGCTCGGCCGTCATTTCGAGGCGCGCGAGATTCCGTTCCACGTCGAGGAACAGCCGGCCGGCGCATTGCATATCGGCTTTCGGGTCGACGGCCATCCGGCGTCGCTGACCGTGACGTTCGACGCCGATGCATTCGCCGCGCTCGAACGGGCCGACGTCGACCGGCAACGCGGCACGCTCACGCGCGTCGCGGCCGAATTCGACACGATGATGGCGCGCCGCGCACCGACCGCGTACGCGGGCGATTTCCATTTCAACCGGCTCTGAGCGGCGCTCGATGCGCCCGCCTGGAGCCCTCGATGGAGGATTCGATGAACACGATCCAGACGATACGCGTGGGCGCCTGTGCGTTCGCCGCCGCGTGCGCGCTGGGCGCATGCACGCAACCGACCGGCGGCACCTACGGCACGCGGGCGGCGCCGCCCGCGCCGCCGGACGGCCGCGGCGCGCAGTCGACCACGACGATGCCGGACGCGAATACGCGTTACGACACGCGTCCGTCGCCGGGCAACACGATGCCGAAGGACGCGAACGTCGGCGAGCCGGCCGACGTGCCGCCGCCGGGCCCGAACGGCGCGCAGGGCGACCCGCCGCTGCCGGGCACGCCGCCGCCGATGCAGTACTGATGGCACGCGTCGCCCGACGCGTCACGGCATGCCGCACCGCGATGCGGCCGGAGGAATGCGATGGCGAACCAGCACGAGCACCTGGAGGACTGGCTGCGCGATGCGTACGCGATGGAGCGCCAGGCCGAGACGATGATCGACGCGCAGTTGAAGCGCGTCGGTCACTATCCGCAGTTGCAGGACCGGCTGCGGCTGCATCTCGACGACACACTCGGCCAGCAGGCGCTCGTCGAAGCGTGCCTGATGCGGCTCGGCACGTCGCCATCGGCGACCAAGGATCTCGCCGCGCGCGTCGCCGCATACGGGCAGATCGCGAGCGACATGCTGGCGGACGACGAAGTCGTGAAGACGGCGCTGGCCGGTTATGCGTTCGAGCAGCTGCAGATCGCCGCGTACACCGCGCTCGTCGCGGCGGCGCACGCAGCCGGCGAAGAGGAAATCCGCGCGTGCTGCGAGCGAATCCTGCAGCAGGAGCGCGACATGGCCGCGTGGTTGCTGCGCCATCTGCCGGCGCTGACGACCGCGTTCCTCGACCGTTCGGCGGTCGATCGCATCGATGCGAAGCGGTGACGGCGGGGCCGCCGGGCGGCAGCCTCGGCACGCATTTTCCCGCGAGCGAAATGCGTGCCCCAAACTTGCCCCCGGCTTGTAAAAAAGCGGCCTTGACGCGCGGCGAAGCGGGGTGCGAACCCGCGAGAGCCGCGACGGCTCGCGCTTCGCGCGGCTGGCACGGAAGCTGCGTAACGTCCGGTAGAAGAGGGTGAAAACATACCGCGAACCGAACCGTCAGGAGGCTTTCGATGCCCGTCTCGCTTGCGCTGCAGATGCGACAGCATCTGGCACTTACGCCGAGGCTTCAGCAGTCGCTGCGGCTGCTGCAGTTGTCCTCGCTCGAATTTCAACAGGAATTGCGCCAGGCGCTCGACATGAACCCGTTTCTCGAAGACGGCCAGGGCGACGAGGATACCGCTGCCGGAACCCCCGAGCAGCCGACCGAAGCCGCCGCGCCCGAAGCGGCGCCCGAGCGCGACGAAATCCGCCCGCCGGATGGCGAGGTGCCGTTTACCGCCGCACCCGCGCCGCGCGGCACGAGCCGTCAGGGTGACGACACCGACGGCCTGTCGCCCGGCGAATGGATCGCCGCCGAGCCGTCGCTGCATCAGCAACTGCACGATGCGCTGCGGCTCTATCCGCTCAACAAGCGCGACCGCGAAGCCGCGCGCCTCGTGATCGATGCGCTGGATGACGACGGCTACCTGCGTCAGGAACTGCCTGAACTGCTGGTCGCCGCCGATCCGGCCTGGCTGCTGTCGGAGCAGGATCTCGCGGTCGCGCTGCGGCTCGTGCAGATGCTCGACCGGCCGGGCATCGCGGCCCGCTCGCTGTCCGAATGCCTGGTGTTGCAGCTCGATGCGATTCCCGCCGGCACGCCGGCGCTCGCGGAAGCGAAAGCGATCGCGCGCGAACATCTGGAGCGCCTCGCGCGCCGCGAGACGGCCGAGATCCAGCGACGCCTCGGCTGCAATCAGCAGACGCTGCACGCGGCGTGCGCGCTGGTGCGCGGGCTCGATCCGCGCCCCGGCAATCACTACGGCAGCACGCGCGGCGACTACGTGGTGCCCGACGTGATCGTGCGCCAGGTGCGCGACGAGTGGATCGTGACGATCAACCCGGCCGTGCTGCCGCGCGCCCGCTTGCACGAGCGCTACGCGACGCTGTTCGCGCAGTCGAGCGGCGAGCGCGATTCGCCGCTCGGCCAGCAACTGCAGGAAGCACGCTGGCTGATCCGCAACGTGCAGAAGCGCTTCGACACGATCCAGCGCGTGGGCGAATGCATCGTCGCGCGGCAGCGCGATTTCTTCCGCTACGGCGAGATCGCGATGAAGCCGCTGGTGCTGCGCGACATCGCGGAAGAGCTCGACCTGCACGAATCGACGGTCTCGCGCGCGACCGGCAACAAGTACATGGCCACGCCGCACGGCACGTTCGAGTTCAAGCATTTCTTCCCGCGCAAGCTGGAAGCAGCCGGCAAGGGCGTGTGTTCGGCGTCGGCCGCGAAGGTGCTGATCCGCGACATGATCGCGGCCGAGCGGCAGACCGACCCGCTGTCCGATGTCGCGCTCGCGGAAAACCTCGCGGGCCGCGGCATTCTTCTTGCGCGTCGCACGGTGACCAAGTATCGCCAGGCAATGAAGATTCCGCCGGCCGATCTGCGGCGTCGCGACGCCGCGTGACGGCCCCACTGTTCCAACCACGCGCGTGCCGTCCGTCGCGTCGGCCCGCGCGCCAACGAGAGGAGCGCAATCATGCCAGCCAAATCCCAGGCCCAGCAGCGCGCCGCAGGCGCCGCGCTGTCGGCCAAGCGCGGTGACACGAAAATGAAGGACCTGAAACCGCCGTCGAAATCGATGGCCAAGTCGATGAGCGAGAAAGAGCTCGAGAAAATGGCTTCCACGCCCACGCACGGCAAACCGAAACACAAGCACGATGCGTGACCGGCGCCGACGTTTAGTGACGACCGCTGTCATCCAGGAGGGTTCCATGCTTCGATACGCCATCATCTTTTTCGTCATCGCGATCATTGCCGCCGTGTTCGGCTTCGGCGGCATCGCCGCCGGCGCGGCCGAAATCGCGAAGATCCTGTTCTACATCTTCGTCGTGATCTTCCTGGTCACGTTGCTGCTGGGCGTCGTGCGACGATGAGCGTGATGCCCGACCGGTCGCAGCGCGTCGCGGAACTCGAGCACGCGTTCGCGATCGGTTTTCCGTCGCAGTCGACCGTCGTCGTGCATGCGGACGACGCATCCGGGCGACTGACGATCCATGTGTCGTGGGTGCGCGTGCCGTCCGACGAGGACGCGCGCGAATGGCGCTGCACGGTCGACATGCGCTTCGATGCGGACGTAATCGAGCGTTACACGGTGCTCGACACGGCCGACCGGCTGCGCGTGCGTACGCAGCTGTGCGACCGCGCGCGGCGTGCGGTGGACGAGCACAAGCCGCGCGTCGAGGACGCCGCGATCGAATGCAGCGTGACGCTCGACGTGACGGCCGCCGAATTCGACGCGGCGCTGCGCGCGCCCTGACGTCGTCGCCGGCTCCGCCGCCGTTCGCGGCGCGTCGGGCCGGCTTTTCCCGCCGTCCGCACGCGCGTGCCGCGGCGCGCCGTGTCGGCGCGTGCTGCGGCGGCCCATCCGAATGCCACGAGGACCGATAGCGATGACGAATCCCCCATCCGCCGGCAAGACGCCACCCACGCAGCCGACGCAGCCGCCCGACAGCGCGAAATCCCGCCAGCTCGAACAGAACCGGGCGCGGCCCGACGGCGAAGCGCTGCGCACCAACCAGGGCGTGCGGATCGCCGACAACCAGAACACGCTGCGCGGCGGCGCGCGCGGCCCGTCGCTGCTCGAAGACTTCATCATGCGCGAGAAGATCACGCACTTCGATCACGAGCGCATTCCGGAGCGGGTGGTGCACGCACGCGGCTCGGCCGCGCACGGCGTGTTCCGCGTGTACGAGCCGATGGCCGACTACACGAAGGCCGCGTTCCTGCAGGACCCGGCCGCCGAAACGCCGGTGTACGTGCGTTTCTCGACCGTGCAGGGGCCGCGCGGGTCGGCCGACACCGTGCGCGACATGCGCGGCTTCGCGGTGAAGTTCTATACCGAGGAAGGCAACTACGATCTCGTCGGCAACAACATGCCGGTGTTCTTCATTCAGGACGCGATCAAGTTTCCCGACTTCGTGCACGCGGTGAAGCCGGAGGCGCCGAACGAGATGCCGACCGGCGCGTCCGCGCACGACACGTTCTGGGATTTCGTGTCGCTGGTGCCGGAAACCACGCACATGGTGCTGTGGCTGATGTCGGACCGCGCGCTGCCGGCAAGCTATCGCGCGATGGACGGCTTCGGCGTGCATACGTTCCGTTTCGTGAACGCGGCCGGCGTCGAGCGTTTCGTGAAATTCCACTGGCGGCCCGTGAGCGGCGCGTATTCGCTGCTGTGGGACGAGGCGCAGCGGATCGCGGGCCACGATCCGGATTTCAACCGGCGCGACCTGTGGACGGCGATCGAGCGCGGCGACTATCCGGAGTTCGAACTGGGCGTGCAGATGATCGATCCGGCCGATGCGGACACATTCGACTTCGACCTGCTGGATCCGACCAAGCTCGTGCCGGAAGAACTCGTGCCGGTGCGGCCGATCGGCCGGATGACGCTGAACCGCAACCCCGACAACTTCTTCGCGGAGACTGAACAAGTCGCGTTTCACCCGGGCCACGTGGTGCCGGGCATCGACTTCACGAACGATCCGCTGCTGCAGGGGCGGCTGTTCTCGTACACCGATACGCAGCTGAGCCGGCTTGGCGGCCCGAATTTCCACGAGATCCCGATCAATCGGCCGGTGTGCCCGTTCGCGAACAACCAGCGCGACGCGCTGCACCGGCAGACGATCAACGTCGGCCAGGCGTCGTACGAGCCGAACTCGACGAGCGGCGGCTGGCCGCGCGAGACGCCGCCCGCGCCGTCCGGCGGCGGGTTCGAGACCGTGCCCGAGCCGCTCGAAGGCCACAAGGTGCGCGTGCGCAGCGAATCGTTCGCCGACCATTTCTCGCAGGCCGCGCTGTTCTACCAGAGCATGACGGACATCGAGCAGCGGCATATCCGCGACGCGTACTGCTTCGAACTCGGCAAGGTGACGCAGCCGCACATTCGCGAGCGGGTGGTCAACGAGATCATCGCGCGCTTCGACGCGGGGCTCGCCGCGCAGGTCGCCGAACGGCTCGGGTTGCCCGCGCCGCAGGCGGCCGCGACGCCGGCCGTGCCGCAACGCTCGCCCGCGCTGAGCCTGATCGGCCGCGCGAAGCCCGGCATCCGCTCGCGCAAGATCGCGCTGATCGCGACGCCCGGCGTGAACCCGGTGTTGGTCGAACAGGTGCGCGACGCGCTGCAGGCCGCGCACGCGGTGCCGACGATCGTCGCGCCGACGCTCGCGCCGATCGGCGGCATCGTGCCGGAAGCGACGCTCGTCGGCATGCCGTCGGTGATGTTCGACGCGGTGTTCGTGTGCGGCGGCGACGGCGATGGCCGCGATCTCGCGCACAGCGCCGACGCCCGCCATTTCGTGCGCGAGGCGTTCAAGCACCTGAAGCCGATCGCGGCCGTCGGGTCGGGCCGGCAACTGCTCAGCGCCGCGCATCTGCCGGACCCGGCCGAAGGCGTGTGCGTCGGCCAGCCCGTCGATCTCGACAAGGTGCTGAACACGCTGTCCGACCACCTCGGCCAGCATCGCGTGTGGGCGCGCGAGCAGCAGGCGGCGGAGCTGCCGGCATAGGGCCGACAGCGGCGCGCGCCGTACGGCGCGCCTGCCCGCGGGCGGGCGCGCATTCGGCAAGGAGGAACACGCATGGCACCGCGGATGATATGGAAAGGCGCGATCAGCTTCGGGCTCGTGCACGTGCCCGTGCAGCTGTTTCCGGCGACGCGCACCGTGAAGCCGTCGTTCCGGATGCTCGACAAGCGCTCGATGGACCCGATCGGCTATCGGCAGATCAACAAGCGCACCGGCAAGGAGGTCACGCGCGAGGACATCGTGCGCGGCTACGAGTACGAGAAGGAGCGCTACGTCGTGCTCACCGACGACGAAATCCGCGCGGCGAACCCGGAATCGACGCAGACCGTCGACATCCTGACCTTCGTCGACGAGGACGCCGTGTCGTTCCTCTATCTCGACACGCCATACTACCTGGTGCCGGACCGCAAGGGCGAGAAGGTCTATGCGCTGCTGCGCGACGCGCTGAAGGACAGCGGCAAGATCGGCATCGCGCTCGTGGTGATGCGCGACCGCCAGCATCTGGGCGCGCTGATCCCGGTCGGACCGATGCTCGCGCTCGATACGCTGCGCTGGCAGGAGGAATTGCGGCCGCTCGACGAGCTGTCGGTGCCGGCCGACGACGCGAAGGGCGCGGGCGTCACCGCGCGCGAGCTGGGGATGGCGAAGAAGCTGATCGACGACATGTCGGGCAAATGGACCCCCGACGAATATCACGACACGTTCCGCGACGACATCCTCGAACTGGTCGAGCGCAAGGTGCGCGCCGGCAAGATCGAGGAGATCGAGGACCGGCCCGCGCAAACTGGCCGCGCGGCGAGCAACGTGGTCGATCTCACCGAGTTGCTGAAGCGCAGCCTGAAGGGCGGCGCCGGCGCACGCGCGGCGGATCTGCGCGAGGCGCGCGACGAAGCGGAGGACGAGGCGGCGTCGTCGTCGTCATCGCGGAGCGGCGCGCGCCGCAAGCCGGCGGCGAAGTCCGCATCGAAAGGCGCCGCGACGAAAACCGCGGCGAAGCGGACCGCCGCGAAACGCGGCGCGGCGAGCGACCCTGCGGCGAAGAAGACCGCCGCGCGCCGCAAGCACGCGGCATGACGCCGATGACGCCGACGCCGATTTCGACTTCGACTCCGACGAGGTGACGCGATGGCCGGCAAGCTCGATCCGTATCGCCGCAAGCGCCATTTCGGCGCGACGCCCGAGCCCGAAGGCGCACACGGCAAGCGTCGTGCGAAGGCGCAGACGAAAGCGGGGACGCAGCCAAACGCGAAGCCTGCCGCACGCGCAGGCCATCCACTGCGCTTCGTGATCCAGGAGCACCACGCGCGCCGGCTGCACTACGATTTCCGGCTCGAACTCGACGGCACGCTGAAGTCGTGGGCCGTGCCGAAGGGGCCGAGCTTCGATCCGCAGGTGAAGCGGCTCGCCGTGCACGTCGAGGATCATCCGCTCGAATACGCGTCGTTCGAAGGCGAGATTCCGGCCGGGCATTACGGGGCGGGGTCGGTCGTCGTGTGGGACGAAGGTACGTGGACGCCCGATGGCGGCATCGCGCATGCGCGCGAAGGCTATCGGGCCGGCAAGCTGACGTTCCGGCTCGACGGCGAGAAGCTGCACGGCGGCTGGGCGCTCGTGCGCAGCGGGCGGCAGGAGGGGCGTCAGGAGCAGTGGCTGCTGATCAAGGAGCGCGACGACGACGCGCGCAGCGCCGATGAATTCGACGTCGTCGGCGAGCGGCCGGGGAGTGTGCATGACGGTGCGTCCCACGGCGCGGCGCGCAAGCATGCTGCGCGGCGTCGCGGATCGAATGGCGCGGATGGCGCGAATGGCGATGCACGTGCCGCACGACGCGAAAGCCCCGAAAGTCCCGAAAGCCACGAAGGCCCGCGCCCCACCGAACCGTCGCAAGTCGAAGGCGCGGTACGCGCGCCGCTGCCCGAGCGCGTCGCGCCGCAACTCGCGACGCTGGTCGATGCGCCGCCGACTCAGGGCGGCTGGTGCTACGAACTGAAGTTCGACGGCTATCGAATCCTCGCGCGCATTGCCGGGAAGGGCGCGCGCCGACGCGTCACGCTGATGACGCGCGAAGGCCGGGACTGGACCGCGAAGCTGCGCGCGCAGCGCGACGCGCTCGCGGCGCTCGACGTCGACGACGCGTGGCTCGACGGCGAGGCCGTCGTGCTCGGCGACAACGGCCTGCCGGATTTCCAGGCGCTGCAGAACGCGTTCGGCACGGACCGTTCGGACACGATCACTTTCTTCGTGTTCGATCTGCCTTATCTCGACGGCTACGATCTGCGCGACGCGCCGCTCACCGCCCGTCGTGCATTGCTCGAGCCGCTGCTCGCGAACTGCGACCCGGCGCGCGTGCGCTTTTCGCCCGATCTCGGCGAGGACATCGCATCGTTGATCGCGAGCGCCTGCGACACCGGCCTCGAAGGGCTGATCGGCAAGCGCGCGGAGTCGCGCTACCGCGCCGGCCGTTCGCCCGCGTGGATCAAGCTCAAATGCCGGCGCCGGCAGGAGTTCGTGATCGGCGGCTTTACGGAGCCGTCGGGCAGCCGGCACGGCTTCGGCGCGCTGCTGCTCGGCGTGCACGAACCGGCGCCGGCCGGCAAACGGCGACGCGGGCCGGGGCCGCTGCGCTACGTCGGCCGCGTCGGCACCGGCTTCGACGCGCGGATGCTCGACCGTCTCGCCGCGATCCTGCGCAAGCACGAGCGCGACACGATGCCGTTCGATGCGCCGCCGCGCGAACGCACGCGCACGCGCGTGCACTGGGTCGAGCCGACGCTCGTCGCCGAATGCGAATTCGCCGAATGGACCGGTGACGGCATCGTGCGGCAGGCCGCGTTCATCGCGTTGCGCGACGACAAGCCGGCGGAGCAGATCGTCCGCGAGATGCCGACACACACGGAAACGGAGGGGGCGATGGATCAGCGTTCGACTACGCAGGACAAGCCGCGGCGTGCGTCACGCACCGATCGTCACGCGAGCACGGGCCAGGCGCGCGGCGCGCGCGCCGATGCCGATACCGGCGACGATACGATCGGCCGCGTGCGCATCACGCATCCCGAGCGCGTGCTCGATCCGCAAAGCGGCACGCGCAAGCTCGATCTCGCGCGGTACTGGCAATGGGTCGCGCCGTGGCTGTTGCCCGACCTGAAAGGCCGGCCCGTGTCGCTCGTGCGCGCACCCGGCGACATCGCCGGCGAACTGTTCTTCCAGAAGCACGCGGAACGCCGCGAGATTCCGTTCGTCACGCAGCACGAAGGGCTCGACCCGGGCCACGGGCCGCTGCTGTCGATCGACAGCGTCGACGCGCTGCTCGGCGCCGCGCAGATGGGCACGGTCGAGCTGCATACGTGGAACGCGCACGCGTCGAACATCGAGCGGCCCGACCGCATCGTGTTCGACCTCGATCCCGACCCGGCGCTGCCGTGGCGCACGATGATCGACGCCGCGCAGCTCGTGCGCGGGCTGCTCGACGAACTCGGGCTCGTATCGTTCTGCAAGACGAGCGGCGGCAAGGGGCTGCACGTCGTCGTGCCGCTCACGCGGCATGCGGGCTGGGACGACGTGAAGGACTTTTCGCGCGCGGTCGCGCAGCACGTCGCCGGCACGCTGCCCGACCGTTTCACCGCGACGATGGGGCCGCGCCACCGGCGCGGCAAGATCTTCGTCGACTATCTGCGCAACGGCCGCGGCGCGAGCACGATCGCCGCGTATTCGGTGCGCGCGCGGCCCGGCATGGGCGTGTCGGTGCCGCTCGACTGGGACGAGGTGCCCGAGACGACCGGCGGCGCGCAATGGACGATCGACACGCTGCACGAACGGCTGGATACGCTGAAGCGCGACCCGTGGGAAGGTTATGCGAAGACGCGCCAGCGCATCACCGCGGCGATGCGCGCGCGGCTCGGCGCCGATGCGTGAGCCGTCAGCGCCGATGCTGCTGCAGCCGGTAATACCAGTTCATCAGCGGCGTCGCGGAAATCCCGTGCGCGACCACCGACGCGGACACCACCGCCAGCACCGGCGCCGCGAGCGGGCGCACGACGTCGGACGGTCCGTGCTCGAGCGCGAACAGCAGATAGTAGAACGAGCCGATCCCGCGAATGCCGAACCACGCCATCAGCCGCCGCTGCGCATGCGTCGCACGCGAGCCGGCCAGCGTGACCAGCACCGCGAGCGGGCGCACCGCGACGAACAGCACGGCGGCCAGCGCGACGGCGCCCCACGTGAGCAGCGGGCCGGGCAGCGTCGCGAGCACGCTGCCGACCATCGTCATCACGATCGCCTCGGCGATCCGTTCGAGCTCGATCGTGAAGCCGAGCACCGATTCGGCCATGAACGCATGCGCTTTCTCCGGATGCTTCTCGGTCGCGACGACGTCTTCCGAATCGATCTGGCCGATCACTTCGCGCGGCGGGCGGTCGCCGCTCGCGCGATGCTCGACGCGTCGCATCGCGACGCCGGCCGCGAACGTCGCGATGAAGCCGAACGTATGCGCGAGCTGCGCGGCGCCGAACGACAGCACGATCAGCGCGAGCGCGAAGAAACCTTCGAGGCCGAGCGCCTGCGCGTGCCGCGTGCGCAGCCAGCCGATCGTCTTCGTCGTGACCCAGCCGAGCCCGCCGCCGATCGCGACCGCGCCCGCGATGCCCCACAGCGCGACCAGCGCGAACGTGCCGGACAACGGCGGGATACCGTGCGTCGCGCCCGGTGCGCCGCACAGCGCGAGCCCCGCGAGCGCGAACGGCAGCGCGATGCCGTCGTTCATCCCGCCTTCGCCGGACAGCGCGAAGCGCACCAGGTCGCGATCGCCCGGATCGTGCACCTGCACGTCGTGCGCGAGCACGGGGTCGGTCGGCGCGAGGATCGCCGCGAGCAGCAGCGCGGGGCCCCAGCCCAGGCCCAGCGCGAGCACCGCGCAGACGGCGAGCAGCGGCACGGTGACGACCATCGCGAGCAGCCCGAGACGGCACGGCACGAGCCACAGCTTGTCGGACAGCGGCACGCGCAACCGCAGCCCGATCGCGAACAGCGACACGAGCAGCGCGACTTCGACGATCTCGCGCAGCAGGCGCCCGTCGCGTTCGAGGTCGAGATGCAGCAGGTCGGCGCCGGTCGGACCGAGCGCGACGCCGAGCACCAGATAGATCATGGCCGAGCTGCAGGGCAGGTGGCGCAGCGTGGACGTCACGACGCCCATGCCGAGCAGCACCGCGCCGATGATCAGATACCAGAGCGTTTCATGCATGCGTGTGATCGCAGCAGGGGGAGAGAGGCGGCGCGCCAGCCGTCAGGGCTTGCGGCCGAATGCCTCGCGCAGCTTCCGCTTCGCGCGTTCGAGCGTCGCGCGGCGTGTTTTCGGCAGGTTGCGGCCCGCGCGGTTCACGTAGAAGTTCAGCATCGACATCGCCGACTGGAACGGCGATGCCTTGCGGCGGCGGCTGTGTTCGGCCGAGCGCTTCAGCGACGCGGCGATCGCGGCCGGATCGTCGGATTTGAAGATGTCGGGCTCGATATCGAGTGCATCGCTTTTTTGTGTGACTTCGCCGGACCAGCGCTTGCGGTGGGTCGGGTCGGCGCTGCGCGCGCGGCCGGGTCGGCGCGTGTGGCGTTTGCCGTGCGACTTGACGTGCGCGTGGGAAGCAGAAGCGGAAGGCATAAGGCAAGGGGCTCCGTATGGAATCACAGGACGGTCGTGCGAACACGGCGGACGCAAACCGCGTGCCGGGTCGCGAACGTGCCGACGACGGCATGGGCCTTGCTGAAAGACCGGAGCAGGAATTTCCATCAAGCGATCACCCACAGGGAGAAAACGCCATGAAATCAGCATTCGAATCGAAGTGTGTCGCGCGGCACGTGCTGGCGTGCGCAGCCGTCGCGATCGTCGCGGCCGCGCCGGCCGCATGGGCGCAGAACTCGCAGCGCTCGGACGAGGGCACCGGCGCGCCGAATCCGTCGATGGACATGTCGACGCCGGGCACCAACGGCAATACGACCGCGCCGCCTCCGCCGGCCGGCACGCAGCGGCATGGCGCGAAGCACGGCATGCGTTCGCACAGCGGGTCGGCCGGCCATGTGAAGCCGGGCGGTGGCCCGAACGGTGCGGGCGAAGGCGGTAGCGGCGCCACCGGCGGCGGGGTCGGCCAGTGCGCGGAGTATCTGGTGCGGCCGTACGTCAGGAAGGGGCGCCTCGTGCGGGTGTTGCCGAGCCTCGAACCCGAGCCGTGGAAGCTGCACGTCTATCGGCCGCGGCGCGGCCCG